>CAMDOA010000037.1 GCA_945903305.1 Chitinophaga pinensis
TTGCCGGTATTATCAAGAATAGAATAATCATAATCGAATCCGGGACACAACAATTTAAAATCGTCAGATCCACTGTTTAAATCTCGGCCAATAATTTCATTGCCACTTGTACCTGCTGATATATTGATAAATAAAAATCGCCCGTCGTCGGTTACTTCTGCACCATGATAACGCAATGGATTTTTTTCATCCGAATAAATGAGTTCGTCTTTATCCTGCGTATCGCCGAGTTTGTGATAATATACATTGTGATTTTTATTGGCATTTGAAAGTTCTTTTCCAGCTTCCGGAATATCATAATGCGAATAATAAAATCCATCATTTTTCCAGGCGGCACCGCTGAATTTCACCCATTCTAATTTATCGACAGTTTGAATTTTTGAAGCCACATCCATTACATACATGGTTTGCCAATCGCTGCCTGCATTGGAAACGGTAAATGCCAGCTTCGCTCTGTTTTGTGAAAAGCCGGCAAAGCCAACTGATGCGGTTCCTTCTTTTGAAAGTGTGTTTGGATCCAGAAAAATTTGTTCTTCGCCATCAATGCCTTTTTTATAATAGTTGATGGATTGATTTTGCAAACCTGAATTCTTTGAATAGAAATAATATTCACCTGAGCGTGATGGTGAGCTCATACGAGGGTAATTGTATAAATCGGTAATACGCTTTCTTATTTTATCGCGATATGGAATTTTTGAGAGGTAGTCGAAAGTGACTTTGTTTTCTAAAACCACCCATTCCTTTGTTTCAGCGCTGTTATCGTCTTCGAGCCAGCGATACGGATCAGCGATTTTTGTTCCGAAGTAATTGGTAATTGTGTCGCACTTTTTGGTTTGCGGATAATTCAGTTGCGCAAAAAGTGAAACTGAAATGATTGAGAGGAGGAGTGTGATTGAAAAGATTTTTTTCATTTATGATTTTTATTGATGGAAGCGAATGTATATAAAAAGGTTTATCCTAATACGCGCTGCACGGCGGTAATTTTTTTCATTCCGGATGCAGCATTTTCTCTTTGTTGACAGTCAAGCTATCAAACAAAAATTAATTGATAACAGATAGCTTTACACTTTGCATAAAATGAATGACTGAATCGGGTAATGAGTTGGTGCAATTGTGTTTGAACGGAAATGCAGCAGCTCAAAAAAGATTATATGACTTGTTTGCCGCCAATATGAATGGTGTTTGCTACCGATATGCCCGAAATGGAGAAGATGCAAGAGATATTTTACAGGAAGGATTTATAAAGGTATTTACAAGATTAAAATCATTCAAAGGCGACGGCCCATTGGAAGCATGGATACGAAGAATTATGGTAAACACAGCATTGGATTTTATTAAAGCAAGAAACAAGCACTTGTTTGAAGACGAAGGAAAAATTGATGTAAAGAATCATGCAACTAATCCGGAAGTGATGAACAAACTGCAATCAGAAGATCTGGTCAATTGCATTTCGAAATTACCCGATGGTTTTAAAGCCGTTTTTAATTTATATGCAATTGAGGGATATTCTCATAAAGAAGTGAGTGAGCAATTAAATATAACTGAAAGCACCAGCCGGTCGCAGTATAATCGGGCACGGACAAAATTGGAACAAATAATTCAACAACGATTTAAAGTGAAGGAATATGAAAGAGTTTGAAAAAGATAACTGGGAAATGAAAGTGAAACATCTGGCAGATGCATTTCAACCACAACCGGACAAAGCAGCTTGGTTAAATGTGGAAGCAGCAATTGCGGATAAAAAAAGAAAAAAGTTTTTATTGATTTTGTTTTATGTGATTGGATTTGCAATTCTTATAGTTAGTGGCTTTGTTTTCAAATCATACAATACAGTTAATGATTATTCTACAAGTGCAACAAATGTTTCTGCAAATGTTTTGGGTATTGAAAAAAATAATTCGGAAAAGAACAGCATCAATAATATCTCTATTAATACACCCGAAATAGTTAAGGTTGCTGACAAATCAAATAAAAAAAATTCGGAAACAAATAATGTGGTTAATGCGACTTCTAAAAAATCTGATGCCACTTCATCAGCAACGAAAAATGTTGTTCTTAAATCAATTTCAGTTACGAATACTCCAGCAATTTCACAAATAAATACTATTGAAAAGCAAAATGAATTTACAGAAAAACCTGATGAGTTAGCAGCGCATGAAATAAATGTAATTATACCCATGCCACCACCGCCCCTTCAGGCATGTTCATTTGCCTTTCGCGATGAACCGAAAAGACTAACCGATTTGCCAATTGGCTGGTTAGATTATGTCACTGATAAAAAAAGCATATGGTCTGTTATGATTGGGTCATCAACCATTATTCAGCAATCAAAATTAAATAACATCGATACCATTCAGTCTATTGAAAAATTGCCAACGCATTATTTTGATGGCAGCATTCATTTAATTTATCAGCATCCAAAATGGAAAAGCCTTGAGTTGAATTTTAGTGCTGGCTTTTATGAAATGACACAGCAATACACATTAGAAAAAATACTGCCTCCGAATAGTACAATTACCGGAACAACTTTAGCATTGAACAGTCCGAAAAGTTACTCTCAGGGAAGTGAGTTTTATCGAACCGGCTTTTTAAATTTTCAGTTGGCATTTGATATGTATTCGAGTAAAAGATTCAGCTGGAATGTTTCGATGGGAATTCAATCTGAATATTTATTAAATCATTCGGCTGATAATTCAACTGTAGGATTGCTGTTGTTTGGCAATCAGTTTTCAAATGCATATGCCGCCGAAGACCTGTATCCGAATATGAATAGTGAATTGAACCGGATTTATTTGAAAGCAATGGTTAGTTCATCATTGCGCTATTCTTTATCTGATCATTTTGCATTGCAATCAGGAATCGTTACTAAGTATGCAATTACTGACCGGTATAAAAAATCAAGCACCCTGCGTCAGCGCGATTTTAATTTAGGCTTAAATGCCGGATTGATTTATAAATTTTAATTAAAGATGCAACCTTACTTGGTGGAATAAAACTTTATCGTTTATACTTCATTATTTATTTCCTTTGTCGAAAACTATTTTCCATGTCATTAGAAACAGCAAAAGAAATAATTCAATCATTGCCGCAAAGAATGAAACCGGGTACCGGTGCAGGTGTCGATATTTTGTACCACTTTAATATAAGCGGGAGCAATGGCGGAGCCTTTTCAGTAGCAGTTAAAGATGGAGTTTGTACTGTAAGCGAAGGACTAATTGGCGATCCAAAATGTGTTGTTGAAAGCTCTGATGAAAACTATGCCGATGCCGAGTGGGGTAGGATAAATGTGCAAATGGCTGTTATGTTTGGAAAAATAAAAGTGAGCAACATTGGCTCCATGTTAAAGTTTATTGAAATGTTTATTCCAATCAAAGATTTTAAATAATTGTTTCACTTAACATCTTTTGCGCATCGGAAGCCTACATGAAAAGTTGCCGTTTCTTGTGTTGAATACATTCGTGCGCTTACTCTGTATCCATGACAAATAGTTGAGTCGCATAAAAAAGATCCGCCTCTTAAAACTTTAGTAAACTCATCGGCAATAGAATCAGCAGAGTAAATACTAAAACTATCGTTGCACCATTGCCAAACATTACCTCCCATATCTGACAACCCATTTTTCGTTTTTCCAAAATAACCAACCGGCGATGTAAAATAAAATCCATCGGCCACAGTATTATTTTTTGGAAACGAGCCCTGCCAAACATTGGCTTTAAATTTTTCATTTACTGTTAAAGCGTTTCCCCAGCTATATTTATTTGCTGTATTATTACCTTGTCTTGCTGCATATTCCCATTCTGCTTCGGTTGGTAATCTTTTATTAGCCCACTTGCAGTATTCTTTTGCATCCTGCCAACTAACCTGAGTTACAGGATGATCATCAGGAGCATGATTAAAAAATCTGCCTAATGGAAATTGCCAATCGGCGCTATCAATTAATTCCCATTTATTAATTGTAAAATTAAATATTGCGGCATCGCCAAATTTTTCCGCATCGGTTTTATAACCTGTAGAATTTACAAATTGTGCAAATTGTTTAACAGTGACCAGATGCTCATCCATATAAAAGTCAGGCAGGCTTACTTTATGTATTGGTTGTTCATTTTCTAATCCGTAATTATTTCCCATCAAAAATTTTCCTCCTTTAATAAACATCATTTCTTCTGGTACTTCATTAATTTTAAATGAATAAACCATTTTGAGAATCAGCACTGCAAAAAATAGTTTGCCGGTTTTTTTAATAATATTACTTAACAGAGGCATTCTGTAATGTTATGCTGATTGAGCGTAAAATGAAAATAAAATTAATTAACAAACTACACCAATAAAGATTAGTTAACTTTGACACATCTTATTGATAAAAAAAATATCAGTTGAAATTTTTTAAAAATTTAAAAACAATATTCAGATTAGCTGTTTGTTCGGTTTTTATTTTGTTTATTATGCAACCGAATGTTAATGCGCAGCCTGCGCAACCGCGCCCAAATATTTTAATTGTTTTAACTGATGATATGAGTTATAAAATGATTGAAAAATATAGCGCCGATACCTTTGTGCATACACCCAACATAAACAGAATTGGAAACGAAGGCGCAATTTTTAATTGCTTTTCTACTAATTCATTATGTGTGCCGGGCAGAACTTCGTTGCTCACAGGAAATTACGGACACCGAACAGGAGCCATGAATAACGAAAATTATCTAGGTGATTCATTAATTACTATTCCTAAGATTCTGCACAACTATGGTTATTTCACCGCCATGATCGGCAAGTGGATGCTTGGAAACAGTACGCACAAACCCGAATTTGATTACTGGCTTTGGATGCCAAATGGAACTGATTATTATAATGACACCGCGGTTTATTTCGACACAACACTGGATGTTCAAGGCCATGTAACCGATTTTATTACTGACAGTGCGTTACAACTTATCAGCCGAATTGATACTCCGTTTTTTTGTTTGCTGAGTTTTAATGCGCCGCATTATCCATACATACCACAACCTCAGTTTGATTCGCTCTATGATAATTTAAATTTTAATCTGCCCTTGAACTGGGGATTTTTTAATAATAATTTTCCTTCCTTTTTATATAATTCAACAAACACCATTTATTCTTCTATAAATTATCAAAACACAATAAAAAATTATTATGAATTAATGAAGGGGGTTGAAACATCGATAGGTAAGGTATTGGATAGTTTACAGGCAAATGATTTGCTTGAGAATACAATGATTGTATTCACCACCGACAATGGATATTTATTTGGTGAGCACCGGCTACGAGGAAAAAAAATGCCTTACACTGAATGTATAAAACTGCCGTTATATATCCGTTATCCTCAATGGTTTCTACCAGGAACTATTGTTGACAGCAGTATTGCATTAAATATTGATATTGCTCCAACAATTCTTGAAGCTGCAGGAATTAACGATACTTTTAATATGGATGGAACATCATTAAACAATATACTGACCAATCAATTTATCCGACATGCTTTTTTATATGAGCAACTTCCGCAAGTTTCTGACAGTGCAGCTTCTCTCAGATCATACAGAGATAATTATTTTCAATATACCCGATATTATTGTATCGATACAACAGAAGAATTGTTTGATTTAGTAACTGACTCATTACAAAAAATTAATCTGGTAAAACATTTTATTTACCGCGATACCTTATTAAGCTATCGTTTAAAACTGGATAGTTTACGATTGGCGTTAAACGATACAGTTCAACTGCTTTCATTTGATTGTTATTTAGCTAACCCGCTTTATACTTATCCTGATCTTGTTGTCACAATTTCAAAAACAAACTCCACCTGCGGATTAATTAATGGATCAATTAATCTGATAATGGAAAATGGTGGTGCTCCTTTTAATTTTATATGGAATAATGGAAGCACAAACAATAATCTGACAAATATTATGGCCGGGTCGTACTATGTAACTATTACTGATGCCAATGGAAGCAGTACGGATTTAGGAATTTATCTCGGAAATTTTGCTTCGCCGGTTTTGAGTGAAAATCATATTAATCCTGATTACTCAAATGCAAACGGACACATAAATTTATTTGCAACGGGCGGAGCATTCCCATATACTTATTTATGGAATAACGGAAGTACCAATCAGGATTTACATAACATCACTGCCGGCGACTATAGTGTTACGGTTACTGATTCAAACAATTGTCAGTCGTCGTTATCCGTTGCACTTACCGCCATTTATTATGATAATTCAAGTACTGATACTTCAATAAATTTTATTGATATGGCTTCAGTTTTTGTGCCTGCTGTTTTGAATAATTTGTTCTGCAATTCGAAAGGAATAAGTGTTTTTCCAAATCCTGCAAATGATTTTCTTACTGTTTATTCTGAATCTCTTAATAGTGAATGCAAAGTGGAGATATATAATTATATAGGTCAAAAAATAAGCACTTCAATACTCAATTTTTCAGATAAAAATGAAAATGAAATTTCACTGGCTGAATGGGTATCCGGATTTTACATAATTAAAATAGTGAAGAATGATTTTTATTATATAAACTCATTTTACATAGTCAAATAATATATTGAATTTTTAAAATAGGTAAAAACAGAATGATTGTTATATCTTCATAAATTGTCAAAAACAGGAAAACTAATCGATTGAAATTTTTAATCTAAAATATTGTTTTCATAAAAATCTGCGAAAATGAAAGGTCGTTTTCGGTTTACATCCGAAGTATCGGGCAAACTAAATTATACAGCCGAAGAGATTAACAGAATGGCAAAAACAGCTAATAAAATTCCGGCTACATTTATTTTTGAAAGTGATTCTTTAAAAATTAAATAAGCGCAAATGGCCGAAACGGCAACCACTGCAATGTTGTTTACCGGAATTATTATCGCTCCGCCGTATCCCGGAATCGATAAAGCTTTAATAAAAAAGTGCATGCTGAAATAATTCGGTACTCCCAACAATAGTCCACCTATGATGCTGCTTAAATGCAATGTAGTTTTTTTTCGAATTAGTAAAGTTAAAAGTATGATTGCTCCGAAAAGGGCTGATGCAGAAAAGATTGTAATGTTAAACGGAGCATTATCCACATCTTGTAAATGAAAGGCCTGTGCATATTTTACAATGGAATCGTTCATTCCGCTGCCGATAAACAGAAGCAATGGCCAAAACATTAGTTTCCAGTTAAAAGCTTGTTTGTCGTTTTCTTTTTTTAACGAAGTGAAAACAACCGCAATCAGTGCCATAAATATTCCGGCAATTTTTAAAAAAGTAATTTCCTCACTGAAAATAAAAAAGGCAACAGTTACCGGAATTACCAGCGATAGTTTATTAGATACGGACATAACTGTAATTCCCATTTTCTTAACTATATATCCCATTACATTGAAAAAGAAAATGAAACTTCCACCCAGAATTAAGGCAAATATAAACCAACTCTCTCCTGCATAATCTGAATAGTCTGGAATTGATTGTTGAACTATTATACCGGTTAGTACACACGAGATATAATTAAAAACGATGGCTTGAAATAAATCGAGTTTAAATTTTTCGAACAATTTTAATATTATGCCCAGTACAGTATTAAATAATATCGAATAAAAAAGATTGATCATCGGCGGTCAAATATGCATATTGAAAACTGAAATTGCTTACCGGAATTATTTTTTCGGTAAACGATAAGGGTTAACCAATTTACCTAAAACAAAATATTTGTTAACAAATCAAAAAGAATCGATTTAATGTAGAATAGTTTTTCTAAAATCGTGGCGGAATTTTTTAATCAATTTAAATAAACATACATGTTAGTGAAAAGATTTTTTTTATTGCTTGCATTTGCAAGTATTACCTTCCAATTAAGAGCGCAGGAAATTGACCCATCAAGTTATAGCAATGAAGCCTTGGCTGAACAACTGCTTGGCGGAATGAATGCGGTAAGATGGAAAGCAGGAGTTGACAGCATGATAATTAATGATGTGCTCACACTTACAGCTATGAACTTGGCGGAGCGATATTCTACAGCCAAAAAAGTGACGATTGAAGAAGGCTTTGCCGGAGATTTGAATAAAAAATATAAAGGAACTAACAAGGTTAAAGAAGTATCAGTGGATATTCCCGGAGGTAAAGCAAAAACGATGTACACCTACATGCAGGTGAGTTCTGATGCGGTAGATAAAATTGCCAAAGGAAAAAAATTTGAAGAAATATTGAAAAACCCGAAATACTATTATTGCGGAATCGGAAGTTTTTATAATGAGGAAAACAAAAAAGTATATGTAACTGTTGTATTCGGGGGTGTTGATGCATTCAACAATGGCATTAAATTCCGTAAAACATTACCCATTCCGTACAGCAAAAGCAGACGAGGATTGTATGTATTCGACGAAAAAATTTGTAAGCAGTGCGATAAGTTCCCTGATATTGATGAGTTGCTCAATAATATTAAAGTTGAAAACGGAAAGGTATATCTTGAATATCCCAACTTTAAAAAGTTTAAAAAATATTTCCGCAATCCAAAAGATGGAATTGCCATTGACTTTGTTTTGAAAGAAGCATATCCATGCTCAAATGAAAATATTACCGATCATAATCTTTCATCAAAAGGGTATATGTTAAAACCCATGTACCAGAAAAAATTAATTAAAGTAAATGAGAATAATGTTCTCGATAAAAAAAATAATACTTATAAGGGAGCCATCGCAAAAATTCCATCAAAGTATGTAAGCACATTAAATACCATTTCTTATGAAATGAATATCATTTACATAGTTGATCAGGTTGCATGTAAAACAATTACCCGAAGCTATCTGGAAGACGGAGGTTCTGATGCGCTCATTCCGCTCACTTTGTACCCGGATACCTTAACCATGAATGATCCGAAACGATACCAGCCGAAAAGCGAAAATCAGGAATTAGAGTTTGTCATTTACTTTGAACAAGGAAAAGCTACTTATGATACCAAGGACATTGAAGGGTTTTTAAAAGCTTTGAATCAACCTGATTTTATTGTCAGCGATATAACGATTGATGCACACTCTTCATTGGAAGGCGATTCATTATTGAATGCAAAGTTGCAGCAATCAAGAGCCAAAAGTATTGTGGATGCATTAGGAAAATATCAGAAGAAAGAAGTAACCTACAACATTACTACCAGCGATTCGTGGGAAATGTTTAAAGACTCGGTGAAAAAAACTGAGTATAAAAACCTGGCAGCCATGACCAAGGAAGAAGTGAAAGGATTATTAAAAGGAGAAATGCTAACAAAACTTGAACCCATACTTGCCAAGGAAAGATTTGCCAGTATAACAATGAAAGTAACTTTTGATCTGAAAGGTAAAAACGAGCAGAAATATGTTTACAACAGTTATAAAAAAGCATTGGAGAAAAAAGATGTGGAACAAGCCAAAAGAATTTCGAGATACATCGTGCAGAAAATTGTGGAAGGAAAATATGATGCACAACCCTTTCTTGAAGTGGAGTTGAAACAGGAACCACCTTATGCAAATCTGAATATTAATAAAATGTATATTGATGCCAGAGTGAATCATGAAGATTCAATTCATACCGAACTGGTGGCTAAGTTGGATGAAATGTATAAAACCATGTCGGGCAATGATTATGTTGCCTGGAATAAAACTATGTCGTTTGTTAAAACCGGAGCCATTGTCAATAACAAAGAAATAACCACTACACAGGCAACTGTAAACGGATTATATAACGGAGTAATTCCGCAGCGCATGAATGATGCACTCAATTTAGAATGGCAATTTAAAGTAATTGAAAAAGTGGATACACTTGATGCCGGAGTTTTAAATCCAACCTTGCAGGCAAGTATGGATCGTATTAAAAAGATTTTTAATCTCGAAGAATCTAACTGGCAAAACTCATTAAAGCTCGCCTACATTTTTGTCAATCATAATGATCTTGCCTACGCAATGAAATTACTGACTCCCTATATTACTGATGAAAATCCTGATGAGCAATTGTTATTTACCTATATCAGTATTGCATCTCATTATCCCGACCAGATTTTTTCGCGCAGTTTCAGAGTAGCAATGGCCAAAGTGGCATCAAAAAACAAAATCCGTTATTGCGAATTATTCGGTAACCCAAAACTGAGTTTTCAAATTATGGATAACCCATTAATAAAAAAGCAATATTGCGAAACCTGTAATTAATTTTCAGTAAAATAGTTATTAAATCCCCGATGTGTTTTACATCGGGGATTTTTTTTGCCTGAAATCTAAATGGCAACCAATTTATTCAAGGTTAATTGAATTAAATTATTCACCGCTTTATTACCATTCTTACTAAATTGTTTTAACACCCGATTGGCAACTATGGCACTGAGCGATATAGCTTCATGACCCATCAAACGCGACAACCCATATATTGCTGATGTTTCCATTTCGAAATTAGTTACCTGCAATTTTTTCATCTGAAATGCACTCAGATTATTAATGAGGTTTGGATAAGCCAATTTGTTGCGCACCACTCTTCCCTGCGGTCCATAAAAACCGGGGCATGTGACTGTAATGCCGGTTCTCAGTTTCGGGCTTGTTTGATGGGGAAATGCTCCGGTAAATAGTTTTAATAATTTATTGCTCGCCGAAATAGCCATCGGATGAATAGAAGAATCATCAGGAAGCACTTGCTTAGAAAATTCACTGGCAATATTTTTTTCATTTTTCGAAAGATTGGGCTGGTAGAAATGCAGCAGATTATCTAAACTCAAACTATGCGAAGTGGCAATAAAGCTATCCACAGCAATATCTGCCTGCAAAGCACCTGAAGTTCCTACTCGAATAAACTGCAAGGTTTTTTTTTCTTTTTGTATTAGTCGCGTTTTCAAATCAACATTTACTAAGGCATCCAATTCGGTAAACACAATATCAATATTATCAGGGCCTATTCCTGTGGATATTACTGTAATCCTTTTTTTTCCGATTCTTCCGGTGTGCGTTACAAATTCGCGGTTTTGTTTTTTCACTTCAATTGTATCAAAGTGTTTCGATACTTCCTTTACCCGTTCCGGATCGCCGACTGTAATAATGGTATCGGCAATTTCGCCTTCAGCCAGTTTTAAATGATATACACTTCTGTCGGAATTTAATATGAGTTCTGATTCAGCTATCGGCTTCATTTGTTATGCATTATTTTCGCAACCTCAAATAAAATCACTTTCAAATGAAATTGCCATTAAAAAAATTATTAGTACCCATTGATTTCTCTACCATTTCACTTCATGCGTTGGGTTATGCTGCCGGAATTGCAAAAACAACCGGTGCTGAAATTACTTTACTACATGTATATGATGCACCTGAATTACCAAAAAATTCGGCCTTTAATATTGCCGACCTGATGGAAAGAGGCATCAATGAAAAAATAAGCGAGATAAAAGCAAAAGATAAAAACCTGATTGGTGTAATTTTAAAAACAAAAGTTGTTTCCGGAAAAATTCATGAGCGAATTGAAGAAGTTGCTTCAGAAATTAAAGCGGATATGATTGTGATGGGAACGCATGGCAGCAGCGGTATTCGCAATGTCGGAAAATTTTTATTGGGCTCTACTGCGTATCGCGTGGTGAATAATGCTCCTTGTCCAATTATTACCATTAAAGAAGTATCAAAAAAAATTGACTTTAAAAACATTGTGCTTCCAATAGACAACAGCAAGGAAACTATGAAAAAAGTAGGATTGGCAATGGAATGGGCCAAAGCATTCGGTGCAAAAATTCACATACTTGCGTTAACCGCTTTCTTTGATGAGTTAGTTATTCAAATTAAAGATTTAAAAGAACAGGTGGAAGAAATTGAACAGTTATTGGATAAAAACGGAATTGAGTATGTATCAAAAATGATTCGGCATCAACGGATTTCAGAGTCGGTTATTTCTTATTCTGAAAAAGTAAAGGCCGATTTAATTTTTATTGTAACCGAGCAGGAAAATGCAATTGCCGAAATGATTATTCATAGCGCCGCACGAAATATTGTAACTGAATCATCAGTTCCTGTATTAAGTATAAATATTGATAATTAAGGGGAGGATTTTATTTATTTAAAATACATCCGCCTCGGTTCGTGTCCCCACGAACCGAAATTTTATCGCTACCATGCTTCTCCAATGTGTGTAAGGAAATTAAACTCATCGCGCCCCTTAAGGTAGAACTGTGCCGACGAATATCTGTATTCTTCCTGTGCCGTTGCCAAATTCCATTTTTCATTTAAAGGATTGTTGTCAATGTATTCTGTTTTTTGATTCATAACTTCTAATGTATATAAATGAACCGACAATGGTTAGCGTTGCCAGAACTCAAAAGCTTTATTTGATTTATTTACGCTGTATGTCTTTAGCAATTCAGGGTTGTTTATAGGTTTCAGTTCGTGGGGACACGAACCGAGGCGGGAAACTTACCCGGACACAAAATGATACTTCGGTTTATACTTATCAGTTTTACAAGAATTAATTTTTCAATTTAATTTTTATTTCAACAGCATTCCAAGTCTGTTTTTACATTCGCCATTACAAAAAATAATTCATGAACAAATTTCTTTTCTCACTCCTCTCCGTTTCCGTTTTTCAATTTTCATTTTTCACTTTTAATTCCTCTGCGCAAAACCGACACGATAAAGCAATTTACAAAGAGTACAAGGCGGGCTATTATCAAAACACAATTATGCGTGGCATCAGTGATAACACTGAGAAAAAAACGCCGCCAAAAACACAGCAGTATTTTAAAATGGATGTAATCGGAATGGATGTACCTACTTCTCCGGCTCAATTCACTTCTGTATTTCGTAACACGCCCATCTCACAGGGAAACACCGGTACTTGCTGGAGTTTTGCAACTACTTCTTATTATGAAACAGAAATCAACCGCATTACCAATCAAAACATTTCGCTCTCGCAATTGTTTACCGTTTATTGGGAATATGTAGATAAAGCTAAAGGATTTGTAAACACCCGCGGTCAAAGTTTGTTTGATGAAGGAAGCGAATGCAATGCGGTGAAAAGAATTTATCAGCAATATGGTTGCGTGCCGTACGAAGATTTTCCGGGATATACCGGCGATGTGAAAATTTATAATCACACCGGCATGATGACTGAAATGAAAACCTACTTAGCAAGTGTAAAGGAAGCCAATGCGTGGAATGAAGAAGAAATAACCGGCACCATTAAATCAATATTGAATCACTACATCGGAACCCCACCATCGAGTGTTACCTGGATGAAAAAAGTGTATAGCCCAAAAGATTTTCTCACGCAGGTTTGTAAATTAAACATGAGTGATTATGTAGATGTGATTTCGTTAAAGGAAAAACCATACTATACACAAATGGAATACAAAGTGCCCGACAATTGGTGGCACGATAGCACTTATTACAATGTGCCGCTTGATACTTTTATGGCCATAGTAAAAAGAGGAATCAGAGCCGGATACAGCATTGGCATTGGTGGCGATGTAAGCGAGCCGGGTTTTAATATGAATAATGTATGCATGGTGCCATCGTTTGATTGCCCGTCAGATTTTATTGATGAAAATGCACGGCAGTTCAGGTTCAACAATCAAACCACTACTGATGATCATGGAATGCATCTGGTTGGCTATATGAATAAGGATGGCAAGGATTGGTTCCTCGTGAAAGACTCTGGTTCGGGTTCGCGCAATGTGGGCGATGACAATGAAAGTTTCGGGTACTATTATTTTCACGAAGATTATTTGAAATTAAAAATCGTTGATTTCATTATTCATAAAGATGCTTTTAAAAATTTATGGAACATGTTTCCGACCCATCGCGGCTGATTAAAATTTATTAAATAACATCTTTGTTCAGCTTTAATTTTCCTTTTCTTTAGACCCACAAAAAAAACAGTTCATGAATTTTGATTTTCTGAAATACTTTGTACCAACAGATCGTAAGTTTTTTCCATTGTTCGAACGGGCTGCTTCTAATTTAGAAATAGGGGGGCAGTTAATTTATCAGTTGATGTGCACGAATGATAAAGAAGAAAGAAGTAAACTCATTCGCACCATCGAAAATATTGAACACAACGGTGATGAAATCACCCACGAAATATTCCAGGAACTTTCAAGAAATTTTATTACCCCTTTCGATAGAGAAGATATTCATAGGTTAGTAAGCGCCATTGATGATGTGCTCGATTACATTCATGGTTCTGCCAAGCGAATTGAATTATACAAGATTGAAGTTTTTACTCCTGATTTAATTAAGCTTGCTGAATTACTGCAACAACAAACATCAGAACTGCGACTTGCTATTTTTGAATTGCGCAACATGGGAAACATGCGCGATATAACGGTAGCGCTGGTTCGGGTAAACAGTATTGAAAATCACGCCGACGATGTTTTTGATCGTGCAGTTGCAGGACTATTCGAGAACGAAACCAATGCCATTGAACTGATAAAAATGAAGGAAGTATTATCAGCATTGGAAACCGCAACTGATATGTGTGAAGATGCTGCCAATGTTATTGAATCCATTGTGGTGAAAATGGCTTAATGAATTTTTTCACTGTATATAAAAATCATTCATGACTTTTCTTATCATCGTAATCATTCTCGCTTTAATTTTTGATTTCATCAATGGATTTCACGATGCGGCTAATTCTATTGCCACTGTAGTTTCAACTAAAGTACTTTCACCATTAGCCGCAGTATTATGGGCGGCCATGTTCAACTTTATTGCTTACTGGATTTTTGAATTGAAAGTTGCCGACACAGTATCCAAAACTGTGAAACCTGAATTTGTAACACTCACAGTTGTTTGTGCAGGATTATTAGCGGCCATCATTTGGAATTTATTTACCTGGTGGAAAGGAATTCCCTCTTCATCATCACATACACTAATCGGCGGATTTGCTGGCGCCGGTATTGCAGCCGCAGGAAGTTTTGGTTGTATTGAATATTCCAAAGTAATGCCTACTATTTATTTCATAGTACTTGCACCGGTGGTTGGAATGATATTGAGTTATGTGATTTCTGTGATTACACTTCATGTTGTTAAACATTCCAATCCAAGTAAGGTAGATAAAAGATTTCGACGGTTGCAATTGGTTTCTTCAGCCGCATACAGCCTTGGTCATGGGGGTAACGATGCACAAAAAGTAATGGGAATTATTGCAGCAGCCATGATGTCGCAAGGTTTAATTGAAGATACCAAGCATATACCCGGTTGGGTTCCATTGGCTTGCTACAGCGTAATTGCATTAGGAACTTTATCCGGTGGATGGCGGATAGTAAAAACCATGGGTCAAAAAATCACCAAGCTCTCACCATTCGAAGGGTTCGCTGCTGAAACTGCAGGCGCCATCACTTTATTCGGAACACAACATTTCAAAATTCCTGTTTCTACCACACATACTATTACAGGGTCTATTGTGGGTGTTGGATTAACAAAAAGAATTTCGGCTGTTCGTTGGGGAGTTACACTTCAATTAATATGGGCATGGGTACTAACTATTCCAGTTTCAGCGGCACTTGCGGCAATTATATTTTATATTCTTCATAAATTAATCGACTGATTAAACTTGCCTTTTTAGTTTTGTTTTTATTGTAACTTTTTATAATAAGAAATCGCTTTACGCGCATGAATAAATTTTACTTTTTCATTCTGTTTTTTTTAATGACCGGGACAGCTGCGTTGTTCAATATCCAATCGGTATATGCAATTGATAAAAAATCGTATTCAACCGTTCATACTGAAACAGTTCCTAAAATTGATGGCAACTTGGATGATGACTGTTGGAAAAAAAGTAATGCTGTAAGCGACTTTATTACCTACTTACCTCAGTTTGGAAAACAACCAACTTATAAAACGGAAGTAAAAGTTATTTACGATGATGATGCTATTTACATCAGCGCAAAAATGTTTGATGATGATCCGCAAAAAATCGGAAGAAGTTTATCCCTTCGCGATCAGGGAATGGATCAGGATTATTTTCTCGCAGGTTTTGATACTTATCTTGATGGTCAAAGTGCCTATCGATTCCGGGTATCAGCAGCCAATGTGCAAACCGATGAGCGCATAAAAAATGATGACCTCGATGAAAGTTGGGATGCTGTGTGGGATTCAAAAACAAAAATTGATATTGATGGATGGAGCGTTGAAATAAAAGTTCCGTACTCGGCTATTCGTTTTCCGAACAAACCGGTGCAGGAGTGGGGCTTGCAGTTTAACCGATACATTAAGCGCAGTGGTGAGTTTGTTATTTGGAATCCGGTTGACCCAAAGCAATCAGGTATTGTTTCGCAGTGGGGATTGTTAAAAGGAATTGAAAACATTCATCCGCCGTTTCGCCTTTCACTTACTCCATACATTGCCGGATACTTTGACCGCGCTCCAATCAGCTTAAATCCAACGGAATACAATAATTCGTACAGCTACAATGGGGGCATGGATTTAAAATTGGGCATCAACGAAAGTTTTACTCTTGATGCTACTTTAATTCCTGATTTCGGTCAAGTGCAATCAGATAATACTGTACTGAATCTTTCACCATTCGAAATTCAATACGATGAGAAGCGACCATTCTTTACCGAAGGAACAGACCTATTTCAGATTGGCGAAATTTTTTATTCGAGAAGAATAGGAGGGATGCCCGAAAATTTTTATCAACCATATTTTGAATTACAGGATGGAGAAAAAATAATATCCAATCCAACACAAGCGCAATTATATAATGCCACAAAAATTTCGGGCCGCACAAAAACAGGTTTAGGTATCGGCATGTTGAATGCAGTGCAAGCTCCAACATTTGCCGAGATTGAAAATGTAAATGACGGAACAAAAAGAGAAATTCAAACAGGAGTACTTACTAATTACAATGTTCTGGTGTTCAATCAAACTTTAAAAAATAATTCTGAAATAAGTTTTATCAATACCGATGTAATCAGGCAGGCAAGCGACAGAGATGCGAATGTGAGCGCAGTTGATTTTACCATTCGTGATAAAAAAAATAATTATGCGCTTTATGGCCGAACAAAGTATTCGCAGCTATTTGATGAAGCAATAAATGATTCGCTTTCGCGCGGTGGAGTTTATTTTTTAATGTTTTCAAAAGTGAGCGGAAAATTCCGTTTCGATATTTCTGAACATGGAGTAACACCATTTTATTATTCCAATGATTTAGGCATTAACGGACAAACTGATTTGATGCAACACTTTGTAGGAATAAAATATGTTGAAACCGAGCAGCACGGCAGCATTTTAAACTGGAACTGGTACTGGGGAAATAATTACAGCAACAAATACTCAACCGGCGATTATTATGATTTTAATATTAATACCGGAGTCGAATTCACCACCAAAAAATTCTGGTCATTCTCTACCTACATTCAATCAAAACCTTTCTGGTACTATGATTATTACGAACCACGGGTGGAAGGAAAAAAATTCTTTCATGCACCCTGGGTTTACATCAATCAAAGCATCACTACTGACTATCGCAAACCATTTACATTGACGGCTTCAGTTGAGTGGGCCGAATCGCCACAACCCAAAGACCCATTAGTAGGCGCAGGAATAAGTCCGCAATGGCAGGTAACTAATTGGTTAAATGTTGGAATCAATTGTAACTATACTTTCGATCACAGCAACTGGGGTTTTGTTTCTTATATAGATTCAACTGACATGGTAATTATGGGAAGAAGGGATTCGCGTACCGTATCAAATGATTTTTATATGCAGTTGCTATTCACACCGCACATGAATTTATCAGCTCATGCACGGCATTACTGGACCGAAGTCAGGTACTGGCAGTTTTATAATCTGGAAGAGAATGGCAATGTGACTGAATCAAATTTCACAGGCAATTATGATATCAATTTCAATGCATGGAATGTGGATGTAGTATATGCCTGGCAGTTTGCACCCGGCAGTTTTTTAAACTTAATATGGAAAGTGAATTCATTAAATGAAGACCAGCAAATCACTCATAAGTATTTTGATAATTTTCAGAACACATTAAAACTTCCTTCCGGAAATACTATTGCCTTGAAGATGATTTACTATCTCGATTATCAGACTATTAAAAAAGTATTCAGTTAATATTTTTCTGATAAATTAATTTGATAGCCAGTTTTATATGCAGCAATTTTTTTTGTTGAAAATATTTTGGTTGATTGATGATCTCTGCTCAAATCATTATTAAAATAGATAGCAATTTAGCTTGGTTTTCAACCATATTATTAAAATTTTATTCTTTTTAAAATAGGCAATTACATTTGCGCCCTTTCCCTAAATAATTTTAAAAATAAATAATCAGAAATGGCTTTACAATGCGGAATAGTCGGCTTACCCAATGTTGGAAAATCAACTTTGTTTAATGCTTTAAGTAATGCAAAAGCCCAGGCGGCAAATTTTCCGTTCTGCACTATCGAACCAAATATTGGAGTTATTACAGTTCCTGATGAGCGGTTAAATGAATTGGCAAAACTGGTTAATCCGAATAAAATTGTTCCTACGGTAGTAGAGATTGTTGATATTGCCGGGCTGGTAAAAGGCGCAAGCAAGGGCGAAGGATTGGGAAATCAGTTTCTTGGAAACATCAGAAGTACCGATGCAATAATTCATGTAGTTAGATGCTTTGATGATGACAATGTTATTCATGTTGACGGATCAGTAAATCCGGTTCGCGATAAAGAAATTATTGATACCGAATTACAATTGAAAGATCTGGAAGCAATAGAGAAAAAAATTGCAAAGGAAAAAAAGCAATTGAAAAATGGTGATCGCGAAGGCAAGCGTGGATTGGAAGTGCTGGAGATTTACCTGAAACATTTACAGGAAGGTAAGAGTGCGCGAAGTGTGCCGGTGGCCGATGAAGAAAAGAAAATTGCAGCCGATGCATTTCTGCTTACAGATAAGCCTGTGTTATATGTGTGCAATGTAGATGAAGCCAGTGTGCTCACTGGCAACAAACACACACAAGCGTTGATGAATGCTGTGAAGGATGAAAATGCACAGGTAATTATTATTTCGGCAAACATAGAAGCAGAGATAGCGATATTAGAAAGTCCCGATGACCGCAAAGCATTTCTGAGCGACATGGGACTGAACGAACCCGGTGTAAATAAACTAATTCACTCAGCTTATAAATTATTAAACCTTGCTACTTACTTTACTGCTGGTGTGCAAGAAGTTCGTGCATGGACCATTCACATAGGCGATACTGGACCTAAAGCAGCAGGAGTTATTCACAGCGATTTTGAAAAAGGTTTTATTCGTGCCGAAGTAATAGCCTACGATGATTTTATAAAATATGGTTCCGAGGCTGCTTGCCGAACCGCCGGCAGATTAAGAGTGGAAGGAAAAGAGTATCTGGTGAAGGATGGTGATGTTATGCACTTTCTGTTTAATGTTTGATATGGCTCATTAGTTTATTCGTTCATTGGTTAAGTTGTTCAATTATTCAAATCTTCACTTGTTCAATTATTCAAATGTTCTGTTATTTAATTGAGCCGGTTTAATATTTACAACGGTTCCGGTTTCTTCTTTCGTAAATTTTAAGTGAAGTTTGCTGAGTAAAATTTATTCTGAAATTATGATAGCCTCAATCAATCCATTTTCCGGCGAATTATTAAAAGTGTACACTGCGATTTCTTCTAAAGAAATTACGGAAAAAATTTTGAATGCAGATGTCGCATTTCATGTGTGGAAGAAAATTCCGTTTGCAGATAGAAAAAATATGATGATGAATTTATCTGCTGAATTATTCCGCAATAAGGAACAACACGCGAAACTTATTACACTTGAAATGGGAAAACTGCTTACAGAAGCATTTTTAGAAATTGAGAAGTGCGCTCGTATGTGTAAGTACTATGCAGAAAATGCCGAAGTATTTTTATCAGATAAACAAATAGAAACCGATGCGGAAAAAAGTTTTATCATTTACGAGCCAATGGGTGTTGTGTTGTCGGTTATGCCCTGGAATTTTCCGTACTGGCAAGTGCTTCGGTTTGCAGTGCCTGCATTAATGGCCGGCAATGTGTGTTTGTTAAAACATGCCTCTAATGTTCCACAATGTGCAATGAAAATTGAATCACTAATTCACGATTGTAGATTTCCTGAAAATGTATTTCAAACTTTACTCATTGAATCAGATAAAGTAGCGGAAGTAATTTCAAATCCGATTGTGAAAGCCATATCAGTTACCGGAAGTGAAAGAGCAGGAAGTATGATTGCTGCTTTAGCAGGAAAGCAAATAAAAAAAACAGTGCTGGAATTAGGTGGGAGCGATCCGTTTATTGTTTTGGATGATGCCGATATTCATAAAGCAATTGTTAATGCTGTAAAATCGAGGTTGGGAAATGCCGGTCAGAGTTGCATTGCCGCTAAGCGATTTATTGTAGCCGAAAAAATTCAGGAAGAATTTATTCAGCAACTGAAAGCAAAATTTATTCTATTAAAAGCAGGAGACCCAATGCTGGCAGAAACACAGATTGGTGTTATGGCAAGAGAAGATCTGGCGGTTGAATTAGAAGAACAAATGGATAAATCAATTGCGCTTGGTGCACAATTAATTTGCGGCGGAAAAAGAGTAAAAACATTTTTTGAACCAACGATACTCTCACAAGTGAAACCCGGTATGCCGGCTTTTGATGAAGAGTTGTTTGGACCGGTGGCGGCCGTTACTTCCTTCAACACAATTGAACAGGCTATTCAGCTTGCAAATGAATCAAGATTTGGATTGGGCGCTTCAGTTTGGACTACCGATTTACCGAAAGCATTTCAGATTGCCCGGCAAATTGAAGCCGGAAGTGTTTATATTAATTCATTAATGAAATCTGACCAGCGATTACCATTTGGCGGAACAAAAAAATCGGGCTATGGCCGCGAACTTGGCCAACAGGGAATTTATGAGTTTGTGAACATGAAAAGCGTATTAATGAACTGAAAAAAAATCAGCATGATAAGCAATTTGATTATTTATTCAACTATTTTATTTACCTGATTTATAATGGCTTCATCAATTTGAATTCCTCTCGATCGCATATAATCTATTTGGTTCATTGCTTCCTTTTTATTCCTTGTATCTACATAAGCTTTTAATAAATTATTATTTACCATTTGGTCCTTTGGTTGAATTTCAACAACTTTTTTCAAGTAAAATATCAGCGACTCAAAATCATTTTCCTTATAAGCAATAAACGCAAGGTCAAAATAATTTTCAGCGAAGGTGGGGGTTAATTTAATTTCAGCTAATAACAGTTGTTTTGCTTTTACAAGCGAATCTTGTTTCAGGTAAATCAGTTTTGATAAAAAATAACGCGTGTACATCTGAGTTGTATCAAGCTCAAAAGCTTTTTTAAACAATGGGATTGCTTCGGCCTCACGCTCTTTATAAACCAATCGAATGCCCAGCATTTTAACGGCATAAGCTGAACTTGGCGAGTCGGCCGCAGCTTTTGAATAAAAAGTTATTTCATCCATAAAATGACGGGTATATTGAAATGTCATAACAGAAAATAAAATAATTATAACAGCAGCTATCTGTTTAAACCACGAAGCCGCTATTTTTATTAACGAGGGCAGTGCTTCAATAGTAATAAGTATCATTCCGAAAAGTGGAGCATAAAGCCGGTGTTCATACAAGGCATCATTAATTTTTTTCGGTACGAAAAAAAATGGCAGAATAAACAACACAAACCAACCTAACCCGAAATAAATCATTTTCATATTTCGGTTTTTATTTAGCCACACTAAGACGATTAATATTAGTGCCGCAATAATTCCAAATACATAGGTTGTATCGGCAATAGTCGGATACACAGTGAGATTAAAAGGCAAATAAATTTTTCCTATGTATTGTAATAATCCGGGAATTCTTTCTGATAAAGTATC
Organism: Chitinophaga pinensis; assembly: GCA_945903305.1. Classification (GTDB taxonomy): domain Bacteria; phylum Bacteroidota; class Bacteroidia; order Chitinophagales; family UBA10324; genus UBA10324. Next base: position 21,863 of record CAMDOA010000037.1, read on the forward strand.
AATCGTTTCATTTAATGGAATGGATGAATGTGTTTTATCAAGAATATTGTTTCGAAGAAAATACCACGCAACTAATTCAGCCAACCATACAGAATAAATGAACAGTAAATTGTTTTTGAATAAATTATTTCTTCGAAATACAATTAAATAAAGAACCGCAGCAAACGGAATAAATACCGCCGTTTCTTTAGTGAATAATGCCAGTAATAAAAACACAAATTGCCAGATAAGATGCCTTCGGTTATTTGTATTTAAGTAATCGATAAAATGAATAAAAAATGAAAACAAAAAAATGGAAAGCATTAAATCATTTCGTCCGGGTATCCAAACCACTGCCATGGTCAGAACGGGGTGTACTGCAAAAACGAGGCTCCAGAAAAAAGCGTTTGTTTTTGAAATAGAAAATTTTTGCAAAAGTTTATATAACAGGCAAACACAAATGATGTGAAGAATCACCTCAATAAAATGCGCCAGCTTTATGGCTATAACAGCAAAAGATTCAATCGGAAATAAAAACAGAAACTGTCGTTCCAGAATAAATGAAATGCGAAACAGCGGGCGATAGTAAATATCTTTTTCGCCAAATGTTCCTTGGAAAAATGCATTTATAATGTTACCTATTTTTTCATTTTCGGTTCCTTTATCTAAAATAAAAATTGAATCATCTAAATAAGTATAACCCAACGATAAACTTTGTCCATACACCATAACAATGACCAATGCAATTAAGGGTATGGCAAATTTTATAAACCAGGGTTGCTCGTTTATTAATACCGATTTTGTTTGCTTCTTTACATTTTCAGGAATCGTTTGTTTCTTACTCACAATAGTATTCGAGGTATAAATTATTTAACTAACGAAAAAATTTTCCTGAATAATTAAATGGAGTTATTGCAAGCAATTTATTTTTCAGTTGGTCACTTACAGAAAGAGAATTAATAAATTGCTGAATCTGAGTTTGATTAATTTGTTCTCCGTTTCTTGTTAGCTCTTTTAATTTTTCATACGGCTCCGGATACATTTCACTTCTTAATATGGTTTGAATAGCCTCGGCTACAACCGCCCAGTTATTATTTAAATCACTATCTATTTTTTCTTTGTTCAGCACTAATTTATTTAAACCCTTTTCAATGGAGTTTAATGCAATAAGCGTGTGTGAAAACGGTACCCCGATATTGCGCAAAACGGTACTGTCTGTTAAATCGCGCTGCAATCTTGATATAGGGAGCTTGGCAGCAAAATGCTCCGACAGCGCAATTGAAATTCCTAAATTTCCTTCGGCATTTTCAAAATCAATTGGATTAACCTTGTGTGGCATTGCTGATGAACCCACCTCACCTTTTTTAATGGTTTGTTTAAAATAATCTATAGAAATATAACTCCATAAATCTCTACATAAATCAATCAGAATAGTATTAATTCTTTTCCATGCATCAAATTGTGCGGCAAGATTATCGTAATGTTCAATTTGAGTTGTTGGATAAGAGCGCTGCAACCCCAGATTTTCAACGATAAAATTATCTGTCCATTTATACCAGTCAATATCCGGATACGATACATAATGCGCATTCATATTTCCGGTGGCTCCGCCAAATTTGGCTGAGTGATTTATTGCCAACAGTTGCTTTTTCTGTTCCAGTAATCTTTGTACAAACACAAATATTTCTTTCCCCAGAAGGGTAGGGGTGGCAGGTTGCCCATGAGTTCGTGCGAGCATAACCACATCATTCCAATCGGTGCTTTTAATTTTTAATAGTTCAATAATATTTTCCAAAGCCGGAATCATTATTTGTTGTCTGGCTTCTTTTATTGATATTGGAATTGCTGTGTTATTTATATCCTGTGATGTTAATCCAAAATGAATAAACTCTTTAAATTGACCTAATTCATTTTGTTCAAAAATATTTTTTAAAAAATATTCAACTGCTTTCACATCGTGGTTGGTAGTCTTTTCAATTTCTTTTATTGCAATTGCATCATCCTGTGTAAATTTTTTATAAATATTCTGTAATAATTCAATTTTGTTTTTATCAAACGCATTAAGTGCAGGTAACGGAATTTTAGTAAGTGCAATAAAATATTCCACTTCAACTAATACTCGGTAACGGATTAAAGCGTACTCGCTGAAATAATTACTTAACGGCTGAGTTTGTTTCTGATATCGGCCATCAATTGGCGAAATTGAGTTTAGTGAATTCAAAGGTTTGATGTATCGCTTTTAGTTTTGAGGCGACTAAAATAACAGTAAGTAAGTAAAATTGTTTTATTGGAAATATAATTACTGAATGAAGCAAATTATTTTTTTAGCTTTCCTTCAAATGTTTTTTTAAACTTTTCTAATTTCGGAGATATCACCATCTGGCAGTAAGGGGCACTGATGTTTTTATTAAAATAATCCTGATGATAATTTTCCGCTTTATAAAAAACTGTGAATACCGAAATTTCGGTTACTACCGGAGATTGAAACTCTTCGTTTTTATTTAACAATTGTTTGTAATGTTCGGCAATGGTTTTTTGATACTCGTTATGATAAAAAATAACTGACCGATACTGGGTTCCAACATCGGCACCTTGCCGGTTTAAGGTCGTTGGGTCATGCGCCATCCAAAAAGCTTTTAGCAAATCATCAAAACTTGTTTTTGATGGGTCATAAATAATCTGAACAACTTCGGCGTGACCTGTACTTCCACTGCAAACTTCATTGTAGCTTGGATCAGGCTTTTCTCCACCACTATAACCAGAAGTAACAGATTGCACTCCATCAATTTGTAAAAAAATTGTTTCGCTGCACCAAAAGCAGCCCAATCCAAAGGTGGCGGTATCGGTTTTTTCATTCGGATTATTTAATTGCTGTGTCATTGAATTTTCGATCTGATTCATTTCTGTTTTTTTTGATTCCGATTTTTGTGCACAGGCTGCCTGAACAATAATTAAATGGAACAACACTATTTTATTAAATAAATTTTTCAATGGCTATTTTATATTTTCAACATTAAAAAATAAAATCAGTTCACCGACTGAATATTTTGTTTGGCATTTTTTTCTGCCAAAGCTGCACAAATAATGCCGGTGGCAACCGCTGCATTTAATGATTCTGCCTTTCCAAATTTCGGGATTGAAATTGCATGCGTGCATAATTTCTTTACTTCAGCAGAAACGCCTTGTCCTTCACTACCAATAACAATCATTCCATAACCCGGAAGTTGGTTATTATAAATTGTTGATTCGCTATGGATATCAGTTAAAATTTTTGGCAAAGTGCTAACAGATAAAACTTCTAAAATATTTTTTTCGAATACTTGAACTCGGGCAATAGAGCCCATGCTCGCCTGCACTACTTTCGGATGATAGGCATCAACACAGGATTCAGAACAAAATATATTTTGAATGCCAAACCAATCTGCAATTCTGATTATGGTTCCCATATTTCCCGGGTCCTGAATTGAATCTAGTACCAGATGCAATCCCGAATTAAGTAAACTGATTTCTATTTTGTATTCAGGAATTTGAACAATCGCCATAACAGGAGAGGGGCTTTGCAATTCCGAAATTCGTTTCATCTCGTGTTCTTCCAGTACCACTATATGTTCTTCGGCAACTTTTCCTGTTAAAATTCCTTTATCAATTAGCTTATCAGTAAAAAGTATTTTCTCTATTACCAACGATGAATGAATTAATTCATTAATCAGTTTTTCTCCTTCAGCTACAAAACAATGGTGAGTAGTCCGGTGTTTTTTAACTCTTAATGAATTAATGTACTTTTCAAGCGATTTTGAAAACATTCATGCGAATTTACAAGACAAGTATAGCAATCATTTTTCTGACAATTATTTTCATTTCTTTTTCATCCTGTATATCAACACGAAAAATACCTGAAGGAAAATATTTATTGAAAAGCAATGCTGTCATTTTAAAAGACAAGGTAAATTGGAATAAAATAAAAAAGAATACCGACGAAAATTTATCTTTAAAATCGTCGCTGCTTCAATATGCAAAGCAAAAACCAAACAGAACAACTTTGGGGCTATTTAAACTTAATTTATGGATATATAATATTTTTCAAACAAAAAAAATGAAAGGAAGAATTTATTGGGTTCAAAAAAATATTGGTGAGGCACCGGTAATTTTTGATTCCATTATGCTTTATTACTCTGCTCAATTGATGCAGGATTTCCTGAAGACAAAAGGGTATTTAAATGCGCAGGTAACAAGTCATTATAAAATAAGCGGTCGAAAGGCAACGGCATTTTATGATGTCAATGCCGGGAATTTGACAACCATTGATACTCTTGAATTTGTAATTGGAACCAAAGTGATTTCGTCTTTGCTCAGTCAGGCATCTAAGTCAACAATTTTAAACATCGGTTCTCCGCTTGATTTTAAAAAGATGGAAGAGGAACGCAAGCGAATACATAAGTTTATGCTTGAAGCAGGATTGTATCGGTTTAATGCTAATGAAATTTATTTTGAAGTAGATACACCAATAATTAATTATTCGGCAAAAGTGCGGGTGAAAATTGATGAAAGCGACAGCTCAGAAACGCAGCGTATTTATAAAATAAAAAATGTGTTCATCAATCAAAATTATAATCCTATAATGAACACTCAAGTTGCTATTGCCGATACTATAGAGTTTAACAAACTTCTATTTACTGCAGATAAAAATTGGCTGAAACCAAAAAGATTGTTTCGGGTTATTTTTATTTCACCTGGCGAAAATTATTCATTGCGTAAAAATGATTTTACAATAAACCGATTGGCCGATTTGGGCGCCTATAAATTTATCAGCGTCCAATATCAACCTGCCGGCTCCGATTCATTAGATTGTATAATCAGATTAACCCCTAACAAAGCCAGTAATTATTCAAATGAAATAAAAGCCGCAAGCATTGAAACAAATATCGGAAACTCGTTATCTGTAACTTATTTAAACCGGAATTTAGCTAAGGATGCGACACGGTTATCTATAAACGCTATGGCAGGTGTCGAAATTCCGGTAGCAAATTTTGATAGTTTATTATTCAGTATAAGCAGTGGAATAAAATTCTCAGTTCCCAGAATTTTATTTCCGGTGCTTCATAAAAAAGTATCGAGGTATGCCGAGCAGCACACCAATATTTCATTTACTTCAGGCGCTTTATTTCAAACCGGTATTTATTCACTTTATAATCAGAATTTTAGTTTCGCCTATGATTTTCGTGAACCGGTTAAAGAACTAAAAAGGCATCAGCCGGGAATTTCGCTCACCTATACGCGCCCCATTATTTTATCCGATTCATTTCGTGCCCGGTTAAATTCTGATTTCTTATTAAAACAAACTTTTTCTGATCAATTAATAACCGGCTGCAATTACACATTTACTTATTCAAACCAGGTAATTGATAAGTTGAAGAATTTCTTTTTTATGCGAACAGGTTTCGAATTAGCAGGCGGATTATTATGGCTGTTGAATGATGGAACACACTTAATTAAATTTAAAAGTACTGAAGACAACACGCAATCATTAATACTTGATATACCTTACAGTAATTATTTGAGGTTAGAATTTGACTGTAAATATTACTGGCTTTTTACCAGACACAGTAATTTTATTGCACATTTTTTTACAGGTGTTGGCTTACCATTTTCCAATTCATCAGTACTGCCATATATCAGGCAATTTGCCGTAGGCGGGCCAAATGATATTCGGGCATGGCGAGTGAGATCTTTAGGTCCCGGATCATCGGTAGCCAATCAGTTAAATGGGTTTTATAATCAAACCGGCGATTTAAAGTTAGAAGGCAATTTAGAATATCGTTTTAAAATAGCCGGGGTTTTTAAAGGCGCAATTTTTAGCGATGCCGGAAATATCTGGCTGTTAAATAAAAATATAGAAAATACAGGAGCAGAATTCAATGTAAATCGTTTTTATAAAGAAATTGCTGTTGGTGCTGGAGTTGGCTTACGAATGGATTTCAGTTATTTTATTTTCAGAGGTGATGTTGCCATGCCATTAAGAAATCCTGCGTTAACTGAAAGTGAAAGATGGTTATTCAGTTCCATTGATTTTGCTGATAGTAATTGGCGCAAAAACAATCTGATTCTCAATATTGCTATAGGCTATCCGTTTTAATTTTTTAATAAAGACTGTGATTATTATAATATTATTGTCTTATAATTAATATTATGTTAAGTTAAAGAATATAACGAAGGCCCCGATTGACATCTGGGGCCTTCTTGATTTGTTATTGACCTAATGCTGCAATTGCTTTCTTCACTTCTTCCAACTTATCCATCATATTCAATCTGGCATATAATTCTTTCAATGCATTTAGTGTTTCAATATCCTTTCCATTTAAAGTTCTTGCCTTTTCTAAGTATGGTAAACTTCTTTGCAATAATTGATCTCCTTCGGCTTTCAGTTTTTCATATCCTTTCTGATCGCTTGATGGTAAATCATTCATTGCTTTAATTTTTTCAACTGCTCTGTTATAAATCAATGCACCTAAACTATAATTAGCTACAAAATCGTTTGGATTTAATGTGATTGCCTTTTCATATGCACTATAAGCAAGCAAATAATTAGATTCTCCTCTGCTATCACTTATGTAATCTACTTTCCCTTTGTCATTTATATTAATAGATAAATCTTTATAAAGTAATAATTCAGAGGTACCTCCGCCAGCAATTTTAGTTAATGTAGCATTATGTGGTTGACCAAAAACAGCAATAACTTGATCTTTTGAAAATCCCATTTCAACTTTCCTTTTATCAATAATGTTTTCATATGCACTGCCTAATGCCTGGTACAAATCGCCTCTTGTTGGTTCTTTTTCAATGGCTGCTTTTAACTTGTCAATTACTTCGTTGAAGCGATGACTGAACAGGTAAAGATTCAATTGCTTTATTCTGAGGTTCTGTTCTTTTGGAAATTTTGCAATTCCTTTATCCAATTCTGCTATGGCACCTGTTGTATCCTTTTTAGCTAATGCAATATCTGCAAGGTTCGAATAGATTTCAGGATCTTCGAAATGTTTAACGGTTACCAGTTCATTGTAAATTTTTGTTGCTTCTTCAAACTTGCCAAGCTTTACTGCTGCATTGGCTGCATAAAATGATGCGGATGTATCAATGATGTTTTGCTTGTAAGTAATATTTACAATTCCATAAATTTCTGATACTCGACTGAAATTATCGTAAGCCAATTGATAATCTTTAGCATTGTATGGAATAACCGCTTCGTTAAAAGTATAGTATGCAACTTCCAACCACGGGTTCATCATATCAAGTGTAAATTCTCCTCTATTTGCTTTTCGACTATCACTTATATAATTTACAATTCCTTCTTTATTAACATTAACTACAATATCTGGAAATGATAACATTTCT
>CAMDOA010000038.1 GCA_945903305.1 Chitinophaga pinensis
GCGCAAAGTCGCAGAGTTAGAAATTTGTATTCTCTGCGACTTTGCGCCTCTGCGGTTAAAAAATTTTATTGATAAAATCATCTCAGTTTCATTTTAAATCTGCGCGAAGCAAGAAACAAAAACACAACCGCCATAAACGCAAGAACACAAGTGTCTTTCCAAACCACACTCCATCCAGCACCTTTCAACATAATATCACGCAACATGCTGATGAACCAGCGTGCCGGAATAATATTACTTATTACCTGTAACGGAACCGGCATGTTGTCAATTGGGAAAATATATCCGCTGAGAATTATGGTAGGCAACATTAATCCCATCATGGAAATCAACATCGCTGCCATTTGATTCGGAGCAATAGAAGAAATTAATATTCCGAATGAGAGCGCGGTGATTACAAACAACAACACTTCACCCAACAACAGAAAAATATTTCCACGAATTGGAACATGAAACACAAACATGGAAAGCCCAAGTGTAACAAGTGTTATACTGAATGAAAGTACGAGGTACGGAATTACTTTTCCTAAAATCACCTGCCACGATTTCAGTGGAGAAACCATGAGTGCTTCCAATGTGCCTGTTTCTTTTTCGCGCGCAAGAGAAATGCTGGTCATCATTGCGCTCACCAGCATCATGATGATGGTCATTACACCCGGAACAAAAAGATAAACTCCTTTCAACTCTTCATTAAACCACATGCGCACTTCAGTTTGAATTATGGCAGGTGGTTTGGAACCTTTGTTTAAATCCTGCTGGTAATTCAACAGTATTGCGCGAGTGTAGGCAACAATTGTATTGGCAGTATTCGGATCTGTGGCATCGCTGATGATTTGAATGTTGCCGATATTTTTTGAGTAAATATTTTTCGCCAGGTTATTTTCAAACACAACCACCACTTTCACCTTCCCGCTCTGAAATGCGGTTTCAATTTCTTTTTCTGAATTCAGATTCTGGTAGAGATGAAAATATTCGGAAGAGAGAATCCGGTTGGTGATATCGTGCGACACATCATCGTGCGCCTTATCAAGCACCGCCACATTCACATTTTTTATTTCGTTGGTAATGGCAAAACCAAAAAGCAAAATCTGCACAATGGGCATTCCGAACAGAATGAGCATCGTTCTTCTATCACGGAAAATGTGTCGAAATTCTTTTTGTAAAAATCCGAAGAACCTTCTTCTGTTCATTTGCTATCGAGTAGAATACAATAGGACACTGATTCACGCGGATTAAACGGATAGTTACAGATTAAAAAATCTGTGTTCATCAGTTGCATCAGTTTAAATCCGTGTTCCATTTTTTTCATTTTCAAATCATCAAATTACCAAATCATCAAATCTGTATTCCTGTTGGTCTCGCGAGCTTCAGAAAAACTTCATCCATACTTTCGGCATTGAATTGTTTTTTTAATTGCGAAGGAGTATCCAACGCTTCAATTCTTCCGTCCACCATTATGCTTACCCGATCACAGTATTCTGATTCATCCATGTAGTGTGTAGTGACAAAAATAGTTGTGCCTTTTTCGGCAGCTTTGTAAATTAAATCCCAGAATTGTCTTCTTGTAATAGGGTCAACACCACTTGTGGGTTCATCGAGAAAAACAATTTTCGGTTTGTGAATCATGGCAACCGACAGTGCCAGTTTCTGTTTCCAACCAAGCGGAATATTTTTTATTAATTCTTTTCTGAAACTTTCCATTCCCAATTCTGAAATCAATTCTTCAGCTCTTTCTTTTAAAATATTTTTTCGCAAACCATAAATGCCGCCGTAAAACTGAATGTTTTCAATCACCGTTAAATCTTCGTACAACGAAAATCGCTGTGCCATGTAGCCAATGTTTTTTCTGATTTGATTTGCTTCAGTAAATAAATCATAACCGGCAACTGTTGCTTTGCCCGAAGTCGGCGACCACAAACCGATTAACATTTTTATAGCTGTGGTTTTTCCGGCACCATTCGCTCCGAGAAAACCAAATACTTCACCGCGCTTCACCTGAAATGAAATTTTATTTACAGCAGTGAACGAACCGAATTTTTTTTCGAGATCAATTGCTTCAATAATATTTTCTGTTTCCTGTTTCATTTTCTTTCGTTAGGACTAAAGTCCGGTGTTTGGGTTTGGGTTTGTTCTCTTATCCCCCGGCTAAAGTCGGGGGCAATGGATTTTGTCTTTATGATATTCTCTTAAAATTTATTTCGCGTCTGTATTTACTAATGAACCAATCAACCAATGAACCAATCAACTTTTTTCCATCAGGTGCATAAAGCAATCTTCAATTCCCGCTTCAATTATTTTCACTTCGGTGTGCTGATGACCTTGTTGTTTTAAAAAAAATTCAATTTTCTCTGTTGATGAATTTTCTTTTTTCATTGCGATGTGTAGAAATTCACCGAAGCCATAAACACTTTCCGCATCCTCAACTTTTAAAATATCCTTCCGCAGTTTCTGCATGTTATCTGATTTCACTGCAATCACATGCAATGGAAATTTTTTTGTAATGACACCCGGCGGATCTATATCCAGAATTTTTCCTTTCTGAATTAATGCCACGCGATCGCAGCGACTTGCTTCATCCATGTATGGAGTGGAAACCAGAATGGTGAGTCCGCTTTGTTTTAATCTGCCGAGCATTTCCCAGAATTCTCTTCTTGAAACCGGGTCAACGCCCGTAGTTGGTTCATCTAAAAATAAAACTCTCGGTTTATGAATGAGTGCGCAACACAATGCAAGTTTCTGTTTCATTCCTCCACTCAATTTTCCGGCTCGGCGATCTTTGAATGGTTCGAGCCGCACATAAATTTCTTTGATGATGGAATAATTTTCCTGCACAGTTGTTCCGAAAACTTTTGCAAAAAATTCCAGGTTTTCCTGAACAGATAAATCAGGATACAACGAAAATTTTCCGGGCATGTATCCAACGCGCGAACGAACGGCTATTTCATCTTTCAGGTGAAAACCATCCACCAACGCATCACCACTATCTGCATTCATAACTGTAGTTAGTATGCGAAAGAGTGTGCTTTTGCCCGCACCATCAGGACCAATGAATCCAAACAACTCACCTTCATTCACCGAGAATGAAACAGCATCCAAAGCTTTTGTGCTGCGGAATGATTTGGTGATGTTGGTGGCGATAACTCTTTCGTTCATTTTAATTATTTACCGCAGAGGCGCAGAGACGCAAAGTTTTTGAACTCTGTATTCTCTGCGACTCCGCGCCTCTGCGGTTAAGTTTTTTATTTCTCATTGAATTTTATTTCCCCCGGCATTCCGATTTTCAGAATGATTCTTCTGACTTTTAAAAATTCTTCCTTCGTTTTTGCTTCTCTCACTTGATTTTGTTTTTTAACTGAATAAAAATTCTACATCATCTCGTGTGAGTTTTTTCACAAAACCTTTTTCTTCACTTATCAATTCCGTGCTGATTCCTTTCTTCCGTTCCTTCAGTTTCATAATTTTTTCTTCCACTGAATCTTTACAAATCATTCGATACGCAAAAATTTTATTCGCTTGCCCAATGCGATGCGTGCGGTCAATCGCCTGCTCTTCCACAGCCGGATTCCACCACGGATCAACAAGATATACATAATCAGCAGCAGTGAGATTGAGCCCAACACCGCCTGCTTTTAAACTGATCAAAAATATTTTTACCGTATCATCAGTTTGAAACTGATCAACCCATTTTTTTCTGGTGGCAGCCGGAATGCTTCCATCTAAATACAGAAATGAAATTTTTTCTTTCTCTAATTCAGTACGAATCAATTTTAACATTTCGGTAAATTGTGAGAACACTAACACTTTATGATTGCCTGTGTTTTCTTTTAACTCGCGCAACAGTTCTTCAATTTTTACTGACTGCTTTGTTTCCACTTCTTCATCTTTCAGCAACTCAGGGCTGTCGCAAATCTGCCGCATGCGCAGTAAACCTTCCAACACATAAATGCCGGCATTCTTCATTCCCACTTCATCAATTTTACTCAGCAGTTTATCGCGGTAATAATTTTTATATTGCTCATACACCAACCGTTGCTCACTTGCCATTTCGCACCACAAAATAGTTTCTGTTTTATCCGGAAGATCAGTTGCCACTTGTTCTTTTGTGCGCCTCAACATAAAAGGAAAAATAAGTTTTCGTAAATCGTTTACTTTATCCTTATCACCGTTTTTGTCAATGGGAGTTGCAAATTCAGTTCTGAAAAATTCGCGATTGCCAAGTAATCCCGGGTTTAAAAAATTCATTTGCGCATATAAATCATAAGTGTTGTTCTGCACCGGAGTACCACTCATGATGAGTTTATTTTTTGCACGCAACACCTGCACTGCTTTTGAAATTTGTGCGTCAGGATTTTTTATGTACTGCGATTCGTCGAGTATGATGTAGTGAAATAAAAATTGTGTTAACTCCTTTATATCGTTTCGCATAATGCCATACGAAGTAATAATTACATCGTAATCGGCGAAGTGTGTTTCATTTAATTCCCGTTCTGTTCCATAATAAATATGATAACGAAGCGATGGACAAAATTTCAGTATTTCATTTTCCCAATTATAAATTAATGAAGTGGGGCACACCACCAGGTGCGTTGAATCCGGATTTGATTTTTTCAGGTGATTGAGAAAAGTAATGACCTGTAAAGTTTTTCCAAGTCCCATATCATCAGCTAAACATCCGCCCCAACCCAATTCATTCAGCACCTGCATCCATTCGAAACCTGATAACTGGTAAGGTCGAAGTGTGGCATTTATATTTTCAATTTTTGTTTCGGGTTTTATGTTTTCAATGTTGCGGAGTTTTTCTTTTTTCTCAGCCAGTTCACGAAGCAAATCATCGTCTTTAATAAATGAATGCAATTCATCAACCACTGTAAAATGCATTTTCGAAATTTTCAGACTGCCTGATTTTGCATGGCCCATTTTCATTACCATTCCGAATTTGGTGAGCCAGTCTTCAGGTATTATTCCCATTGAACCATCACTGAGTGCAACCATGGTTTCGCCTTTCTTAATTGCTTTTTGTACATCCTGCAAATTGGCAATCAGGTCGCCGAATTTTATTTCTATCTGCAGGTCAAACCAATCCAGATCATTGCCGGCTTTCATTTCCATGGTTGGCAAATTCGGATTGATGTTGAATTTTTTCAGTTGCTTTAATCCAAGCACCTGAATATTTTTTTCTTTTAAGGCAGCAATGGTTTTTATAAACCAACTGTTTTTCATCACCTCATCAGACGGTAAAAAATAAAACGGGTTTTGTTTTTGTTTTTCAAAAAGCGGATGAAGCACTCGGAGTTCTTCAAAAAATATTTTTTCTTTTTCCTTATCGCGCTCGTACAAAATTCCTTTCTTATCTCCTAAATCCACAAAGTCATCGCCTTCGTCAATGCTCAATATAGATTTCCCGTAGCCGAACATTGGTTTTACTATAAGAAAAGTTTCGTTCAATTCACTCAGCATTACGCGGGGAATAAATTCAGTTTGCTTCAGTTTTATTTCACCCTGATCTTTATCCGTTACAGCATAAAGTTTTTTCAACGGAAGAATAATTTTCCGGTACGCATCCATTTTATACTTAAGCGGAAAAATCAATTTCCCTTTAGGAAATTGCCTGATCAGGTTCAGTTGTTCAAAATTTTCGAGCAGAAATAATTGTTCATGAGTAATAAAAAAGAATGGAGGCCGGAATTCAACCGGTGTGCCTGCATCATCTGTTTTGAATTTCAGTTGTATAATAAAATTCTTTTCATTGGTTTCTGTTTCAAAATAAATTTTTGCAAAAGATTTACTTAATGAAATGGTTGTTAATTCTTTTTTTGAAAAGTATTCTCCTGATTGTATAAATGTATTCGGTTGCTCACTCAGGTAATTCCACAATTGTTTTAGTACCTCGTAATATCTTTCAATTAAAATTTCTTTCTGCGCCGGATCCAGATAAGTCATGCCACTGTAATAGTTATATACACTCTGGCCATGACTGGTTTGCAATAAATGCTTTTTTAAATTATCGGTGGTTAATTTCTCCAATAAAAAATATAAATCATCGGAAAGCGGTTGCAGGTAAGCAAGACTGGCTTGATTGCTTAACGATAATTTTTTATACTCTTTTTTATTTTTTTTTGTTTGAATGCCAATTGGTAAAAGCTCGAATGATAAAATTGCTTTGTTTGAAAACACGAATGAAAAACCAATTTCATAATCAATAAAATCCTGAACCTGCAATTTTGGTCGCTTGCTTATTTTGTTGCTACCGTTTCCTACTAATTTTTTACTGAATTCAGCAAACTCAATTTCATTTTTAATATCAAGGTAGTACTCAGGTTTTTTCAGAATGGAATAAGTACCAAACTTATCATACCCGAATTTGAATTCGAATGACTCAGGGTCAACACATGTCAGGCCGAATGGTTTCAGTAACTCATTTTGTATTTCAACTAATTCATTTAAGTTTTTAAAATAAAATTTATCAATATTTTTTTGAATGTAGTAAAGCGCGCAATAGGAATGAATGCATGGAGTAGTTTGCTCGGTGCGGCAATTGCAGTGAACAAAAATGGTTTCGTCATTATCGTAATGAACAATCTGATGCGGTGTTAAATTTTCTCTGACCCGGAAATTAAACTCGAGGTGATTAATTATTTTTTTAGAAAGTGTGGTGTTTAATACTTCATTGTTCAGTGTAAATAAATCGTACGGACAAGAGAGAAAAAAATAATCGTTAAACGAGTGCAACTGAACTTTAAATCCCTTGTACCCGGGAATTGCCTTTGTAAAATTCTGATGTTCGATTATTGATTTATCGATAGAATTTTCTGCCTTTGTATCGTTGAGACCAGAAACTTTTTCGACCGGATCATAATCAATATAATCTTCATCATTTTTTACATCATCAAATTCACCTTCATTCACTTCATCATCTTCAAAATCATCTTCCTCCTCAACAGTTGTTGATTCATCTATCAGATCTAAAGCACTGCTGTTTTTTGATAGAAATAAAAGCGCGGCATAAACATGCTTGCATTCGTTGGAGTTTTCAAATTTTTCACATGAACATTTATATGGCACTGCATCTTCCGTTTCAAAATCAATACTTACTTCGTACGGTTTTTTTCTGCTTTCGCTGGGCACTTTTAATTTAACTCCTGAAGAATCAATACTGACAATGCGAAGGGCAGGTTCAAACGAATCGTAAATCCGCTTGCCACGACTTTTGGTTGTGTCGTCGCATTCCTTCATCCAGCTTGCTATTACTTCTTGCTTAGTCATTTAATAAAATATGAAATAATTAAACTGATTTATTTTTCTAAAAATTTTATTTCCCCCGGCATTCCTATCTTAAGTTTACCATCATTTTTCACTAACACTTTCACTGCATAAACTAGATTCACTCTTTCTTCCTTTGTCTGAATAATTTTTGGTGTGAACTCAGCAGTTGGTGAAATCCACGAAACGGTTCCGCTCAGTTGAGTGTTTTCTTTTTCGTTTTTATCAACGAAAACTGTAACGGTTTGCCCGAGTTTAACTTTTGGCAACTGGTCGCCACTCACGAACACACGAAGTATCATCGTATCAAGCGGAGCAATTTTAAACAGCGGTTTTCCGGGGGCAGTTACTTCACCCATCTCAGAATATTTATCGAGCACTACTCCGTTGATAGGTGAGGCAATCAATGATTTCTGAATCTGGTCATTCACCTGGTCTACCTGCACATTCAATGATTTCAAATCGCTGTTAACAGGTTCAAATTGTGTTTGCAAACTTTCAATTTGTTTATCAATCACCTGAATGGCTCCGGTGATATCATCTAAATTTTTTTGCGTGGCAGCTCCTTCTTTAACTAAACCTGCAATGCGATTTTTTTCTTTTTCCTGAACAGCGTGTTGTTGTTTCAGCACTTCAATCTGCGCACCGATATTCGGATTGCGCGATTGCGAACCCTGCATCACAGCAAACAATTGCTGCTTCTTTAAATGCAAAGCATTGGTATCAATGCAACCAACAATTTCTCCTGCTGAAAGAGTCAATCCTTCACGCAGATTCAGTTGAATAATTTGTCCGCTTGCCTGCGATGAAACCATTACTTCGTTGGTTTCAAAATTTCCATAAGCATCGGAATTTCCATTTCCGTTATTACACGAAGCCCATAACACGATGAGCATTGGTAAAATGAATTTCATGAGTTTTGATTTCATATCAGTATCCTCTTGTGTTTTTTAATTTCATTTCGGCTTGCAGCAATTGCAGCTGATGAATTTTTAAATTCAATTCCGCTTGTGTTGCATTGTTTTGTTCGATCACATAATCTGTAGCAGTTGCTGTTCCATTTTCCAATTGATTTTCTATAGTGGTGGCAATTGATTTGCGTAATGTCACCAATTGCGCATCGTACTCTAATAATTTTTTGTACTTATTAATATCAGCATTCTGCTGAATGGATTGCATGTCGGTACCTATCACAAAAGTTTCCTGTTGCTTCTGAATAATTTGTGTGTTGAGCGAATAAATTTCCGATTCATGATTGGCAGTGTTCCATCCTAAAATATTCCAGTTCAGTTTTAAACCAACTGTGAAGAATGGTTGAAAAGTATTATCGAAAATATTATATCCCGGGCGACCATAGCCACCCTGACCGAAGGCACTGAGCTTCGGTAATCGCTTGTTGTGACTCAAATCAGATTGGAGCGATAAGTTTTTTTGTTGCAATGAAAAAAGAGTCAACTCAGGTCGTGCACCAAGAGCTGCATTATCATTGGTAAATGGAGATGGTAAACTAAAAGTGGTGCTGCTGCTAAATTGATTTCCTGTGAGCAAATTCAAAATCTGAATGGCTGCATCGCGGTTTGCATCAATCTCGGTAATGCTTTGGTCAATGCTTATTTTTTGTGCGCTGATAATATCTGCCTGCGACTGTAACACTGTTCCGAACTTAATTCCGGAATTTACCTGTTGCAGTTTTTTATCGAGTGTGTTTTTCTGTAACAGTAAAATTTCTTTCTGCTGATTCAACAGCAACACATTAAAATACGCCTGCAACACCATGTCGCGCACCTTATATAAATCTACCTGTACTTGTTGTTGTTGCACCTGAGAATTGAGTTGCAGAATTTCATTTTGCTTTTTTACTAATCTGCCATCATAAATCAACTGACTTGCATCAACAGTTACTTTGTACTGGTCATGATTTTGTTCAGGAATATCTACTCCTGGAATGTTAATAGGGACAGTTACGGTTTGTGATTGATAAATTGCCTGCCCGTTCAACTGCACCTGCGGAAGAAAAGCAGTTTGCAGATTCTTCGATTGTAAATCAGCAATTTGCAAGTACAGGTTTGTTTGTGATGCAGTGGGATAATGCTCTGCTGCTGTGTTGTAACACTCGTCGAGTGAAATGGTTTGCGCAAATGAAAAGTGAAAAGTGAAAAGTGAAAAAATAAAAAAGTAAAAGAATCTATTCTTACAACTTCTCTGCGCCTCTGCGCAATTGCGGTAAATTATGGTGCTCATCTTTTTATTGCATTGATGATAAAAACAGGAATTTTTTGCGGCGGCAAATATCGGTATGTATTTGTTGGTTTGAGTTTATTTATTTGAATCAAAGTTCATTTTAATAATAAAATAACAGGTTTAAATCAACAGCTTTGGTTAATTACAACATAAATTTTTTCAGTTCTTTAGTATGTTTTTTAATTGCCTTTAATTTTATATAGCAGAATGGTATAAACGCAGAGGATAACATTGATCACACTTTTTGGTGAGATGGATTTGTTTAAACAAATCGTTTCAAAATTGGTTATTTAATTCATAGCCATTAAACATTGCTCAGACCTGTTGCATAAAAAATTAAACCGGGACTATAATTTTTTAAGTATGAATAAATAATTTTTTTATTTGTCGACTACTTCATCTCTTAAATCGTTGCCGATAAAAACAGAAATACTATTTAAATTTCTGATGAAACCATCAGGGGCAAGGCATTTAATATTTCTAAATAAAATTGTTTCTCCGGGTTTTAAACTATTGAAAAGTTTCAAAACACCTTCATTAAAAACTGCTCCATCATTGTTAACTGCCTGCTTGTGGTTTTTAGAATCAATACGAACCACTTCAAACGAAATTATTCTATAAATCAAACCGGATAAGTAAATATCATCTAAAGAGCAAACAACACTATCTGAATTTATAAGCTGTGTTTTTGACAATGATCCTCCTAAAATATTTCCATTCAATTTTGCAAATGGGGAAGAAATTCTTTTAACTAAAAAATTTACGGAATCACCAACTTTGGAAAAAGTAAAAGTGTCAATTACATGAATCGAAATAATTTTATCAATCCATTCTTTTGAAATAATAATCATCCATTTTCCATTCTCTTTAAAAACCTTTCCCGAAGCAGATGATAAAATGTATTTCGATTGCATAAAATTTTTCTCAGAACCAATACTAAAGTTTAAAGGGTTTTTTATTCCTGCAAATAATGCATGGCTCTGAATTGAGGTCATTTCAAAACATTCGACCTGCGAACATGCCGTCTGAATATTCAGACCTGAGTAAAAATAAAAACATAATAAAATGAATTTTATGTTCTTCATAAATAATTTTTCTTGCGAAAGTTACATTTTATTCAACTTACTTTTCCGATACCCATAAAGCAGGTAAACCACCAAGCCAATACCCAACCAGATGGCGAACCACGACCAATTGGAAACAGCCATGCCTGTAAGCAGGTAGGAGCATGATAAAACTCCAAGCACCGGAATGAGTGAAAAATTTTTAAGGAATGAAAAAGCTGCCATCACTCCGCACAAGGTAATGAACACAAGCATCGGAATATTCTGTGCTGCGTTTTGCGCATTTACATTCAGTAAATTTTTGAAGTACTCAGGAAACTGATAATAGAGAAATGAAAAGGCAACAGCAATTATTATTGGAACAATAAATTTTCCATTGATGTACGGAAGCTGAAATGAATTGGAGGAAATTTTTTCTTTTCGTGGCAACATCAAAACACCGCCACACACCAACACAAACGCAAACAAAGTTCCGATGCTTGTGAAGTCGAGCACAAAATTTTCGTCCGTAAAAAAGATGGGAATACCAACAACTAAACCTGTAACGATGGTTGCGAATGCCGGAGTTTTATATTTCGGATGAATGCTGGAAAATCTTTTCGGCAACAGTCCATCGCGGCTCATGCTCATCCAGATTCGTGGTTGTCCCATTTGAAAAACTAAAAGCACACTGGTCATTGCAACAACTGCTGCAATGGAAACAATAAACAACATCCACTTTACTCCTGTGATTTTAAAAACTTCGGCGAGTGGGTCACTCACTCCAAGTAAATCTGATTTCACCATGCCTGTTAACACCAATGAAAGAATAATGTAAAGTACTGTGCAAATAACCAATGAGTATATCATACCGCGTGGCAAATCGCGTTGCGGATTTTTACTTTCTTCAGCAAGTGTTGATACCGCATCGAAACCGATATAAGCAAAAAACACTGCGGCCACTCCAGCCATTACTCCTCCAAATCCATTGGGCATAAAAGGAGTCCAGTTATCAATATCAACATAAAAACATCCAACAACGATTACCAAAATAATTACAATCAGTTTTATTGCAACCATGCTGTTACTGAAATTACGCGACTCCTTCACTCCGATATAAACCAACCAGGTAATCAATCCATTCACAATCACAGCGGGTAAATCAAAAATGATTTTCAGATTGCCAATCATCGGGGCTATGTTCCATGCAGTAAGTCCTTCGCCGGCAATATTATTCAGCGCAGCTTTATGTGCAGCAGTATAATTGATAGTAAGCCACTCAGGAATGTGTAAGCCAACTGCACTAATGAGATTTGTAAAATATCCGCTCCATGCAAACGCGACATAAATATTTCCGATTGAATATTCCATCAACAAAGCCCAACCAATAATCCATGCAAACATTTCACCGAATGCTACATAAGCATAAGTGTAGGCGCTGCCGGAAGTTGGAACACGGGAAGCAAATTCTGCATAACACAAAGCAGTGAAACCACAGGCAACTCCACAAATGATGAATAAAAAAATTACTCCTGGTCCGCCACTGAAACAGGCAGCACCCATAGAACTGAAACTACCCGCACCAATAATTGCCGCAATTCCAAAAGCAGTTAAATCGCGCACACCCAATGTTCGATTCATTGCAATCTGACCTTTATCCATTGATGGATTGTGTTCAGATTCGTGCTGTCCGAGTTTTACTTCTTCGAGCAATTGGGTGATTGGTTTTTTGCGGAATAGTTTATCGAATGCCATATTAAATTTTTGATTGTGTCAAACCTAAACTTTTGAAATTGCGAATGCAACAGGCGAAGCAGTTATTTGTGGAGTAGTTGATTTGTTTATTCGTTCATTGGTTTATTCGTTCATTGATAAATACGGTCGATAAAAAATTCTTGTAATAAAATTCAGATTTTAAAATTCTCAATTCAGTATTTCTATTTTTACCGCGATGAAATTTTCTTCCATCATCGGTCAGGAATCATTAAAGCAGCAACTTGTTCAAAGTGTTGCGAACAAG
This sequence comes from Chitinophaga pinensis, assembly GCA_945903305.1. Classification (GTDB taxonomy): domain Bacteria; phylum Bacteroidota; class Bacteroidia; order Chitinophagales; family UBA10324; genus UBA10324. The sequence continues at coordinate 12,565 of CAMDOA010000038.1, forward strand.
CGTGTGCCTCATGCAATTATGTTGTTGGGCCGAGAAGGCAGCGGGCATCTTTCACTTGCCGTTGCATTTGCACAATACCTGAATTGTGAAAACAAAATTGAATATGACAGTTGCGGAGAATGTTCTTCATGTGTAAAATCACAGAAGTTGATTCATCCTGATATTCATTTTGTTTATCCAGTAACTTCAACTAAAATTAAAAAACCGAAGAGCGCAGATTTTATTCAGGAGTGGAGAAAAGAATTTGCAAATAATCCATATCAAAATGTTCAGGATTGGGTTGAAGCAATTGAGTCAGATAATAAGCAGGGAAATATAAGCGCGGATGAGTGTCGTGAAATAATTCGGATGCTCAATTTCAAAACTTTTGAATCAGTTTATAAAGTAGTAATAATATGGATGCCCGAACTTTTGGGCAAGGAAGGAAATATTTTATTAAAATCACTGGAAGAACCACCCGACAATACCATTTTTATTTTAGTGGCGAATAATGAAGAGCAGATATTGAATACTATTTTATCACGGGTGCAGATAGTGAAAGTGCCGCGATTGAAAGACTCAGAAATTATTTATCAATTAGAAACAAAGGAAGCAGTTGGAACTAAAGAGGCACATGCAATTGCCCGACAGGTAGATGGAAATTTTAATGAAGCATTAAAGCTTGCGAAGAACCTTGAAGACGATAATGAAAAACTGTACTTACTCTTTTTAAGAATTTGTTTGAAAGGAAGTCATGAAGGAAAATCGCTGATTGATTTTTGTGAAAAAGTAAATGTAGATTTAGGAAGAGAAAACATGAAAGGACTTTTGCGATACGGTCTGGATTTAATGCGCGAAGTTTTTGTACTCGAACACATTGGCGAAGCAAAAGCGCGATTGACTGAAAATGAACTGAAATTAGCACAATACATGAACCAACGATTATCATTTCAGAGTAAGGAAGAAATAATCAAACGGCTGGAAGAATCGTGTTTTTATCTGGAGCGAAATGCCAATCCTAAAATTCTGTTCATGAATCTCGGCATATTCTTGTCGCACCTGTTAAAAAGGAATGAAGTAGTTTTGACCTGAATCAACTATTGTTGAATAAAATTTGTGAAGAGCAGAAATTATTCTTTCTGTTTTCTTTCAACCAAAAAAAACAATGAAAAAATCAAATTATAAAAATTCAATACTCATAAATTATTCACGGGTTGAAAATTGTAGAATAACACTTCGACAAGCTCAGTGTGACAGTCATCGTCTTTCTGAATTTGTCGTTTGTCATCCTGAGCTTGTCGAAGGATCTATTCTGTTTCACCAAATTATCAAATCAGTATTATGAGTTGTAATGGATGCACTTCAGGTGCTGGTAAGGATGGCAAACCTACCGGATGTAAAAGCAACGGTTCATGTTCAAGCGGCGGTTGCAATCGCTTAAATACTTACGACTGGCTTTCAGGTATTGCGGTTGGATACGATGATGAAATCACACGCTTTGTAGAAGTGAGTTTTAAAAACGGATCGCGAAAAGAAATTTTTCGCAACACCAATAAATTATTGATTGACACACATGATGTGGTAGTTGTTGATGCTGAAATGGGTGGATACAATGTTGGCGTTGCATCACTCACAGGAGAACTGGTTCGTCTGCAGATGAAGCGGAAAAGAATTCAGGAGAACAACGCGAATATTCGAAGTGTACTTCGCAAGGCAAGTGAAAACGATCAGAATAAATGGGAAGAAGCAAGCAAGCGCGATAAGGAAACCATGGTTCGGGCAAGAGCCATTGCACGCTCACTGAATCTTGATATGAAAATAGGTGATGTGGAATTTCAGGGCGATGGAAAAAAAGCAACTTTTTATTATATAGCCGAAGACCGTGTTGATTTTCGTGAGTTGATAAAAGCGTATGCAACAGAATTTAAAGTGAAAGTTGAAATGAATCACATTGGTGCACGACAGGAAGCTGCACGGATTGGTGGCATTGGTTCATGTGGAAGAGAATTGTGTTGCAGTACCTGGTTAACCGAATTCAAATCTGTTACAACTTCTGCTGCGCGATATCAGAATCTTTCCATCAATCAGGCTAAACTTTCAGGACAGTGCGGAAGATTAAAATGTTGTTTGAATTATGAACTCGATACTTATTTGGATGCGCTTATTGGATTTCCTAAAAATGTAGAAAAACTGGAAACAGAAAGTGGAATTGCTTACCTGATGAAGACAGATATATTTCGTCGGTTAATGTTTTTTGCTTACAAAGAAAAAAATGTTTTTCATCCGATGCCGGTTGAGAAAGTGATTGAGATAATTGAAATGAATAAGAATGGTGTGAAGCCTGCCGATCTTGGTTCATTTGCAGTGAAAGCACCAACAAGAAAAACAGATGTGGAAGAAGAGTTAAAATATGCTGATGTAGTTGGACAAACTGTATTAGAACCTTTAAGCAAGTCGAAAAAGAAATCAAAAGGCAGGGGCGAAAGGGAAAAAGAAAGGGGAGGCGAAAGAAATCAACACAGAGCAACATCAGAAAAACCAAATCAAACTACTGTAAAGCCACAGCATCAAGCAAGACCAAAACAAAAGCCCGTTCAACAAAATCCAAATTCAAGACCCGCACAAAAGCAAATTCAAAAACCGAATCCAAATAAAAACCCGAATCAGAATACCAATCGTCCGAAACCAAACAGAGATGACAGCGGGCCAACAAGACCATCAATCGGATAATTTGTAGTTGAAAATGAAAATAAATTACATCTTCTTTTTTTTCATAATGATTACCACGCTTCTTTTTCAGAGTTGTGAAAAGAATCAAGTATTTGAAAAAAATGTTTCGATTGAAAAATATTCGTGGAAAAATTCGGATAAGATAAAATTTGAAATAAATGTGCTGGATACATTTGCTACTTACAATGTATATATCAATATCCGTCACACTACAATTTATCCTTACAGTAATTTATGGTTGATGATTACTATTATATCGCCTGATGGAAATCAAAGCCGGCAAAAGTTAGAAATTCCTCTAGCAAACGAGGAAGGTTCCTGGCATGGCGAAGGCATGGGAGATGTTTGGGATTTAAAATATCTGGCTCAGCAAAATGCGCTGTTTAGGCAACAAGGAAAATACACTTTCGAATTTGAACAGATTATGAGGCAGGATCCATTACCCGGAATTATGGCAATGGGATTGCGAGTGGAACAAACCACAGTGAGTATAAATTAAATTGAGAATACTCGCGAAATATTAAATCCAAGTTTTAATTGCAGTTTAGTAATATCTCCCTGTGTATAAGGAATTGTTTGTGCTTCATTAATTCCAAAACTGTTGGTGAAAAAAAACTGAAATACATGACCACCTGTTTCCAAATCCATACCAACACCCAAACTGTTATGATAATTTGAAAAATCATCGCTATAACTATTTAATCGATAACAATACTCGGCTGTTAACGCAGCGCGCTTTGAAATTTTCATTCTTCCCATTCCTACAATTGAAAAAATATCATTGTGATCAGTGATTTTTGTAACCAAATTATAATGAACAAGTGTTGGAGAAATCTGCAATGAAAATGCTTCTGAAAATTTGCGTGCAATCATTATCTGATGCACATAATTGAACCGATCATTGAAAAAAAGAAATTCCGGTTGAATAACATTCACACTTTTTAATCCATTAATATTCATTTGCGAAAACAGGGTAATGCTTATCGGCGTTTTTTGATCGGTGGTTTGCCGTAACAACCGGTATTTAATACAGCCGGAATATAATTTTTCGTGCGAAGTACGATTTAAACCAAACTCCAATTTACCGTTGTAACTATAATTTAAAGCAAGATTTAAACTCGCAGGTCCATCTAAACCAAAAAAACCATAAGCGCCGGAACTTAAATCACCGAACCGATGAGATACTCTGAATTCCAAAGTTCGCTTACCCACCGTTTCAATTGTGTGAAAATTTACTAACCGTGTAGCTTTAAAAGTAGCTTGTTCAAATTCCTTTTCAGTAAATAATGAATCTTCAAGAATATCAGATAATTGCTGTCCTTGAGCCCAATTAAAAATGTTTAAAAAAAACAGAATCAGAATATTTTTTTTCATATCAATGCTTTTAATTGTTTAGTGCACCTCCATCAATCCAGTGTTGCATTTTTATTATATCGCATTCAGTTAATTTAGAACCGGGTGGCATTGGTGCAATTCCATTTACCTGATTAATGGCATCCATCATGGCTCCTGATTGAACAAATATTTTCACTTGCTCATAACTATCAAGTGCCACACCCGCCGAAGCATTGCCGTTATTATGGCAACTGATACAATTTTCGGAAAGAATTGCATTTACATTTTGTGAATATGAAATAGCAGCCGTATCACAATCAAGCACAGCGTCAGGTGGATAAATTTGATTGTACTTATCATAATAACATGCCGCAATAGTTATCATAAATAAAAATAAAAACCATAAATAAATTTTATTTATCTGCATTACTATCTGTTAAACTCTTTGCACCACAATAATAGAAATCATTTTACGAATTACTCGCAGTAGTCTATTCGCGTCTTCAAAACAGGATTCTATTTTAACTTCAAATTGTACTTTACTTAAATGTGTTATTAAAGATTTAATTAAATCTATTTCAGCATTATTCTTCATTCAGGTTTAATAAAATGTTATTAAAAAAACAGCCCTTCCAATAATGGAAGGGCTGCCAAAAATTAATAATTCTGCTAAACTTATTGAACTGCAATTTTGAATTTCGCAGTTCTGCTGTCTTCTAATTTCACTTCTGCAATATATAATCCTCGTGAAAAATGATTTAAATAAAATTGCGTTTTATTGCCTGATATCAGTTCCACTAAGCGACCACTCATATCATAAATAGCGGTTGATTGAATAGCCGATTCAGTCAGATTATAAATACTAAAATTATTTTTTGAATTATTGCCAATTATAATTTTTGAAAGAATAGAAATATCATTTACTGAATTTGGGAAATTAACTTTAATTCTTTTTTGAACAGTATCACCAATTAAAGTATCAGTTAAAGTCATAGCTACCGGCCATATCACAACTACATTATCACCGGTCCAAAAAGAGGATGCAACATTTACCGGTAAATACAAACCGGAAAATGTTACAAATGTATCGGCTGGAATAAACATGGTCGATCCGGTTATCAAATCAGCATGTGGAAATCCATTTACAGTTGCCTTAGCTGCTAAACTTCCATTAAAATCAATGGAATCATTGTTTATAAATGTTAATGCATAGAGCAAATTATCATTCATGAAACAGGTATCAATCTGTGGTGTAACACTGATACTAATTCCTGTTTGAGCATTTACAAAAACTGAACAGGAAAGACAAAAAATTAAAACTGCGAGGAAAACCTTTTTCATGGTGTTGATTTATTGTTCAAAGTTAAATGTATAAAAGGTTTTACAATTTCAGAAAATATATATTTCTTACGGCTTCATAAAATTTTTACAAAATGGACATTCTTAATCAGGTCATCGGTCGAATGAATAAAGAAGATATCAGGCATTACAAATTGTATGCTTCGCGAATGGAATATAGGCACGACAGAAAAGACATTTCCCTGTTCGATCACATTCGTGAAGCAGGAGAAACCTACACGGAAAAGGAGGCGATCAAAAAATTTTACCCCCCTTATAACCGCAATGCTTATTACCGACTCAAGCATAGGCTTTTGCAAGTGCTCAATAAATCCTTACTGCTTCAGCATGTTGAAAGTCAGGATGAAATTTTTATTCACGCACTATTTGGCTTATACAAACATCAGTTCAATCAGAATAATTTTAGTGTTGCCCGATACTATTTAAAAAAAGCAGAAAGCAAGGCAATAGGAATAGAATATTTTGAAATGCTGGATATAATTTATTCAGAATACATACGGTTATCTAACACACTGGTAAATATTAATCCGGAAGATTACATAGAAAAACGACAAAGCAATTATGAAAAACTAAGCAAACTGCGCGAAATAGATCAGGTGCTGGCGGCAATAAATTACCGAATAAAATTATCGCAGAATTTTTCGTCTGATACTTCACTCATAAAACTTTTAGAAAAAACACTTAAGGAATTTTCGTTAGATAAAGAACTAGCCAAGAGCGCGCAATTTCAATTCAGAATGATTAATGCGGTTAGCAGAACCATGCTTCAAAAACATGAATACAAAACACTTGAAAAATATCTGCTTACTGCTTATAAAAATTTTCAGAAGAAACGAATGTTTAACAAAAGCACTCACGAACACAAATTAGAAACCATCACTTTTATTGTCAACGCTCTTTTTAAAAACAAAAAATATAAAGAATCATTAGAGTGGAGTGAAAAATTGCGGTTGGGAATGGAAGAGCATAACCGGTTACTCTACAATAAATATCTGGTGTTTTATTACAATGCTCAAACCATTAATTATTCAGTAGTAAATCCGGATAAAGCAATTGAATTATTGGAAGAGTTAAAAACAGGTGCCATTCTTAAAACCATTCCGTTTTATGAAATTTTTGTTTACTTGAATTTAGCAATTTTTTATTTTGATAAAGGCAACTACGACAAGAGTATTCGAAACATTATTAAAATGGGTTTACTGGATTCATACAAAAAGGCCGATAACGGATTGAAACTTAAAATTGCCGTAGGTGAATTAATGATTCGTTTTGAATTGAAAGAAAATGACACTATTAATTACAGACTTGTTCAGATAAAAAATGATTTTAAAGATTTAATAAAAGAAGATAATTATTTACGCGAAAAAAACATGCTGAGCATGATTGAATTGCTTTCAAAAACGGTATCAAAAAATAAAAATGAAAAATTACTATCGATGATGAAAGATTTTATTCATAAAGATAAAGATGCTGATAATGATGTAATAAAATATGTTCCGTGGCTGAAAAAGAACCTGGAATTAATCAAAGAATAATTTTCTTACCCTAAAATTTAATGACCCAATCATATTATACCTACCTGCTGAAATTCTATTTGTTCAGCATCATTGTATTGTTATTCCTGAGAATAGCATTTCTGTTTTCCTATTTAAAAATTGCCTTCCAATACGGATTGCACGATTTGATTTTATTATTTGTCATAGGGTTTGTGATTGATTCATCAGTTGTTGCTGTTTGTATTATTTGTTGTTTACTTATTTCAATTATTCCAGAATTAATTTTTCACAAAGGACTGCAAATTTTTTTCAGGCTTTCGTTTATTCTAATGAGTATAATTTTCTTCATAAACATTATTGATATTTTTTATTTCGGACAATTTGGTGTCCGCTTAAATCAATATGCCTTGCAGGAATACCAGAGTCCGGGAACTATTCTGCCAATGATTTATCATGAGTATCCGGTTATATGGATACTGCTTTTGTTCGGTTTATTTATTTACCTGTTTTTTATTTTATGTCGAAAATTATTTCGAAAACACCTGGTTACCGCCGGTATTAAGGCGAACAAGTGGATTGGTATTTCATTGCTTACTTTTTTTGCCTTATCGTTTCTGTATTACGACGGGCCATTCTGGAAACTAACAAGTTTCAGTTCTTCTTCATTGCTGAATCAAATGAGTTCGAATGGCGCTTATACTTTTATAAAATCAATTGCTCAGAATTCTATTTATAAAAAAACGCTGACCATTTTTCCTGAAATTGCCGATAGTACCGCAGTGAATTTTGTAAAAAATATTTCGTTGCATACTGATGAAATTTCAATTTCAACTAATTTTCCTACTCAGCGAAAATCAAAATCAACTTTATCGCTAACCAAAAAAAATATTGTCATCATTATTTGCGAAAGTTTTTCTGCTTCGCAAATTGGCGTTTTAAATGGAAGAAAACTTTCGCCTCGTTTTGATCAATGGAGCACTAATGGAATTTTATTTACTCGCTGCTACAGCAATGGTCCGCGAACCCATTTCGGTTTAACCTCCATAGTTGCAGGATTTCCATCAATCATAGGAAGTAGTTTAATCAGAAGAAAAGGATTGAATGAATTTAACACGCTTGGAAATATTTTGCATGATAATGGTTATGCTACAAAATTTTTCTATAGCGGCGATTCAGATTTTGATGACATGAAAATGTTTATGCAGCAGGGTGGTTTTACCGAAATATTTGATATCAATGATTTTAAAAATTACCGGTATAAAAATGCGATGGGTATTTGCGACGAAGATTTATATGATAAAGCATTCATGGAAATTTTTCAGAAAGAAGCTGAACCACAGCTCTCAGTTATTTTGAATGTGAGCAATCATGCCCCGCATCGTGTTCCTGATTATTTTTTAAAATCAAATCCGGAGGTTAAAAACATGACAAGTAAAGAATCTACTTTTTATTATGCAGATTATGCTCTTGGAAAATTTTTAGACAGATGTTCATCCACAGAACAATTCAACAACACTCTTTTTTTAATTCTGGCTGATCATGGAGAAGCCTATGAATTGAAAGATCAGAATTACAAAATGTATCATATTCCGGCTTTGTTGCTGAACTCTGCGCGTGCTGCCGGAACTTTTGATTCAGTTTGTTCGCAAATGGATTTTGCTTCCACTTTAATAAATGAATGCGGATATTCAGGCAGCTATCATTTCATCGGACAAAACTTATTCAGTAGTGAATTCAAACCTTTTGCCATCAGCCGGAATACTGAAACAGCACTGGCCTATCATTATGAAAATAAAGTTTACTTAACAGATTTGCTTTATGGCGGCGACAGTTATTATTATTTAGACAGTCTTTCCTATCCTTCAATTAAATTTGAACCAGCAGATTCAGAACGAAAAGCAACTCACACTTTTTTGAAACATTACCTTGAAGGGTTGTCAGTCATTTATCGCGATGGTTTATATCAATACAAAAGTGCTCATTAAAAAAGCTCAAAATAAAATCAACTGATTAAATGGAAATAGAAGAATTAAAATACCCAACCGGAAAATTTAAATGGCCAACCCATGTTTCAACAGATTCAATTAATGAATGTATCAGTGTCATAGAAAATTTTCATGCATTGTTAAAAACAGAAGTTGAAAATTTAAGTGATGAAAAACTTTCATTAATCTATCGCCCTGATGGCTGGAATATTCAACAAGTTGTTCATCATTGCGCCGATAGTCATTCAAATGCTTTTACACGATTTAAGCTGGCACTTACTGAAGATAAGCCAACAATAAAACCCTATCTGGAAGCACTATGGGCAAATTTATCTGATGTTACAAATGCGCCCATCGGCTGGTCATTGGAAATTTTAGGTGGCACACATAAAAGATGGGTAATGCTTATGCGAAAAATGAATGAAGCAGATTGGAAAAAAAGTTTTATTCATCCCGAACACGGTCGCGAATTAAAATTAGAAAGTGTGGTAGCACTTTATGCCTGGCATTGCAATCATCATTTGGCGCATGTAAAACAGGCATTGAAATACAACGGGAAATTCAATTAAACTCGATTCAATACAATTTTATTTTTCAGTAAAATTAATTTGTTGCGATTCGGTTATTCACCCATTTAAAATATTTGGGGCTATCCACTCGCAATTCTTTAATTGATTTTACTTCGCGGAATTTTATATTATTATTTTTAAATCGTTCCCGATAACAATTAAAATGATCGAAATAAACAAGAACAGTATCGCTTCTTTTTGATAAATCAGTCAATGTATTTTGTAAGTCATTCGTATTTTTATTTTGACTTACATAATTTATTTCAAGAAGCTCTGTATCATTTTTTATTAGTAGTGTTAAGCAAATTGCAGCAGGCAACAGCAAAGCAAATGTTTTCAAATAAAAAGCTGCGACAACTATTACCAGACAAACGAGAAAAAACTGTGGAGCATATCTTGCCAGCCAACCCACTTTTGTAATCAGAATGGATAAGAATAAAAAACCGATAATTAAAAGCACCAGGTAAAACACATTTCTGTTTACGAAAAAAATGAATGGCAGCAATAAAATACTTATAAGAAATGCTAAAGAATAATAGGGCCCGAAGCCGGCCATTTCACAGTCGGGTCGGCTATAATTTAGTTTTTCATCAGCAGTAAATGTTCCCGGAATTTTAAGCACATTATCATCAGGTGTTCGGCTCCATATTCCTTTTGAAAAAGTAGATTGAAACAATCGCTCAAACCGATTCATAGTTTCGAACGAGGCAGGTTGAATGGATTCTTCAATTCCCCTGGTTATTTCAGGTAGTGAATTTTCAAATAAAGGATAAATCGGATTTTTAAAATCAATGAGATTGGATATGTAGGGTGAAAATCCAAGAACGCAAACTCCGAATGCAAACCCAATTAAAGCGGAGTAAATAAATTTTTTGATTGCCTGGTTGTTTTTATAAATCCAAAAAATAAAAATCACTCCGGCCGACATTACAATTAAATAAAATGGAAGCGAGAATTTATAGTTTATCATTAGCAAAATGGTAACCGACAGTAATATTATTGAACCAATATTTCCGTTGAAAAAAATAAACACGGCTAATAAAATAAAAGTCAGCATGCCTGCTGCTACCTGACCGTCAATATAATTACTTGTGCTTTGATAAATGGCCACCGGATTTGTAGCAGCAACCAACGCAATTATAAATGCAATAAAAAAATTCAGTTTAAAAAACTGATTCAACACCACAGTGCCAAAGCAGGAGGCAATTACTATCCACAGGTAATTAAATAATTTTCCGCTTTCAATATTTCCGGAAACGAGATAAAATGAAAAAGCATTGTACCAGGCTCCTCTTGGATAATGATTGATATAAATGTTTTCTTGTTTGGATGAATTATCAAGGTAATTTTTTACTGGATTCCAGCCTTTCATCATTTGCAGTACGGCTTCCATTTGATATGCTTGCCCATCCCACGAAACATCATAATATTTTTCGGCTTTAATTTTTACATACAGAAATATTAAAACAGCAGTGAGAATTCCAATCAGAATTATTTTCCAATTAATAAAAAAATATTTTGTGGAAATGATAAAAACAGAAAGCACACTAAAAAAAACGGCGGTATAAAACAAAACCGCTGATGGATGAATAATAAAAGCAAAGAAAAAATTAGCGAGCAATACATTCCAGAAAATCAACAACAAAAACACAATTGCTATTACCAATAAAAACTGATTGTATAATTTAAAGCGAATTGGTATTTGCATTATTAATACATAAAATATTTATCCAAGTCTGGATTTTAAATCCAATCTGAATTTTCGAGCAGTATCTTTTGCAATATCATAACCGGCATCAGCATGGCGAATAACACCCATCGCCGGGTCATTATTTAAAACCCGTTTCAATCTGCGGGCTGCATCATCAGTTCCATCAGCAACAATCACCATTCCAGCATGAATTGAATAGCCAATTCCAACACCGCCACCATGATGCAATGAAACCCAACTTGCGCCGCCTGCTGTATTTATCAATGAATTTAAAATAGGCCAATCAGCAATTGCATCGGAGCCATCGAGCATCGCTTCCGTTTCTCTGTTAGGTGATGCAACTGAACCTGTATCTAAATGATCGCGACCAATTACTATTGGCGCTTTTACTTTTCCGGTTTTTACCAATTCATTAAATAATAATCCTGCTTGTTCTCTCTCACCCATTCCTAACCAACATATTCTTGCAGGTAACCCTTGAAATGCAATTTTATCTTTTGCCAGATTCAACCAACGAATCAATCCTTTGTTTTCAGGAAAAAGATTTTTCAATGCTTCGTCCGTTGTATAAATATCTTCCGGATCGCCGCTGAGTGCAACCCACCTGAAAGGTCCCTTCCCTTCGCAAAAAAGCGGTCGAATATATTCAGGCACAAAACCGGGAAAGTCAAAAGCATTTTTTACTCCTCTACTCAAAGCTTGTCCGCGAATATTATTTCCATAATCAAAAGTGATAGCGCCGCGCTTTTGCATTTCCAACATCAGGCGTACATGTTCTGCCATTGTATCCAATGACCTTTCAATATAATCAGTTGGATTTTTTTCGCGAAGAATTTTTGCCTGTTCCAATGAAATTCCTGTTGGAAAATATCCAACCAATTCATCATGCGCAGAAGTTTGATCGGTTAATGTATCGATAGAAACATTCCGTTCTATCAATCGCTTTAATAAATCAACAGCATTACAAATTACTGCAATAGAAATTGCTTCGCCTTTTTCTTTTGCAGTAAGTGACCAGTCAATTGCCTCATCAATATTATGTGTGAGTTTATCAAGATACTTTGTTTCAATTCTTTTTTGTGCTCGCCATTCTTCCACTTCGGCAGCGAGGCAAACTCCTTCGTTCATGGTAATGGCTAATGGTTGTGCGCCGCCCATTCCACCCAGCCCCGCAGTTACATTCAATGTTCCTTTCAATGAACCATTAAAATGTTTGGATGCCAGTGATAAATAGGTTTCATAAGTGCCTTGCACTATTCCTTGAGAGCCAATGTATATCCATGATCCGGCAGTCATTTGTCCGTACATGATTAATCCTTTTGCCTCCAGCTCGCGAAAATATTTCCAGTTTGCCCAATGACCGACCAGATTTGAATTGGCAATTATTACTCTCGGTGCATCTTTATGTGTGGGCAATATTCCAACCGGTTTACCACTCTGCACGATCAGTGTTTCATCTTCATTCAAATCTTGTAAAGCTTTTACAATTAAATCAAATGCTTCCCAGTTTCGGGCGGCTTTTCCTGTTCCTCCATATACAATTAAATCTTCAGGTCGTTCAGCAACTTCCGAATCAAGATTATTGTGCAACATTCTTAGTACAGCTTCCTGCACCCAACCTTTACATGAAAGAATATTTCCGGTAGCGGCTTTCAAATTTCTTTTTTGAGAAGTAGTAATTGACATCTGAAAAAATATTTCCGTCAAAAATAATTATTCATGGCAGAGTATAACTTACCTGAAATGAAAAAGGGTGCGGTCTGGTTAACCGGCACCCTTCTTCCACCTAAAAACAAGGAATTACTCCCTCGTAAATTGTAAAGTACGATTCATGCCGGGCGCATCAATTCGTACAAAATAATTTCCGGCACTTAAATTATTAATATCCAGAATTAAAAGATTAAATCCTTTAGTTATCTCGTCAATTTGTGTTGGAATCATTTGCTGTCCCAATGAATTATATACCGTTAAAGTAGATTGTCCGAAATCGGACGCATTAACCTGAATATAAGTTTCGGATGCAGCAGGATTCGGATACAAAACATTTTCAGTTACAGTTGATGAAACATTCTCGGTTCTTGCCTCAGGGCATATTTTATTTAACACCCCGGGTAAATTATAGCTCCAGTCGCTATTCATTACACGATCAGCCATTTCCAAAGTGGAAGCATAATGATTAAAGTATCGATTAGTAAAAATATTTCCGGGCATTATCATGTTTCTGATATTCATGTGATCTACAGCAATATTTGCATTATTATCAGGAGCTAAAGGCAACGAGGTTCCCGTAATGTATTCAATGTATGATTTATCTGAATTTACCCTGAACCAACTACACCCATTATTACTAAATTTATTCCAGGCAATTATTACTTCCGGATGATCAGGAGCAGAGGTGATATGGTCAATATCACGCACCATGAACAATACTTTTAAATCCGGAATTTCATTCATAAAGGAATCAATAAAATGTTCTGAGCTTATTATATACCAGTAGTTCTTAGTTTCCAACAAATTTGCATGATAAACCATTGGTGATGGTGGAGGATAAATACCATATTCTATTCCTTTTTCGATAACCGGAACAGAATAATATAATTTTTTTGTTGCGCCTGGTGTTGCAGCATCATACTTACCAACCAAATCGTAGTCAACTCCTCGGTTAAATAAGTTGTTTCCATTCATATCAAAATAAAACAAACCTTTTATAGAAGTGTTTCCGCTTATAAAAACAGAAGTATCTCTTGCATATCTTAATAAGGCCCAGTTATAAATTCCGGTAGAATCATTGTATGCATAATTCCTGTTTATTGAAACAACACTGCCATAAGGTTTACCCGGATCTGCAGTTAACATTTCGTTACCAATAGGCGATTCGAAAAACGAAACCCACTTCACCTGACTTAACTGACTGGTATACAATCCCAAAACAGCTAATAGATTACAGCCACCATTTGATCCGCCTATTATACCAAGGTTATCATAAAGCGGAACCACAGATCCTGTAGAATGACCTAAAAATTTATCATACTTATCAGTAGTTTGTCCAAGCGCAAATCGAATTACATCTTTCGCTGCTTTCATACAATTGGGTCCGCGATTATCAAACACGCCGCCACTTTTCTGTGCTCCGGAACCACCACCTGGATAATTAAACTCAACTACTATAAATCCATAATTTGCCATAGTGAACATACTGCCCAGCATGCCTGATGCTCCCCAACCACCATTCATGTAAATTACTATTGGAGCACCACATGTGTACCGTGGGTTTGAAGGAATCGAAAATCGAACATAAATACCAGTTGCATCAGAAGCTTCGGAATTAATTCTGGTATAACCATAAGTGAATGCGGCTTTAGTTTCTGATGACAATACTGTTAACAAAACAACTGTCAGTAGTTTAATGTGAATTGTAAATTTTTTTATCATGGGTTAATTGTTTTTAGGTGAAGCCAAAAGTATTGGAATTCACCTTGGGTAAATTAAAATAAAGTTAATCGGTAATTTTTCATCGTCAAAAAGTTAATATCGTCGGTCAAAGTATTTTAATTCTTTGTCTTAGATTGTTTCAAGTTGGCCTCTTTCGGGTATTAAAATGTTTTGAAATTGTTTTTTTTCTAAAATTTCCTTTAATGGTAATTGTCCTTCTTCATAGTCGCCATGAACAAGAAAAATTTTCTTTAAATCATTTCTGTTTTGGTTTTCCAGAAAATCAATTATTTCTTTTTGATCGGCGTGAGCACTAAACGAATCCATAATTTCTACCTGCGCTTTTACTTGCTTTAATTCTCCGTACAATTTTATTTCCTTTTCTCCATTCCTTATTCGTGCACCAAGTGTATTTTTTGCACAATAACCAACCATCAAAATGGTGTTGTTTTTATTTTCAATATTATTTGCAATGTGATGAACTACTCTTCCGGCTTCTGCCATGCCTGAGGCAGAAATAATTATTGCCGGTCCCTGCAAAAAATTTAATTGTTTTGATTCTTCTACATCTGTAATGTATTGTAAATTATTAAATCCAAACGGATTAGTATCGGTTTTTAAATAACTGCTTATTTCTTCATCAAAACATTCGGGATGATTGCGATAGATTTCAGTTGCATTTGTTGAAAGCGGACTATCAACATAAACCGGAATGCGGTCTAAGTTTTTTTCGTTGTGTAATTTATCAAGCATATAAACTATTTCCTGTGTCCGCCCAATGCTGAATGCGGGGATAATTATTTTTCCTTTCCGGTTAATGCAGGTACTTTTTATTACTTCATATAAGTGGTTTACATCATCAGGAAATGCTTCGTGAATTCTACCCCCGTAAGTTGATTCGCATATCAGCACATCCAAATCATCCATTTGTTTTGGATTTTTTAATATGGGTCGGTTTGGCCTGCCTATATCGCCCGTAAATCCTACCCTGATTATTTTATTGTCTTCCTTAATTCTTAAAGTTATGCTTCCGCTTCCGAGTATATGCCCATTATCGCGAAATAGAATTTCAACATCCGGGCGAATTGAATACCAATGTTCGTAATCGATTGAAAAAAATTGTTTCAAAGCATGCTCTGCATCACTTATAGTATAAAGCGGATTTATTAAATCAAGCCCTCTTTTTTTTCTTTTTTTATTTATGTACTGAGCATCTTTTTCCTGAATATGCGCGCTATCGGCCAGCATTATTTCTGATAAATCTTTCGTGGCTGATGTACATATAATTTTTCCACGAAACCCTTCATTAACCAATTTTGGAATTCGACCGGCGTGATCAATATGTGCGTGTGACAGCAGCAGGCAGTCTATTTCCTCAGGACGAAATAAAAATTTCAGATTGTTTTCATCTTCATAAGCATCTTGCCCCTGAAATAAACCACAATCGAGCAGAATTTTATATCCATCGTTCAAAATAATCAGGTGCGAACTTCCGGTTACTGTTCTGGCGGCTCCGCAAAAAAGAATTTT
>CAMDOA010000039.1 GCA_945903305.1 Chitinophaga pinensis
TTTTTTCATCTATATTTCCTTTGAATGGAAAATCAAGTTGTGTATCCAATGCTTCAGCCACCGGAATGTCAATGGCTTCTGCTCCAGAAAACTCAATGTTGGCGCGCGTGGTATCGAAGTGCGTGTTGCTGATAAAAAATTTTCCTTTACCACCAATATGACCATACAAAATTCTTTCAGCCGCTCTTCCCTGATGAGTTGGAAAAATAACAGGCATTCCGGTGAGCTGTTGAATAACATTTTCCATTCGTTTCCAGCTTCTTGCTCCGGCATACGATTCATCTCCTTCCATCATGGCTCCCCATTGTGCAGCACTCATTGCCGATGTACCGCTGTCGGTAAGTAAATCAATCATCACTTGTTCAGACGAAAGCAGAAAAGGATTGTAGTGTGCTGATGCTAAAAAAGTTTTTCGCTGCACTTCAGTACTCATGGTGATGGGCTCCACCATTTTTATTTTGAAAGGTTCAATGATTGTTTTGAAAGACATGATTTTTAAAAATTAATTCAGTACATCAAATCGCGCCTGAAAAAAGCGGAGATACTTTGGTTCGAAATTCATTTGCAATCCTTTTATTTTTTTTCGGTTCAGAAAAACTTCTTCCACCGATTCAGCCACCACATCCATGTGTGCCTGCGTATAAACACGGCGCGGAATAGTTAGCCGCACCAGTTCCAGCTCAGGAAAATAATGTTCGCCGGTTTCTTTATTTCTTCCTGCTGAAACAATTCCACGCTCCATGCTGCGCACACCGCTGTCAATATAAATTTCGGCGGCAAGTGTTTGTGCCGGAAAATTCTTTTGTGGTATGTGCGGTAAAAATTCTTTTGCATCCACAAAAATTCCGTGGCCACCTATGGGTTGCACAATCGGAATGCCGGCAGCCATAATTTTGTGTCCGAGATATTCAACCTGGCCAATGCGCGCACGAATGTGATCGTCACTCAACGATTCGCGAATGCCGATGGACATGGCTTCCATATCTCTTCCGGCGAGACCGCCATAAGTATGCAGCCCTTCATAAACCACTACGAGATTGCTCGCTTCCTCATAAAGTGCTTTATCATTCATGGCAAGAAATCCGCCGATGTTTACGAGCGCATCTTTTTTTGCACTCATAGTGGCGCCATCAGTAAGCATACAAATTTCTTTTACAATTTCTGCAACAGATTTTTTTTCGTAACCGGTTTCTCGCTGCTTAACAAACCACGCATTCTCAGAAACGCGGGTCATGTCGTGAATAATTTTTATGCCGTGTTTTTCAGTGAGTGCTCTTACTGCTTTCAGGTTTGCCATTGAAATCGGTTGCCCACCCGCCATGTTCACCGCAGTCGCAACTGATACATACGGGATTTTTTTTGCGCCGTGTTTTTTTATCAGTGCTTCTAATTTATTGAGGTCAATGTTTCCTTTGAACGGATGCAGGTTTTTTGAATCGTGCGCTTCATCAATTATCACATCTTCAAAAGTTCCACCTGCCAATTCCTGATGCAGTCGAGTGGTGGTGAAGTACATGTTGCCTGGAATTATATCGCCGGGCTGAATCATGATTTTGGAAATAATGTTTTCTGCTCCCCTGCCCTGATGTGTTGGAATCATATACTTGTAACCGTAACATTGGCGCACTGTTTCTTCGAGGTGATAAAAATTTTCGCTGCCCGCATACGCTTCATCGCCCATCATCATTCCTGCCCATTGATGGTCGCTCATGGCAGAAGTTCCGCTGTCGGTTAGCAAATCAATATACACATCGCGCGAGCGCAGTAAAAAAGTATTGTACCCTGCTTCACGAATGGCCTTTTCTTTTTCCTCGCGGGTTGTCATTTTTAACAACTCCACCATTTTCATTTTATAGGGTTCGGCCCACGAGTGTTTTCGCTCAGTTGATTTTACTTCCATAAAAACAGGTTGATTTATTTTTTCGAAATCATCGCGGCAAAAGTCAACGACAACTTTTCGAAGTAGAATGACATAAGTTAGTCGCAGCATTTAAATAGTTGCCTCCGCCGTTTGAAGCATAAAATGACAACCAATACTTTTTTTCTTTTCAGCGCAACTTTGGCAACAAGCAAAGCCGTTTCACTCATGTTGCACAATTAAAATTTTTCACTTAACGCACGGAATAACTAACTGCTGCAAAGATTTTTCAATTGCCAATAATTCATCTTTCATGTTTCCCACCAATTGTTCTGATTGATTTTTTATTTCGGGAATTAACTGGAGGTAATAATTTATTCCGCTGAGCAAATTGTTTTTAAATGACAATAAGTATTTTGATTTTTTCTCGGTGAGCGAAAGAATGTTTTTCGAAATTTCTTTTTTCAGGTAATCGACATACAAATTCAATTCATTCACAAACAGATTGGGGCGATACCGTTTGTTCAGAATATTCACTCGGCCGTATATGTGATCAACCATTTGGCGAAGCGAAAACACGCCGGAGAAATAGCCAAGGTTTGGTCCGGGGCAAACACTCACAGCTTTTAATCCGTGAGAAAATTCAATATTGTTTTTTAAAAACACCGCGGCATCTAATCCTTCGCACAAACATTCTTTAGCCGTGATTTCGTCAAACGATTTTTGAAATTCTTCTTCCGTCATTTCTATTTTTTTTAACTCCTGAATTTTCAGATGCTGGTATTCGCGCGACGCGGTGCATATTGGCTGTTCGGTAAATTCACTATTCGATGAAAGAAATTTTTTGTAACACGGACTGCCTGGTCTTCCGGATTCTATTCGCCTGCGGCGCTCTTGATTTGAAGAGCTTTTTCTGAAATTGTGAAACGGAATTCCAAGCGGTGATGCATCACTTAAATAAAAATCATCTGGTTCGGCAGTGGCTAATTGGTTTAAAGTGGCCTCATCAATATTCACGGCTTCTGGAACCAAAAGAAATGGACTGCCCCAACCGGTTCCATGAATATTATAGTGGTTGAGCAAAAAATGATTTTCATTAAAAGTTCCTATTCCACCCTGCACTGTAATTTTCAATTCCGGAATTTCGTTGAAGAATTTTTTTCCGGCTTTTGCGTTTACATCTACACTGATTTTAAATATTTCAGCAGCCAGTTCTGTTTTTTTTGTTTTGAATTCTTCCAGAATTGGTCCGAGCAATTCGCCTTCGGTTGCAAAAGCATGACCGCCACAATTCAATCCTGATTCAATTCTGAACTCTGAAATCCACAAACCTTTTTTCGCTAGAATTTTTCCCTGAATTAATGCTGAGCGATAATCACTCACTTTCAGAATAATTTTCTTTTTGATGATTCCGTTTTCATCCGGAAAAAAATCAGGATAATGTTCAATGAAAGAATAAAGCCGCGGATTGTAACCTGCTGAAAAAACAATGGAAGAATTTAAAGTACTGTTTGCGTAGCCGCGAAATGCAGCCACCGCATCGGCAAAAGCGGCTGGTAATGGTTCGCCCTGCGCATTCACATTGGTGCGGTCAACCTTCGACATAATATTTACATCAATAGAACCGGCAACTATTTTTTTACGCAGTTCATTTTGCCGGTCAATTTTTTCAATCATATTTTTTGTGGTGAGCATTTTCCGGTAATCATTCTTCACCTCATTTTCATCAGGCAACAATTCAAAATACTTTTCTATATCGCTTCCTTCATTGAATACCTGATTTTTTAATTCAGCAATTTGTTTGGCCACAATTTTATCGAGCAGATTCAAATACGCAGTCACTCTTTTTGCCCGATGATCAAATTCCGTCGCGGTAATCGGCTGAAACAATATTCCTTCCTTTTCGCTGTGATACTTGCGCATCTTCTCAATCATATCATCTTCAATAATGGATGCAACAGAAGAAATGCCGAAGCGAGCAACTTTAAGCGGCGAGTCAACGGTGTAACACAAACCCATAACCGGAATGTGAAAGGTGTGAGGAGATGAAGTTTGAATCATAGTCTTAAAAATTTTTCACGCGCTTCAATTTTTTGAAGTGCATTGAAAAACCAAATGAACTCTATTGACCCCAGAGAAGAAATGATAATTATCAGCCATAGTTTTTCCATATCTATTCTTTTTTGTGCTTGAAAAGTTTCATCCGCCTGAATTGAATGAAACTTCCGATTCTGAACTGAAACTGCCTCTTCTTATCTTTCTTATTTTCGCCGGCACAGAAATTACCTGAATGAAATTTGACAGAAAAGATTTGAGCGACGAACAGTTGCTCTCGATGTATAAATCCATTTTGTATCCGCGGATGATTGAGGAGAAGATGCTGAACCTGCTGCGGCAGGGAAGAATCAGCAAGTGGTTTTCGGGAATGGGGCAGGAAGCAATTGCAGTGGGCGCCACACTCGCGCTCGATACCGATGAATATATTTTGCCGATGCACCGCAACCTCGGGGTGTTCACCACACGCAACATGAACCTGACGCAACTTTTTGCGCAGTGGCAGGGAAAGAAGAGTGGTTTTTCGAAAGGGCGCGAACGGAGTTTTCACTTCGGAAGCAATGCGCATAACATTGTGGGAATGATTTCGCACCTCGGTCCGCAACTGACTATTGCCAACGGAATTTCGCTCGCGCACAAACTGCGGAAGGAGGGAAAAATTTCACTCGCCTTCACCGGCGAAGGCGGAACGAGCGAGGGCGATTTTCACGAAGCACTGAATGTGGCGAGTGTGTGGAAGCTGCCGGTGATTTTTCTGATTGAGAATAACGGTTATGGTTTGAGCACTCCGACTTCGGAACAATATGCGTGCAGGCAACTTGCCGACAGAGGAATCGGTTACGGAATGAAGGCGGTGACGATTGACGGAAATAATTTTCTGGAAGTTTATCACACCATAAAAGAGTTGCGCGAATACTGCATTCGCAAGCAGGCGCCTGTGTTGCTCGAGTGCATGACTTTCCGGATGCGCGGTCACGAAGAAGCGAGCGGTGTTAAGTATGTGCCGAAGGATTTGATTGAAGAGTGGGGAAAGAAAGACCCGTTGAAAAATTATGAGGAGTTTCTGAAGAAAGAAGATTTGCTCAGCGATGAAAGTATTTCTTCGATGCACGCGCTGCTGAAAAAAGAAATTGAAGAATCGCTCGCTCCGGTTTTTGATGAGCCGGAAATTGTTGCGGATACAAACGAAGAGATGAATGATGTGTATGCGCCATTCGTTCCGCAAATTATCACACCAAAAAAATCGGAACGGGAATTACGAATTGTGGATGCAATTTCTGAAGGGTTGAAACTTGCGATGCGCAAGCACAACAATCTTGTGCTGATGGGTCAGGATATTGCGGAGTATGGCGGTGTGTTTAAAATCACGGAAGGTTTTGTGGAAGAGTTCGGAAGAGAGCGGGTGCGCAACACCCCGATTTGTGAGTCGGCGATTCTGGGTGCGGCGCTTGGCTTGTCCATCAAGGGTTTCAAGGCGATGGTTGAAATGCAGTTTGCGGATTTTGTAACAGTGGGTTTCAATCAAATCATAAATAATCTGGCGAAGAGCAATTATCGCTGGGGACAAAATGCGGATGTGGTGGTGCGAATGCCAACAGGCGCAGGAGTTGGTGCGGGACCATTTCACTCGCAAAGCAACGAAGCATGGTTCACACACACCCCGGGATTGAAAGTGGTTTATCCATCGAATCCCTATGATGCAAAGGGACTTTTACTTTCTGCTTTCGAAGACCCGAATCCCATAATGTATTTCGAACACAAAGCATTGTATCGCGCAATCAGTGGTGCTGTGCCTGAAGAATATTATAACATTGAAATTGGTAAAGCCAATCTGGTGGAAGAAGGAACGGACATGAGCATTATTACTTATGGTGCAGGAGTGCATTGGGCAACAGAACAAGTTTCAAGTTTTAAGTTCCAGGTTCCAGATTTTTCTGCGGACATACTTGACTTGCGGACTCTTCTTCCATTCGATAAAGAGGCGATTGAAACCACTGTGAAGAAAACCGGAAAGGTGATTGTGTTGCACGAAGATTGTTTGACAGGAGGAATCGGCGGAGAAATTTCTGCGTGGATTTCTGAAAATTGTTTTGCTGATTTGGATGCGCCTGTGATGCGCGTGGCTTCGTTGGATTCTCCGATTCCATTTTCTATTCCGTTGGAAAATAATTTTTTGGCGAAGACGAGGTTGAGTGAGAAGATGAAGGAGTTGCTTAACTATTAAATACAATGGGACACAGATTTAAACGGTTGCTGCGGATTTTCACTGATGAAAAAATATATCCGTGCCCTAATCATTAACGGCGATGAAAATTATTTTAGAAACACCACGACTCTTGCTTCGTGAATTTGAAATCACGGATGCAGAAAGTTTTTTTCTGCTGAACAGTGATCCGGATGTTGTTCGCTATACCGGCGATGTTGCTTTCAAAAATGTTGAGGAAGCAAAAGCGCTAATTGAAAATTATGTGACCTACAAAAATTATGGTTACGGCAGGTGGAGTGTGATATTGAAAGAGAGTGGTGAACTGCTCGGTTGGTGCGGATTAAGATTTATTGAAGACACTGGGCACATTGATCTCGGCTATCGGTTCTTCAAAAAACAGTGGAACAAAGGTTATGCAACTGAAGCAGCGCACGCGTGTGTTGAATATGGTTTTCAGAAATTAGGCATGACAGAAATTATTGCCAGAGCCATAAAAGAAAACATCGGCTCTATTGAAGTGATGAAAAAAATCGGGATGACTTATTGGAAAGATGGTGAATGCCACAAGGAGCCGGCGGTTTATTATAGAATTAATAATGATTGGGATTGATTTCAATATTATAAGAAAATATTTTTATCAAACAAGTATTTAAAAAAAATTTCAGAAAATTTTCAATCGAAAGAATTATCAATAGAAGAAAGCTATTTTTCTGGCCTACTAAATCACTAAACAAAAATTAAACTAATGCAAAAAACAAAACACTTCGCCATGGGCGGACTTTTCACTGCTATTGTTCTTTTATCTTTTCAATCTTTTTACACTCCAAATCAGTATTCAACAAAAAATACTTCTGAAAAAATTATTGGTTTTAACGGAAACGAACCCAACGCGGGCGGACAATCAATTAGTGTTGGCAAGGCCAAAGATTTCATCAGCGCATTTCAAACAGCCAATCCCGGATTTAAAGGCCGTCAGGGATTTTTTATTGGCAAGAGTGCAATCGAAGCCATTTTAAATTCAGACTTAAATAATAACGGCGTTGTTTTTTGTCCGGTTATTAATGATGAAAATGAAATTTCGATGGTGATTTGTGCAACCTATTCGCCTGATGCTAGAGTATCATCAAACAATTCGGGAGTATATATGGCTGAAAGTTTCTGCCCTAGTATCTGCGGAGTGTTTGCACAATAAAAAATTTATTTCAATTGAAAACCAACATTTGAATAATTAATAAATTACACTAATCATGAAAACAGAAACAATTAAAACAGGAATCATTATTCTGCTGATAGCAACCGTTTCCATATGTTTTTGGAAAATAATTGGTACCCCCGGCAACTTAACAGAAAAAGATTGTCCTGCCTATTGCAACGATAGTTTAAGAGGAGTTCAAAATCCAACTTATGGAGGGGGAAAGCCGATTGGAGTGCATGATGCTCAAATTTCTTTAGATGATTTTAAAAACAGAATAAATGCGTTAAATGACTCGGCAAGAAAATATCGGTTCGATACTTTGAGTTTTGCAAGTGGATACTGGATTAGCAAAAAAGCAATTGACTCCCTATTCAATTATAACCTCACTGCAAATGGATTGTTTTGCAATTTTGCCTATGATACCGGAAGAGATTCTGTTAATTTAGTTTTTAGTGCGTATCGAAATGATTATACACTTATTCGTAAAGCAGATCAAACATTAGATCAAAGCATGTTTATTTCTGAAACACTGTGTCCTGAGGAGTGTGGTTCAATTGCTTTGACTGAATAATTCATTTAATTTCATTTCATAATTTTTAAAAACCAAAAACCATGGACAAAAAAACAATCCTCATCATTTTTCTTTCAGGGCTTGTCGTTTTCTTATTACTAGATGCACGATGCATTATTGATTGGATTCCCTCTACTTGTCAGGTAGATACACTCATCCAAACCGATACAGTTGAAATAGTAGGAGTTGGGGCTCATTGTAATGATGCCATCCGATACGATTCGGCAACCGATGTTTCTGGCGGAGGAAAGCTTATATCCACCGCTCTTGTTCAAACATACATGGCTGAGTTTAAAGCTCGTTATAATCAAGGCGAGCAAAAAGGAGTGTTAATCAGTAAGAGAGCAATTGATGCAATATTTGATAACAATGAAACAGCCAATAGCTTAGTTTGTTATTTTGGTTTAGGTACTGATGGAAAAATTCAGTTAATATTTGAACCAAAAAGTTCCAGATTGAATTTGGTTTCAACTATTTCAACAAATCCCACTTCGGTTACGGATAGTTATTTTTGCTCTGAAAGCACTTGCCCTGAAGAATGCGGGAGCATTTATTAATTAATAATCCAAAATTTATCAAGGGGCTGTTTTACAAAAAAAAATCAGCCCTTTTTCATTTTGAACATCGACAGAAACATTATGATTTAATTCCATCAACAAAATACATATCAATTTCGCCTAAACTTTTTACTTCAATTTTTTCCCGGTAAGTACAATTGAATTTGTGTTTAATTAATTCATAAGTGCTTCCTGATATATTTATTTTTCCAGATTCGCCACCTGACTCTAATCGTGAAGCAATATTTACTGTTTCGCCCCAGATATCGTAAGCAAATTTTGTTTTTCCCACCACCCCGGCAATTAACGACCCTGAGTTAATTCCACATCTGATTTCAAAATAAGGTTTGTTTTCTGCTTCTCTTTTTACTGCGGTTTCTTTTATAAACTTTTGAATTTCAAGCGCAGCATTTACTATATCAATGGCGTGATTGTGGTTTTGTTTTGGCACTCCGCTCGCACACATATAGGCATCGCCAATGGTTTTTATTTTTTCAATGTTGTAATTCGAAATAATTTTATCAAATCCGCTGAAGTAATAATCTATTTCAGAAACTAAATCTCTTGCTGAAAGATTGGAGGTCATTTTTGTAAAGTCAATAAAATCCGTAAACATCACACTCACCAAATCATAGTTTTCAGCATGAGCACGGTCAGAAGATTTTAACTCTTCAGCTACTGCAGCCGGTAGAATGTTTAACAACAAATCTTCACTTTTCTGTTTCGCCTTCGCCAGATTGCTTCGCTGAATAAAAACAAAAACTAAAAATGCAAGTGCTACAATTAAAAATGCAAGTATTGAATTGCGAATGACTTTTTGTTTTTGAATTTCATTTTGAATTCCGGCACTCTTTTTTTCTTGCTGTTGCTGTTCAATCAACAACTGTTTTTCATATTCATATTTGTTTCTAATTTCAGAAACCCGCTGGCCTGAATTTGCACTATATAGCGAATCGTTTAATTTTTTTAGCTTAATCAGGTAGCTAAAAGCGTTTTTGTAATCGCCTTTTAATTCATACGCTATATATAAATTCATATTTGCCTCTATCAAAGTCAGCTCATCGTTAAACTCAAGCGAAAGTTTAATTGCTTCCAAACTCATCT
Organism: Chitinophaga pinensis; assembly: GCA_945903305.1. Lineage (GTDB taxonomy): Bacteria > Bacteroidota > Bacteroidia > Chitinophagales > UBA10324 > UBA10324. Next base: position 9,547 of record CAMDOA010000039.1, read on the forward strand.
TTATCGATTTGTCAATTTCATTCAATTTTAAATAAAGCCCCGATTTTATGGCAAGCATGCGAGCCTTGGTTTGAATATCGTTAAACGATTTGAATACACTATCTACAATACTTATATAGTGAGTGGCTTCATCAAGCTTATTCTGGCTGATGTACATTTTTGCCATGTAACTGTAACACTGAATGATTCCCTGTTTGTCGTTTGTTTTATTAAAAACATCTATCGCTTTTTGAAAATATCTATTGGAATCGTCAAATTTTTTAAGTTCGATGTAGGAAAGCGCCGTTAAGTAATTGGCGGTTCCACTAGTCAGTAAATCTGATTTTGCATTGTAATTGATTGCTTCTTTAAAGTTGTTTATGGCATCATCATAAAACTGAATCAGGTAACTGATTAAACCGATTTGCAGAAAACATCTTGAAATGCCAGAGCTGTCATTAATTAATTCAAATATTTTTTTTGCCTCTAAAAAATCATTGGTCGCTTTTCCAAACTCATGCTTGACTGCTAAGCTTATTTTGCCACGAATTAAAAGCGCTTCAGCTAAACCAGATTTATAATCTGATTTTCTGCTTATTTCAATAGACAGTGAGGTATAATTATTTATCTTTTCTTCATAAAGACTTGATCCTAACTTTATATATCCTAATGCGATTTGATTACACAAATCAACTTTTCCGGAATCGGATTGGCAGGTTTTTAATAATGATACAAGTGAGTCTGTTTTTACTTTTGCAATTCCGCTTTCCGTTAAAAACAGTATAGAAAAAAGAAATGCTGCAATAAATTTTAGCACAGAAATATTACTTGAAATATTTTTCACGAAATGTTCTGAAATTATTTTCACAAAGTAAAAAATCTAATTCTGATTATTAAAGCGATTGTTAAATTGCTGACTATTAAATTTCGTGTTTAAAAAATCATTTAATGAAATCTGATTCAATTAAAATTAGTATTGTGCTACCGGACACCCCCGAAAAAATATATAAGGCCTATTTAAACAGTAAACAACACACCGCGATGACCGGCGGAGGACCAGCAAAAATTTTTGCCAAAGTCGGTTCAAAGTTTACAGCATGGGATGGTTACTGTAGCGGAAAAATTCTGGAACTGATCGAATACAAAAAAATAACTTCCACTTGGAGGGCGGTTGAATTTCCGGAAAATGCGGAAGATTCCATTCTTGAAATTTTATTGGAACCAATTGCCAAGGGAACCAACCTCACTTTGATACAAACAAATGTTCCAGACGGCCTTGGTAAGAATTACAAAAGCGGATGGAATGATTTTTATTTTAAACCGATGCTGGAATATTTCAGTAATAAATAATTTCATTCATCAAATATCATTTGTTTCCAAACATAAGACTGATACATTAGTAAAGTGATTCATGCAAAATCTGTTTTTCAAAATCAGAGAGAATTAATTACTCTTTTGCGTTCATGTATGTACAACATGAATGCAGATGCAGTTGAACAAAAACAAAATCTGTTGAATGAATTGTCGAATTTTATTATTGGTGATTTATATGATTTGCAGCTTTATCATGATACACTTCTTTTTCTTTTGGCTTATCCTTCAAACAAAAAAATACTTGAACAAACGAAAAGAAACATTGAACAACTGAATAAATTATTGGAAAATTTTTCAATGAAGGCACCAGAATTAAAAAAATGGAAACTCATGAAAAGCGGAATGGCTTTTACTGAACTTCGATCCTGTTTTAGTTACACCATTACAAAATGGTTGTCGGCCAATTTCAAATCGAATGTCAGTTTTTATTCCGCTGAAGCTGATACCGAAACCATTAAAAGTGTTTTCAGGCAACTGCTGCCGGTTGGCGTTTGTGAAAAATATTTTGAAGAAGATTATTCCGTTGAAAAATTAGCTCAGACAATTTCATCAGATAAAAAAACAAATGTATTGAAATGGGTGCTAACTCAATTTGAAAATGAATTTTTGAATGAGAATACAAGAGAACAACTATTTGGCTTATTAAAAACATATGTCTGTTGGAAACATGATTCAACAACACCTTCACGAACCAATGCCCACGGAATTGCAAAAAATATTTTCTTTCAAAACAATCAACCAATATTAAAGGGAGTTGATTTGAGAAAAGAAGTTGAATCAAAAAAATTTAAAAAAATTAAGCTGAATTTCCAATCGAAGGAAAATTTAACTTCAACAGCACGCGGAATTTTATGCTCGCTTTATCGCGAAACTGATCCGGTTACTTATGCAAGTATTACTGAAACAGAATTATTTGAAATGGATCGTGGAGTATCAGTTGCGCTTTATTATATGGAACCAAACCGGCGGCTTCCATTGGAAAGCTATGTTGGCTACTTGGCATTCCGGAATAATATCCCCATTGCATACGGTGGTGCCTGGGTGTTTCAGCGCCGGGCCCGCTTTGGTATAAATGTGCTTCCTTCATTTCGTGGCGGAGAATCGGCATTTATATTTTCACAATTAATAAAACTGTATTATCATCATTCAGGAGTTAATTATTTTAACATTGAACCCTATCAAATCGGGCAAAAAAATCCGGATGGAATAAAATCCGGCGCATTTTGGTTTTATCACCGAATGGGGTTTCGCCCTCTGCAAATTGATTTAGCAAAAATTGCTGAGCAAGAGTTTGAAAAAATTCAAAAAGATAAAACTTACCGAACCGAAAGGAAAACATTGATTAAACTCGCCGACGCTGAGTTGATGATAGATTTCTCTTCGAAAACTTTAAAATGTTTATTGCCAAATGAATTAATTGAGAAATTACAATTGCATGTTTCAAAAAATTATGATGGCAACTTCAATGCTTATTCAACTGTTGCAAGACATATAATTTTTAAACAATTCAAAAAAGAAAAAAGAAAAATACCTGTAACAATAAATTCTGATTTACTTTCTGAAATGTGTATGTATATTGATTTGATTTCAAAAGGTAAACAATTGAAAAAGCATGAATTAAAACTTATTTCGAAAGCTATACAATCAAAATGTTCAGGAGCGGAATGTGATTTTATCAGGCTTTTACAAAAAAATAAAGCCCTGTTTTTCTAAATCAAAAAAAATGAAAAATGAAAATAACTGAGGCGAAAACCGACGATGAAATTTTGCTATGCTGGGAGGTGATTCATAAATTACGACCGCACCTGTTAAAAGAAAATTTTTTATTGCTGATAAAAGAAATGCTATAAGAAGGTTATCACCTTTCATTTATTGAAGAGGATGGAAAAGCGGTGGCAACAATCGGATTCCGATACCTCCAGTTTCTGTATAACGGAAAACATTTTTACATAGATGATTTAGTCACTCTGCCTGCTGCCAGAAAGAAAGGATACGGTGCAGTATTGCTCAATTATGTTTTTGAAATAGCAAAGCAAAACGGATTTAAATCCGTTACACTCGATTCAGGTCATCATCGGCATGAAGCCCATCGGTTGTATTTGAATAAAGGATTTACCATTTCATCGCATCATTTCAGCAAGCAACTTTAGGTGTACATTTCCTTTTTTACCTTTTATATAATTGTTAGAAAGTTGTGATTGAATTTGAAATCTACCCACTTAGTTTTGTCAACTCAAAGTCAATTCATTTCAAATACAAAATTTCATGAGAAGCATTTTTCTGTTGTTGCTGTTTTTCAGTTCAAACACATTCGCTCAAAAGGCAGAGATTGGTGTGTTTGGTGGCATAACAAATTATTTGGGTGATTTATCGCCCGTTGCGTTTGCGCCATCTGAAACTCAATGGTGTGCGGGTATTGTTTATAAATACAATCCGGGCTGGCATTTTTCATTACGCTCGGCACTTACCTATGGCTCCATTACTGGAAGCGATGCCAGAAATAATGCAGGGCAAGAATATCGAATTCGTCGTAATTTATCTTTTCGCTCACCAATCATTGAAGCCAGTTTAATGGGAGAATATAATTTTTGGGGTTGGCAAGGCGAAAGCTATACAAGAACTTTAACTCCCTATTTAGAAGGAGGACTTGCCATTTTTCATTTTAATCCGCAGGCATTATACAATGGTCAGTGGGTTGATTTACAACCCCTCGGTACAGAAGGTCAGGGACTGCCAAGTTATAAAGGGAAAGCACCGTACCGGCTTACGCAAATTTCTGTTCCGCTTGGAATTGGCATTAAAGTAAGACTGGGAGAACACTGGTGTATTGCTGCTGATTGTGCTTTCAGAAAAACTTTTACCGATTACCTTGATGATGTCAGCACTTTTTTTCCTAACCGGGAAGAAATACTCGAATTGAAAGGTCAAATGGCGCTCGACCTGAGCGACCGCAGTTTTGAAGTTGCTTCCGATTCTTCAAAACTTCACTTTGCAAAAAATCAGATTCGCGGCGATTTTAAAAATAAGGACTGGTATTTTTTTCCTGGAATTACAATCACATATAAGTTGAATGTAAACAAACAACAGAATCAGTTGAACCCTGAAAATTGTCCCACGCTTAAATAAAAAAACTTTCTGCTCAATTGGGTCCCGGTATTATATTAAGTTGCATTTCAATTTATTTTATTATTCTGCTTTTCATTGCGTGGTTAACATCGCGCCATGCAACCAATGATTCCTATTTTCTTGGAAACAAACAATCGCCCTGGTACATTGTTGCGTTCGGAATGATTGGCGACTCACTCAGCGGAGTAACTTTTTTATCATTACCCGGAACTGTTTTACTGGCACAATTCGGCTACATGCAAATGGTGTTCGGCTATGTACTCGGTTACTTTGTTATTGCAGGAATATTACTTCCGCTTTACTATAAATTAAATCTTACTTCCATTTATTCATACCTCCATTCAAGGTTCGGAGCAACTACACAAAAAACCGGCTCCTTCTTTTTTCTTATTTCACGATTGATAGGTGCTGCACTCCGATTATTATTAGCCGCCGGAGTCATTCAGTTGTTTGTCAGTGAGCCATTAAATATTCCATTTCCGGTTACGGTTTCTATTATTATTCTGCTCATACTTCTTTACACTTTTCAGGGCGGAATTAAAACCCTTGTGTGGACCGATACTTTTCAATCACTTATGTTATTGGGCGGAGTTGCAATCAGCATCTTATTAATTGCCCAACACCTCAATTTCAGTTTTGGTCAAATACTCACCGCAGTTTATCAAAGCGAACATTCTCGAATTTTTTTCATTGATAACTGGCGGGAGAAATCTTTTTTCTTCAAACAATTTATCAGCGGCGCTTTCATTGCCATTGTAATGACCGGCCTTGACCAAAACATGATGCAGAAAAATTTAAGCATCCGCTCACTGCCTGATGCACAAAAAAACATGCGTGTTTTCAGTTTCATCGTGGTGCTCGTTAATTTATTTTTCGTTTCGTTGGGTGCTTTGTTATACATCTATGCAAACACAAAGGGAATTTCTCTTCCTGTAAATGCCGATACCGGAAAAATAATTACGGATCAGGTTTTTTCTTTCATCGCCTTAAATCAATTAGGTGGAATAGCCGCTATCATATTTATTGTTGGTTTAACTGCAGCAACCTTTAACAGCGCCGATTCGGTGCTCACCACTCTGACCACAAGTTTTTGTATCGATTTTTTAAATATGGAAAAGCACGAAACAATGGAGCAGGAAAAAAGAGTAAAAAAATACCGCATCATGGTTCATTTTGCATTTGCTCTTTTATTATTGATAACAATATTGTTGTGTGCCGAATTAAACTCCACTTCTATACTCGATGCCATATTTACTGTGGCGGCATATACCTACGGACCTTTATTAGGATTATTTGCATTTGGATTATTCACCAAAAGAATTTGTATCGATTATTTAACTCCTGTTGTATGTATTATTTCTCCACTCCTCACTTTTTTACTTCATACTTATTCTGAACAATTGCTGAACGGTTATAAATTCGGCTATGAATTATTGCTCATCAATGGCCTCCTGACTTTTATCGGACTTACAATAATTTCAAAAAAGAAGGAGCAACAAACTACATTGATTTAAAAAAGATAATTAGTTCAAGCATCCGCATGAATTGCTCAGTTACCCGATAACACATTTTATATTTGACCCGTTTATGGGAAAAAATAAACTGAAACATTTTGCCGAAATGGAAACATTTACCAATGTTTTTCAGAAGGCAACGGCAATGAAGGGAAAATGGAATGAAGCTTTTTTTCAAAACAAAAATCCTATCACTTTAGAATTAGGTTGCGGCAAGGGGGAATATTCATTGGCGCTAGCAAGACTTTATCCCGAACGAAATTTTATCGGCATTGATATTAAGGGAGCAAGAATATGGCGTGGCGCAAAAACTGCTTTGGAGGAAGGACTGAAAAATGTTTGTTTCCTGCGTGCACAAATTGATCACCTGCCCGAATACTTCGAGCCAAATTCAGTTGACGAAATCTGGCTCACTTTCAGCGACCCGCATCCTCCTCTGCATGAAGCCAAGAAGCGATTGACTTCGCAAAAATTTATTTCCATCTATTCTCAGGTGCTGAAACAAGATGGAATCATTCATCTGAAAACTGATTCAATCATTTTGTATGAATACACACTTGAGATTATTGAAGAGTTGAAATTGAAAACGATTTATCACTCGGCTGATATTTATTCCGGTGAGTTGTATGATAAAATTCTGGAAGCAAAAACTTATTACGAAAACATTCATCTTAAGCTTGGCAAGACAATAAAATATGTGAAGTTTGGTTTGTAACTGCTGATGGGACACGGATTTATACAGATGCGGCGGATTAAAACAGATTTAAAAAATCTGTGCTCATCAGTTTAATCCGCACAAATCAGTTTCCTATTTTATTTCCTGACACAACTCAATCAAAACTCCATTGGTGCTTTTCGGGTGAAGGAAAATAACCATCTTATTATCTGCCCCACGAAAAGGTTCTTCGCGGGTGAAAATGAATCCTGCATCTTTTAATCTTTTTACTTCCGCATTTATATCTGTTACTTCGTACGCGATGTGATGTAATCCTTCTCCGCGCTTCTCTATAAATTTTCCGATGGCTCCTTCGGGGTTGGTGGTTTCTAACAATTCAATTTTCGTATCTCCTGTTTTGAAAAAAGCCGTGCTCACCATTTCTGATTCTACATTTTCAATTTTATAGCACGGAGTGTTCAGCAGTGTTTCAAATAATTTTTTACTGGCCTCTAAATTTTTTACCGCAATTCCGATGTGTTCGACTTTCAGCATGGAGAAAATGATTTTTTACAAAGATGAAAATAAAGTTCTTACCACAGAGTTTCACTGTGTTTGAATGAGGAGTAAAACAGAGTTTAAGAACTCCGAGGGAACTCTGTGAAATAACTCTGTGTTACTCCGTGGTGAAAGCATAAATTTGCAGAAGTAAATTTTAAAACCATGATACAGATTAGCGAGCACGCAAAAAATAAAGTGACAGAAATACTGAAAAGCGAAGGAAAAGATGATTCATACTTTGTGCGCGTTTCAGTTGTGGGTGGCGGGTGCAGTGGTTTGAGTTACAAAATGGATTTCGACCACGAGATGAAAAAGGATGACCAGGTGTTTGAAGATAAAGGAATGAAACTCGTTACCGACCTCCGCAGTTTTTTATATCTGTGCGGCACCACCCTCGACCACAGCGACGGACTGAATGGAAAAGGATTTCATTTCGTGAATCCGAATGCAACACGCACTTGTGCTTGCGGGGAAAGTTTTGCAGTTTAGAATACAATAGGACACTGATTTTGAAAGGATGAAACTGATTTAGACAGATTTTAAAAATTCGTTTAAATCCGTAGCATCTGTTTTCATTCGTGTCCCCATCTCACAAATACTGCTTAATCAACTTCTGTATTTCATCAGAAGAAAATTTCTCTTCTAAGTTTTCTACCAAGTATAATTTCTCGAGCAATTCATTGTGATGTTTCCCGATTCGCTGCGCTTCAGAGTATGGAATGTGAGTGAACGAAACCATGCTGTAAGCAGGAATAAATTTTTCGGGAAAAGCATTCGCAATCATTTTTTCAATCTGCTTTTTGCGCAAGAATTTTTTATCGGCAACCAAATCGCGCATCTCAATAAAATTATTCAGTGCGAGTTCAAGTATGGCATCCGCATTCGGTTTGCGCGATTGCTGGTACTGCGGGAAAATTGTTTTCCAGTCATCGCCGTGTTCATCCATCAGTTCGCCGAGAATGCGGCAATCTTCAAAACCGCAATTCATTCCCTGTCCGAAAAACGGAACCACCGCATGCGCCGCATCGCCAATGAGTGCGGCTTTATCTTTATAAGTCCACGGATAACACTTGATGTATGGAAGCGAAGAAGTCGGGTTAGCGAAGAAAACTTTTTTGTAATCAGGCATCATCGGAATGGCATCTTCAAAATATTTTTTGAAAAATACTTCCACATCATTTTCTGTTTTCAAAGTCGCGAACGATTCTTCTCCTTCGGTATGAAAAAATAAAGTACAGGTAAAACTTCCATCAGCATTTGGCAATGCAATGAGCATGAAATTTTTTCGCGGCCAGATGTGCAGTGCATTTTTTTCCATCAGAAACTTCCCTCCTTCTCCGTGTGGAATGTGAAGTTCCTTGTAACTGTGTTCAATATAAGTTTGAGAATAATCGAAGCGGTCGAGCTTCTGCATCGAGCGGCGCAGCGCAGAGAAAGCACCATCAGCACCAAAAATTAATTCCGATTTTTTTGTGATGAGCTGTTTCGTGATCTGGTCTTCAAAAATGATTTCTCCGCTATCGAGATTCACATCTTCGCAACGATGATTGAAATGAATTTTAACATCGGGTTGTTGTTCTGCCAAGTCCATCAGCGTTTTATTCAGTCCGCCGCGCGATACTGAATAAATGGCTTCGCCCTTCATTCCATACTGTTGTGATGATAGTGTGCCATCGGTGTTGTGTACCATTCGTGCATTCATCGGAATGGCAACTTTGCGAATTTCTTCTTCCAGTCCGGCACCTGCGAGTCCACGCCAACCCCTATCGCTGAGTGCGAGATTGATTGAGCGACCAGCTGAAATTTTTTCTTTTCGCATATCCGGCCGGCGCTCGTAAATGTCAACCTTGTATCCGCGCTTGGCGAGATAAACCGAAAGTAGAGTGCCGACTAACCCGGCGCCGAGAATTGTTGCTTCTTTTTTCATTGATAACGGGACACGGATTTTGACGGATGAAACTGATTCATGCTGATTTAATTTTTTAAATCGTTGGTTAGAATTCTTCTTTTGAATTGAGGAGTCGGTCCAAAATTTAAAAGCAATCCGACTTCAATTTCTGTTGCCTTTAAATAATTTAATAGTTGAGCATCGTGTTCTGCAATTAAATTTTCAATCGCTTTAATTTCTACAATGACACAATGCTCAACTAAAATATCAGCAAAATAATTTCCAATCAAAACCTCCTCATAAAACACTTCAATTGGAATTTGTCGCTCAGCATTTAATCCGAGTTTTTGCAATTCAATCATCAGGGCCTTTTCATAAACTTTCTCAAGAAAACCATTGCCGAGCTTATTGTAAACATTAAAATATGCTTTCAGAATTTTATCCGTTATATCTTGAAAGAGCAGCATATTTATCGGTGTTTTTCAGTTCAATCCGTTCAAATCCGTGTCCCATTAATCATCATCAAAGTTTCACCAACTCGATAAACATCTTCAAACGAATTATACAACGGCACCGGCGACATGCGTATCACATTCGGTTCACGCCAGTCGGCAATCACACCGTGCGAAGTGAGTTGCTCAAAAATTTTCTTTCCATCTTTTTTTGCAATGAGTGAAAGTTGACAACCGCGCTCAGAAATATTTGTTGGGGTGATGATTTTTAATTCATGCTCCGGATTTTTCTGATTGAAATCGTTGAGAGTAAATTCTAAATAGGCTGTTAGTTGCTCGCTTTTAGCTCTCAGGTTTTTTATTCCTGCTTCAGAAAATATTTCGAGCGAAGCACGATGAATTGCCATGGCAAAAACCGGAGCATTACTCACCTGCCAGGCGCCTGCTCCTGTTTGCGGGAAAAATCCTTTCTTCATCTGGAATCTTGTCTGCTCATCGTTTCCCCACCACCCTGCGAATCGCGGTAAGTCATTATTTGCACTGTGTTTTTCGTGAACAAATATTCCACCCACACCACCAGCGCCACTGTTTAAATATTTGTAAGAACACCAACAGGCAAAGTCAACATTCCAATCATGCAATTGAACGGTAACATTTCCGGCAGCATGTGCTAAATCAAAACCAACTGTAACACCAGCTGCGTGACCGGCATCTGTAATTTTTTTCAGGTCGAAATATTGTCCGCTCAGATAATTTACCCCGCCGAATAAAATCAACGCGAGTTCATTTTTATTTTTTTCTATCTGGGCTAAAATATCTTCTGTGCGCAAGGTGTATTCTCCTTCGCGCGGCGAAATTTCAATGATGTCGGTTTCCGGATTTCCGCCATGAAATTTCACTTGTGTTTCAATTGCATATTGGTCTGATGGAAAAGCATTTGCTTCCATCATAATTTTTTTTCTTGCTCCTTTCGGTTGATAGAATGAAACCATCAACAAGTGCAGATTTGCCGTGAGTGAATTCATGGCCACCACTTCTTCTTCCTTTGCACCTACAATTTCAGCTAACATTTTCCGCCCGAAATGATGATACGGAAACCACGGATTCTTTGCGTTGAAATGACCTTCGACCCCAAACTTTTCCCAGTCCTGAAACTCCTGCTCCACAAAACTCCGCGCACTCTTCGGCAGCAATCCTAAAGAATTTCCGCAGAGATAAATGGCATCTTTACCATTGTGCTGAGGGATGTGAAATCGCTCACGGAATTTTTTCAGCGAATCATTTTCGTCGAGCTGTTGAGCAAATGATAAAGTGTTTTCGAAATTCATTTTTATTTAATCGGGTTAAATATAAACGCAGGAATTTTGTGTGATATGACAAATCTCCTATCGTTCTGTTGGTCTGTTTTATAAAATTGCTTCTGAAAAAATTTAAATAAAATGAATGAACACGAAGTGAATTGCGAATGGAAAGGAATTAAACAATTCAATGCAATTGTGAATACGCACGAAGTGATATTAGACGACAGGTTTGAAAGCATGGGAACTGATAAAGGGCCGCGACCAAAGCCATTGATGCTTGCTGCTCTTGCTGGGTGCAATGGAATGAATGTGATAAGCGTATTGAAGAAAATGCGTGTTGAAGTTGATGCGCTCAACATTAAAGTTAAAGGTGAACTGACCGACACTGATCCAAAAATGTATAAGAAGGTTTTTATGGATTTTCACTTCACCGGAAAAAATCTTGACAAAGAAAAATTGCATAAAGCCATTCTTCTTTCTGAAGAAAAATATTGTGGTGTTAGTGCCATGTTCCGGAGTTTTTCCGAATTGATTATTGACTTTACTGCTACAGAAAAATAGCACGAAAAAGTTCATCCGTTTTTCCCTGCGGTTCGTAATAGTTAGCCGTAATGGCATTGCACGGCAAAATTATTTTTCGCACCGATGGCGGTGAAAAAATCGGGCTGAATCATTTAATCCGGTGTGCGGCTCTTGCTGAAATGTTGCGAGAGCATTATGAGTGTGTGCTTGCCATCCGTGTTCCGAACCCTTCTGCGCTTCAATTGGTTGGTGGAGTTTTTAATTCTATTCTTTCGCTTCCCGCTTCTGAAAATTATGATGGTGATGAATTGATTTCACACTTGCAGGCAGGTGATATTGTGGTGCTCGATGGCATACAATTTCAAACTGATTATCAGAAAAAAATTCGGGAGCATAGTAAGGTTGTTTGTGTTGATGATTTACACGACCATCATTTTGTTGCTGATGCAATTATCAATCATGCAGAAGGAATTTTGCCAAAAGATTATTCTACCGAAGAGCACACGCGATTTTATCTCGGTGCGCGATACGCGATGATTCGTCAGCCATTTATTAAAGCAGTAACGGAGAATTCAGAATTAAGTATTGCCAATCGCGCCATGATTCACATTGGCGGAAATGATTTTCATAACACCACGCAAAAAGTTTTATCGGCATTGGTGAAAACTGAAATGATAAATGAATTGGAGGTGGTGGTGAGTAAAATGAATCCGAATATTTCGTTGCTTGAAGATTTTATTTATACAAAAAGAAAGACTGCTAAAATTATGTTGTGTAAAAATTTACCTGGTGATGAATTGTGCGACCTGATGAAAACCTGTCGATATATGATTTGCGCAGCAAACAATGTGTTGTACGAAGCATGCGCCGTTGGAATGAAAATAATTTCCGGCTATACCTCACCAGCTCAACTGGAAATTTTACACGGACTGGTTGCAAAGGGAGTGGTAAATAATTTTGGAAATTTTTTAACGGAAGATGAAAACAGCGTGCAGGCGCGATTCGAATTATTTATGAATGACGAATCGACTTCACAACAATTATCAAATCAAAAATTATTGATTGATGGAAAATCGCCGGAGCGGATGTTTGAGCTGTTTAATAAATTGTAGTTATAATTTGTATTGAGAATAAAATTTAATGCCTGGCAATCTAAATTTTTAGTGCCGGTTACTTTTACATTCACTTCTTTCAAAAGAGCCCGTGTCTCCATTTTAAAATAAGTCCGGTTTAAACAGATATTTGTGCTCTGAATCTTGCTAAAATAATTTTAGTCAAAAAAAACTTAAGATGATTATTTACAATGTCACAATAAAAGTGGATGCATTCATTGCAACGGAGTGGCTGGAGTACATGCAGGAAATTCATATACCGGATGTGATTCAAACAGGTTGTTTTTCATCATACCGCATCAGTCGCCTGATTGAAGAAGAAACAGAAGACGATAGTCTCACTTATATTGTTCAGTACAATTGCGCTTCGATGGAAATGTTTAAGAAGTATGAAAAGAATTTCGCGGCTCAGCTTCGTGAAGATGTATTAAAAAAGTATGCCGACCGCTTTGTTGCCTTCCGCACTTTGATGGAAGAAATTTCGAACAGCGAGAACTGATTTTTTATAGCTCAGTTGTAATTCAGTTAAACTCTGCAGTTAAATTTTAATTTTCATCTTTGATTTAGCTTATGTATTCAAAAGAACAGGAACAAAAACTCATTCACGATTCACAGGAGTTGCTTAAGCAATTGAAGCACGCTCAGAATTTTCTTTTACACTCAGAAAATGAAACCGAGCAACTGCGAAAAATTATCCGCTACCACGAATGGAAATATTATGTGCAGAGCGAAATCGCCATCACTGATTTTGAATTCGACCAGTTGTATGATTTATTAAAACGAACTGAAGCCGAACATCACGATTGGATAACTTCTGATTCACCGACACAGCGCGTTGCAAAAGGATTGACAAAAGAATTTCCGGAAGTGCAGCACTTGGTTCCGATGCTGTCACTCGACAATTCTTATGATGCAGAAGATTTGAATGACTGGGATGAGCGCGTGAAAAAATTAATTGAAGATTCAAATGTTGAATATTGCGTGGAGCCAAAGTTTGATGGCGCAGGCATTTCGCTGGTTTACGAAAACAATCAGTTCATGCGTGGAGCCACGCGCGGCGATGGTTCAGTAGGAGAAGAAATCACAACCAACTGTAAACAGTTGCGCTCCATTCCACTCAGTGCTGATTTTAAAAAATACGGAATTCATAAAATTGAAATCCGCGGTGAAGTGCTAATCAACAAAAATTCTTTTCAGAAAATAAATGAGAAACGGATTAAAGATGGACTGCCGCCATTCGGTAATCCGCGCAATGCGGCTTCAGGTGGTTTGCGCATAAAAGATTCAAGCGAAGTAGGCAAGCGGGGTATGGAAGCATTTCTGTATCATATTAGTGTGGCTGAAGATGAAAGTGGAAATGATTTGCTCGCATCGGGAGGAATTAAATCACACTCGCACGCAATAGAAACTCTCGATTCACTTGGATTCAAATCGCCGCGCAAAGAATTTTTCATTGCAAAAAATATTGCTGATGTCATTGATTACTGTCATCAGTTTGAGAAGCGCCGCGAAAATCTTCCTTATGAAATTGACGGACTCGTTATCAAGGTTGACAAATTAGAGTTGCAAAAAAAATGCGGCTACACTTCACATCATCCACGCTGGGCAATCGCTTACAAATTCGCTGCGAAGCAAGCGACAACTGAATTATTAAAAGTAGAATACCAGGTGGGAAGAACAGGTGCAATCACTCCCGTTGCGAAGCTCGAACCCATCGCGCTTGCGGGTGTAACAGTGTCGAGTGTTTCAATGTTCAACGAAGAATTCATTCGCGAAAAAGATATTCGCGTGCACGATAAAGTTTTAGTGGAGCGAGCCGGTGAAGTGATTCCTTACATCGTGATGCCGATCGTGGAAGCACGAACAGGCGCAGAAGAAAAAATTATTTTCCCCACACATTGTCCGGTTTGTGATTCCAAATTATTCAAGCCGGAAACGGAAGCGAACTGGCGATGCATCAATTACAATTGTCCTGCGCAAGTGAGTGAGCGCATCATTCATTATGTATCGAAAGATGCAATGGACATTGCAGGGCTCGGAGAAAAAATTGTCGAAGAATTTGTTGCGCAGAATTTCATTCACACCATTCCGGATATTTATAATTTGAATTTCGAAGCGATTGGAAAACTCGAAGGATGGAAAGAAAAATCAATCAACAACCTGAAAGCGGCTATTGAAAAATCAAAAACACAATCACTGCCACGCTTGCTTTTCGGATTGGGAATTCGTTTCGTGGGCGAAACCACTGCAAAAAAATTAGCGCAACAGGTGAATGATATTTCTGAGTTTCAGAATTTTTCTGTTGAACAATTACAAGCCATAGAAGATGTGGGACCGAAAGTCGCAGTGAGCATTCACGATTTCTTTCACGACGAAAACAATCTGAAAATTATTTCGCAACTGAAGGAATCCGGAGTAAACACGCAGCACACCAAAACCGAAAGTGCGATGGATGGAAAATTGTTTGGCAAAACTTTTCTGTTCACCGGCACAATGAACATGAAGCGAAGCGATGCAGAAGAAATGGTGGAGACGAATGGCGGAAATATTCTTGGCTCTGTTACATCGAAGCTGAATTATTTGGTGGTGGGCGAAGATGCCGGAAGCAAACTGGCAAAAGCACAAAAACTCGGAACAGTAAATATTATCCGTGAAGCAGATTTTCTAAAAATGATAGAGTAATGGTGCAGCGATTATCAGTTGAAGAATTTTTATTGAAGTCGAAAGGCAAAACAATTATTGATGTTCGCTCACCGAAAGAATTTTTGCACGCGCATATTCCGAATGCGATTTCGCTTCCGCTTTTTTCAGATGACGAAAGAGCAGAAGTAGGAACTGCCTACAAACAAAAAGGCCGCGAAGAAGCGATGATGATTGGCTTGAAACATTATGGCGCTAACATGCAACGCATCATCAGCGGAATAAAAGATGCCAGCAATCCGAAAGAGTTGTATGTGCATTGCTGGCGCGGAGGAATGCGCAGTGGTGTGGTGAGTTGGATGTTAGATTTGTTCGGCTACAAAGTTTTCATTTTAGAAAAAGGATATAAATCGTTCCGGCATCTTGTACTCACGCAATTCGAAAAAAAATATCCACTGCAAATTCTCGGTGGAAGAACCGGTTCTGCAAAAACTTTGGTGCTGAAAGAACTACAGAAAAAAAATCAGCAGGTGATTGACCTCGAAGGTTTAGCCAATCACAAGGGCTCTGCTTTCGGAGCATTGGGAGAAGCACCACCACCATCGCAAGAACAATTTGAAAATTTTTTGGCTATTGAATTATTGAATTGTGATTCTTCAAAACCAATTTGGCTTGAAGATGAAAGTCAGCGAATCGGTTGGGTGAATGTTCCGAACAACATGTGGGCGCAGATGCGCGAAGCAAAAGTTTTTTATCTCGATGTGCCATTTGATGAGCGGTTGAAGTACATCGTAGAAAATTATGGAGTGTTTAATGTGGAGCATTTGAAAGATGCCACAAACAGAATTTCACAAAAGTTAGGAGGACTGAATACCAAACTCACTTTGCAGTTTCTCGAAGAGAAAAATTTCACTGAAGCATTTCGCATTCTGTTACATTACTACGATAAGTTTTATGACCGAGCAACTGATAAGCGGGAAGTTTCTTCGGTGAAAAAAATAAGTTGTGAAGAAATTTCACCGGAGAAGAATACAGAAAAAATATTCACAAAAATAAAAAATTCCTGATGTCAGAAAAAATACGGTTAACACAACACAGTCATGGCGCAGGATGCGGATGCAAAATTGCTCCTGAAGTTTTGCAGAACATTCTAGCAAACAGCGGCAAGAATGAAAAAATATTTCGTGAATTATTAGTTGGCTACGATTCTGCCGATGATGCTGCCGTGTGGGATTTGGGAAATGAAAATTTGCTAATCACCACTACCGATTTTTTTCTGCCGATTGTTGATGATGCATTCACCTTCGGAAGAATTGCAGCGGCAAATGCGTTGAGCGATGTGTATGCCATGGGCGGAAAACCGATTTTCGCTTTAGCACTTCTTGGTTTTCCGGTGGAGAAATTACCAATAGAATTAGCAAGTGAAATTTTATCAGGCGCACGAAGTGTAACAGACGAAGCAGGAATTCCGATTGCAGGCGGACATACTATTGATAATGTTGAACCGCTTTTTGGTTTAGTGGTGAACGGAACTGCTCCGAAAAAAAATATCCGTCAAAATAATTCGGCACACGAAGGAAATTATTTATTCCTGACAAAATCAATCGGAACCGGAATTTTAACTACAGCACTCAAGCGCGGACTGATTACTGAAGAAGCCATTCAACCTGCAGTGGAGAGCATGTGCAAATTAAATTCAGCAGGAGAAATTTTCGGAACCATGAATCATGTGCAAGCCATGACCGATGTAACTGGTTTCGGATTGATTGGTCACTTGCTTGAAATGTGCAGCGAAAAAATTTCAGCAGAAATTTATTATGACAGGATTCAATTGATTGAAGGCACAAAAGAATTAGCACAAAAATTTGTTGCACCCGATAACACTTATCGCAACTGGAAAAGTTACGATGGAAAAGTAAGCGGCATCACCGGCGAATCACTCATCACACTCTGCGACCCGCAAACAAGTGGCGGATTGCTGGTTGCAGTTGCAGCAGAAAATAAAAATGAATTTTCGGAGTGGCTCAAAAAAAATGGGTTCGAAAAATATTGCGAACCCATTGGTCAGTTTATTGAAAAAAGAAATGCTTCTATTACAATTTGCAAAAAATGATTAATAATTTTTTAGTTAAAGAAAATAGAGGTTACCTGAAATTGAATTCAGATTACTAGGTGTTGCATAAATTATTTGTTCGGTTGCCTGCCCTATAGTTATTAGTTCTTTCGCATAATAAATTTTAAAGTGTCGGGTATAAGCAATTACTATAACATATGCCTGACTTCCATTTTCAAGATATGGTTGATCCAATGAAAATTCATTTTTTTCACTGTCATAATTCCACAATCGAAAAACACTTTTTTTATTGTTGGGTATAATGTAAACGGCTGTATTCGTGGCTGAAATAACACCAACCCCTCTAACTTTTACAGTAATTCCCACAGGTGTGGCGTTTGAATCTTTTCGGCCACACAATATCCATCCAAGTTTTTCGGTTTTTATTGTATAATAATATTTAGCGTTGTTATTGTTAAAAACATATTCAATACTATCAGACGAAGCTTCTTCCCAATTAAACAATGAAGTGTTTGCAGGAGAAGGATCTTTTACCTGATCGTTTCCAAAATACAATTTATTCACATTAGCGGTTGATCCGCCCGGCATATTAATTTCAATATTTTTTCCTTCACTTATTTTTAATGAATTCCCTTTTATATCTACTGCTTTAATAAATAAAATACCTTCGGCTAAAAGCGGCGACCCATCGTTTAATACTGTTGGGTTACTATTGAGTGCCATGTATCCTCTTACTAAATTTTCTTTTATTGATAAAACAACTTTTCCGGTAAAAGCAGATCCATCCTCCATTACAAAACTGTTCGGAGAAATATTAATAACGGCAAGTCTATATAAAGTGTCGTTTGTAATTCCTGTTTCGTTTTCAAATGAAATTTGTTGTGCACCAAATGCTTCATTTCTGCTAAAATAATTCACACCTTTCATTGGCCCGAAATCTTCCTGGTCGTTTTTACAGGAAAACAGGGAAACAATAATTACAACTGTGAAAGAAAAAAATTTAAAATATTTCATTGCTTTAAAAATTTATTGGGGGCAAATTAACGAAACTCTGCAATTGATTCAAACTTCATTTAATTTTAATTCAAATAATAGAATAATTTTCATCTTCACAGCTTCATGATAATAATTGAAAACACTTTAGTATCAGATGATTTGATCGGTAAGCAGTTTGTTTGCCAACTTCATAAATGTAAGGGTGCTTGCTGTGTGGCCGGCGAGTCCGGGGCTCCATTAGAACAAACCGAAACTGAAATAATTGAAAAATTGATTTCGAAAGTGCGTCCTTTTATGGATCAGGATGGAATAGATACAATTGATTCCATTGGAAAATGGATAATTGATGGTGATGGCGATTTTGTAACTCCATTAGTTGACGGCAAAGGTCGATGTGCTTATGTTTTTTTTGAAAAAGGTATTTCCAAATGCGCCTTTGAAAAAGCTCATATGGAAGGAAAAATTGATTTTCGAAAGCCAATTTCCTGTCACTTATATCCTGTTCGAATAACACAACATAAAGAATATGATGCGCTTAATTACAGTGAATGGGAAATTTGTAACGATGCTTGTATTTCAGGGAAAGAATTAGGCGTTCCTGTTTTTGAATTTGTAAAAGAAGCGTTGATTAGAAAATATGGTGCCGATTGGTATTTACAATTAGAAGGTGCTGCTGAATTTG
>CAMDOA010000040.1 GCA_945903305.1 Chitinophaga pinensis
AATAGCGCGGATGTAAGCAACTCCACCACCTGGAACAATTCCTTCTTCCACAGCAGCGCGGGTTGCATGCAATGCATCATCAACACGGTCTTTCTTTTCTTTCATTTCCATTTCAGAAGCCGCACCGATGTACAACACAGCTACTCCACCGCTCAACTTAGCGAGGCGCTCTTGTAATTTTTCTTTGTCGTAATCTGATGTTGTGTTTTCGATTTGCGCTTTGATTTGGTTAACGCGGGAAAGAATATCTGCCTTTTTGCCTGAACCGTTAACGATAGTTGTGTTGTCTTTGTCAACAGTTACTTTCTCAGCTTTACCAAGGTAAGCAAGAGTGGCGCTTTCTAATTTGAAACCACGCTCTTCGCTTATAACAGTTCCGCCGGTTAACACTGCAAGGTCTTCGAGCATTTCCTTTCTGCGATCACCAAAGCCGGGAGCTTTAACAGCTACCACTTTAATGGTTCCGCGAATTTTATTTACCACCAATGTTGCGAGTGCTTCGCCATCCAAGTCTTCAGCAATAATCACTAAGCTGTTTCCACCCTGAGCAACTTTCTCCAAAATAGGAAGCAAGTCTTTCATTTGAGAAATCTTCTTGTCGTGAATGAGAATAAACGGACGCTCCATTTCGGTTTCCATCTTTTCAGGATTGGTTACGAAGTACGGAGAAAGGTAACCGCGGTCGAATTGCATTCCTTCCACTACCTCAACAGTAGTTTCAGTTCCTTTTGCTTCTTCCACTGTGATAACACCTTCTTTCTTCACTTTCGCCATTGCTTCAGCAATCAGTTTTCCGATAGTGCTGTCGTTGTTGGCAGAAATAGAAGCTACCTGTTCAATTTTTTTGTTGTCGTTTCCAACCTGAGTTGACTGACTGCGAAGATTTTCAACAACGGCTGCAACAGCTTTGTCGATTCCGCGCTTTAAGTCCATTGGGTTTGCACCCGCAGCCACATTCTTTAAACCGGCAGTGATAATTGCCTGCGCAAGAACGGTAGCAGTAGTGGTTCCGTCTCCTGCAATGTCAGAAGTTTTAGAGGCCACTTCTTTCACCATTTGTGCGCCCATGTTTTCAATCGGGTCTTCGAGTTCAATTTCTTTTGCAACGGTAACACCATCTTTAGTGATAGCCGGTGAACCGTATTTTTTTTCGATAACCACATTGCGTCCTTTTGGACCGAGGGTTACTTTAACCGCATCTGCTAAAGCATCAACGCCTCTTTTTAAGCGGTCGCGAGCGTCGGTATTGAAGTTGATAATTTTTGCCATTTTGTTTATTTTAGAATTTTGATTTAGTTCGTGAATGAATTTTTGTTTTCAAAGGAATTCATGAATACTTACGCATTTTAGAATTAAGATTGTTTGATTTTAAACGATTGCGAAAATGTCGGTCTCGCGCATGATTAGGTAGTCGCTGCCATCAACAGTAACTTCAGTTCCGGCGTACTTGCCATAAAGAACAGTATCGCCTGGTTTAACTACCGGCTTGTTACCTTTTTCGTCAATCTCGCTGATTGATATTACTTCACCTCTTTGTGGTTTTTCTTTCGCAGTATCCGGAATAATAATTCCACCCTTGGTGGTTTCTTCGGCTGCGGCTGGTTTAATTACTACTCTGTTTTGAGTTCCAGCAACTGGTTTAATTGAGACTTTTGCCATTGTTTTTTAATTTATTGGTTTGGTTTTAAAGATTTTTCGTAGGGCAACTTGTAGTCACTAATTGTGCCGATGGGTATTGGCCGACAATTCTGACAGGTTTGTGTGAAAATTTTTCAATCAGTCTGTCAATCTGTGGTTTTTACAGGGATGCGAATGTACAGATTTGAAAATTGGCAGGGGAAGGAAATAAAATAATAGAAATCGGATTAAGGAATTGACCGGAATTACTAAATTTCAATCATTCATAAACTGGTTGAAGAGTTGTTCGCTCCTGCTTGTTTTTAATGGTTCCGGTTTCGGCATCAATAATTAAAACGATGTAGTGATTGGCAATGCAACCATTTGGATATTTACAATCATCTCCGACAACATTATTGGTTTCTGTTGAAACTAATTTCCATTCATTTTTATACTTATTAAATGAAACAACAGGAGGAGTGGCTGCATTATTATATAGAAATAATTTTTCCTTTTTTGCGAGTTCAACTACCTGAGTTGAGTCAGTTATTTTATTGCGAGCCTGGCTAGGCAGGGATGAAGAAATAGTTTGGCCATAAGAATTAAATGACAATATCATGATTATTAAAAGCGAGGTTAATTGTATTGCCATTATTCAAACATAGTATTTTTGATTGGATGAAAATTTTTTTGAAACTGTTTTTCTTGATTTTTACTGCTGCCTTTTTTTCTGCTTGTAATTTTAAAGTTACCGGGATTTATGGAACTAATCTGGCTGAGGGATGGAGAAATTATACCGATGAACAAGGAAATCATATTGAAGTAGTACCACAAACTCCGAATTATCAGTATTTCGAATTGAAATGGAATGGAAAAGTGAAATGGTTTAAATATGAAGATGGCATAAGGAAACCAAATGGAACCCAGCGTTGGAAAATGAAAGCGGATACTTTAATTTTTAAATATCATTCCAAACGAATCCACATTGATACAATTTTATTTAAAAGAATAAATTATGAAGACAAATATTGGTTCAGTTACATGAGCACCAACAGCAGTCGTGATTCAAGGTTTCTGAAAAAATGTTTTAATGATAGAAAAGTTTTTTATGCTGTAAATAAATATTCTGAAGGGAATTAATATCAACTAATGAACAAATGAACTAATCAACTTTTATTATAAAGTGGATGATGAGTCATTAATGATTCTCTTAGATAATCTCTATCAAGGTGAGTATAAATTTCGGTTGTAGTGATGCTTGCATGACCAAGCATTTCCTGAACAGCCCGCAAATCAGCACCGCCTTCAATCAGGTGCGATGCGAATGAGTGACGGAATGTATGCGGGCTCACTGTTTTTTTTATTCCGGCTTTCATCACTGCTTCCTTTATAAACATGAAAACCGAAATGCGCGAAAGCGATTTTCCAAAACGATTCAGAAATAAAAAATTCTCGAAATCTTTTTTGATATCGTGGTGAACACGAATTTCATTTTTATAAATGTTGATGTGCTTGATGGCTGTATCGCCAATGGGAACTAAGCGTTCTTTATCTCCTTTTCCAATCACTTTTATAAATCCAACATCGAAAAATAAATTCGAGATTTTAAGATTTACCGCTTCACTCACGCGAAGTCCGCTGCTGTAAAGTAATTCCAGAATCGCTCGGTTACGAACTCCATCGGGAGTACTTAAATCAATTGTATTTAGAATGGCTTCAATCTCCGGATAACTTAAAGTGTCGGGTAATTTGCGACGCAACTTTGGTCCTTCAATTAATTCGGTCGGGTCGCTGTCACTGATATCTTCCATTTGCATGTACTTATAAAAAGCACGAATGCCGCTGAGAATTCTTGCCTGAGAATAGTCCGCCATTTTTCGTGCATTGATAGTTGCAATGAATTCCTGAACATCCAATTGCTTTACATTCTCGGGTGAAATACTTTTTTCATTTGCAATAAAAAAATGGTTGAGCATTTCAATGTCATGCAAGTAACTTTCAATCGTGTTGGGCGACAACGACCTTTCTAATTTCAGATATGATTTAAAACCCTTGATGGTTGAACTCCAGTCCATGCAGTAAAGGAATGAACGCGCTAATTGTAAACAACAGTATTGACTTCACGATTTGTTATTCATATTTGTGAAAACTGTTCACTATTTGAAACTTGCAATTGTTAATGGCCCGAATCTGAATTTACTAGGTACAAGAGAGCCACACATTTATGGTACTGAATCTTTCGAAGATTATTTTGAAAAATTGACAAAAGAATTTTCTGAAATAGAATTAGAATATTTTCAAAGCAATGTGGAAGGAGAACTGATAAATTATTTACAGCAAATTGGGTTCAGCTATGATGGAATTATTCTGAATGCCGGAGGTTACACGCATACTTCAGTTGCCATTGCCGATTGTATTGCGTCCATAAAAACTCCTGTTGTTGAAGTTCACATCAGCAATCCCATATCGCGTGAAGAATTTCGGCAAACATCTTTACTAACTTCAAAATGCAAGGGAATTATTTCCGGTTTTGGATTGAAGAGTTATTGGTTGGCGGTTAAAAGTTTTATATAGAAATATTATTTCTTCTAATCCAACTCGCTGAATTTTTTCTTTTTCTGAATAAAATATTTCCATACAATACTGCCATTATAAAATCCTGAAAGTTTTAAATAATCAATATTGGTTTTTTGATTTTGTTTTTTCTTCCATGCACTGGATTTAAAAAGAAAGTGAAAGTGCGCTTTGGCAATTGCCTTAAATTCATTTGTGTTCCCACTGAACAATGCGCGATAAGCAGCAATGTGGTCAATAAGTATTCTTTTAAAAATTATTCCGCCTCTTTTATTTGATGGAAGATTTTTATACAACATCAATAAACTGTTTCGGAAGTTGAGATAAGTTTTTTTCGGGTTGCCTTGCGGTAAACTTCCACCGCCCAAATGATAAACAGTTGAGTCAGGACAATACCAAACTTCCATTCCCATATTTTTTATTCGCCAGCATAAATCAATTTCTTCCATGTGCGCAAAAAATTCTGCATCTAATCCACCGGCATTTATATAAGCATCTTTTTTTATCAGTAAGCACGCACCACTTGCCCATGCAATTTCTATAGCATTATCATATTGTGCAATGTCTTCTTCAATGGTGTCAAAAATTCTTCCACGACAAAACGGATAACCATACTTATCTAAAAAACCACCTCCAGCTCCTGCATATTCAAAATGTGTCCGGCGATTTAGGTCAAGAATTTTTGGCTGACACGCTGCAAGATTCGGATGTTGTTCAGCAAATTTTAATAGTGAATTCAACCATCCGGCACTTACTTCCACATCCTGATTTAATAATACAATCCACTTCGCATCCGTTTTTTCAATTGCCTGATTGTATCCTTCCGAAAAACCATAGTTGTGATTTAACGGTAACCATTCCACACCTGTAAATCTTTTTACCGTTTCTACTGAATCATCTGTACTACCATTATCTGCAATAATTATTCTGGCAAAAGCTTCGGGAGTATGTTCCACTACCGATGGAAGAAATGTTTCCAGAAAAGTCCGTCCATTCCAACTCAATATAATTACAGCAACATCGGGTAATTTCATTCAGAATAATATCAATGGGTAAATATAAAATTGAAGTTGAATGCTACTTCATAAAATCATCAGCATGCGAACCAAACGAATCAGGATAGTCAGTTAAATCCGTATTGTTTATTCCTTTTTTATTCTTGAAAGCATCATTTAATATGTATTGCCATCTTGGATTTTTGATTTCACCTATGGCATTGGAGTGTAATAATTTATAGTTATTGCTCACTAAATCGGTGTTGTAAAAAATAAAATGAACATTAGATTGATTAGGATCTAAAAAGTAATAATGCCATATTTCATACGGATAAGTTCCCGGCTCCTGAGACCTTTTATTAATCTGGGCCGGAGCTCCGTATTTTAAAAAGATGATTCCTCTGTCAGTATTATATCCATGCCTGGTTTGCGTTTTAAAATTACTCTCAGCTTCATAAACCAGTTTTTTATAATTCATCCATTCGGTTAAAGGGTCATGAGCATTGCGTGCAATCCAGAATTTGTATAGAAAGGCGCTCATAGCTGTATCATCATTTGATTTTTTAAAGTAGCTGATATAATTATGTTCATCATTACTGGCAATGGGATATAAACTCTGTACATAAAAATTTAATGAATCAGCTGGCAAATTCATTGAAAAATTATTTTCAACCTGTACACTGTCCAATAGTTTAGGATTAAAAGTGATAGAAGTATTTGTCCGGATAAAATAAATATTTTGCTCTGCCACATGTTCATTTTTTTTATTCCGTAATTCAATGGTAAGAAAATATGCGCCTGTTGGCAATCCGGAAATATCAAATGATGAGAAAAGAACTTTGATTTTTTCTGGCGATTGTTTAGCGTTGAAAATGAAATGTTCCATTGGTTTACCGGTTAAACTCTCGCGTATGTAAATGGAAGAGAGAAAAATATCGGCTTGAAAGTATTTATCAGTATTATATATCTCAGCATAAAATGTGAGTTTGGATAAAGCCGTTGGATAATATTGAATTGTATAAGGTTGAATTTCATATCCGCGCTTTGTGTATATCGATTTTTCTTTTGACTCGCTGTAGTTTTCTACTAATTCAATATCAGAAAAAGAAAGACTGTCAGTTTTATAATTAATGCTGATACCTTCAGTAATATATCCGGATGTTGTTTTTTGATTATAATCTTCCAGATAAATTTCAACGGAAAATTCACCGTTTGGTAAACTCACTCTTTTTAAATCAGTGAGGTTGAAATTATTGTTTGATGTATCGGCAATGGCTTCGCTGAATAGCAAATATTTTAAATGTTTGAATACGCCACTGTCGCGCATATATAATAAGGTCACCTCTACACTTGCCTCCCATTTTTTATCATTTCGAAGTACAAATTTTAAATTTTTTGCACTTACAGTAAATTGTGTTTCCACATAAGCGGTATCGTTCGAAGCAAGAAAAACACAATTTCGCATAGTAGCATCTATGTTTGATGCATGACTATTTACACTCAGAAAGAGGAGGGAAGTAAGGAGCAGTTTTTTTATCACGGAATAAATTTACGAATTTGCTTCACGAACAAAAAAAGTTAAATCAATCTGACAATTCTATGATAATTGAAACCGGTTTTTCTATGCAGTTAAAATACCTTCCATCAGTCGGTTGGTTTGTTCATGCAATGAATAAAAAAGAATTGGTTTTATGTTCAACCGAACTTTATAGAAAGGAAAATCATCCGAACCGAAGCAGTATTATTTCTGCAAACGGAATGATTAATCTGAATGTTCCGCTTGCCGGAGGGCGAAATCAGAAAGCTAGAATGAGCGAGTTGAAAATTTCAGGAACCGATTGGAAGCGAAACCACCTGCATGCAATTAAATCGGCTTACGGTAAAGCACCTTACTTTCTTTATTACTTTGATGAGTTGGAGAAAATTATTCGATTAGCCAACGATAATTATTTTGAATTGTGTGAAGCATTAGTCAGGTGGCTGACTAAAGAATTAATTCCTAATGCTTCCGTATTTATAAGTAATAACGAAATTCCGCATATAAGTATCAATAAGTTTACTTGCAATAAGTATTACCAGGTATTTGAATTTAAATTCGGATTTCAGGAAGATATGAGTGCAATTGATTTATTATTTAATATGGGGCCTGATGCAAAATTTTATTTGAAGGAAAATAAGTGTGCATAAATTTTAGTTTCAGTTCCTTATTTAGTTTCGCTTTAAAAATTCTGAGGCAAACTAAAATCAGGTGCTAAAATTTCAATATCAATCCGCCCATTAATCCGAATCCATAACCCGGATAATTGTACCAGCGATTGTATGCTGAGGCGGTGATGTTATTGAATTGAATGAATCCAGCAAAATTTTTCTTATAGTTATAAATCAGTCCGAGGTTTATATCAACATATCCTTTGTTGTTAAGTACCTCATCAAAACCTGGGGCAATCGGAACATGATAAGGAGTTTTATTCACCATATAAACAGAAGCATTAATCAATATTTTTTTCTGAATGTTGTATTCAGCTTTCAACGAAATTTTTCCTGTTGCTAAGCCATATGCAGGAAAACCAAAATCCAAAGTATAAGAATTGTAATCACCAGCTAATAAAATGTTAAACCGTTCTGATTCTTTGTATCCCAATTCGCCATGCACATTAAACACATTCGCATCTTCGGCAAAAGAAACATTGTAACGGGTAATGAAATTGGTATCCGGATTATACAATGCTAAATGGTCAACAATCTGATCAGCAATACGAATCATAAAAGAAAAATGATTTCCCACACTTCCTTTAATACCACCATGTATATCAATTAAAGAAGAATACGCAATGGGTGAAATATCATTCATGAACAGGTTTTCAGTTGATAGTGTTTTGAAATTGTTTTTATTAATTATACCACGCACCCCGGCAAACGGAACCACATATTCTCCAATGAGATTATAGTGCGCTTCCACATCAGGTAAAAAATAAACCGAACTGTCAGTAGGTGCAATATCAAACCCTGCACGCAAACTCCATTTATCCTGTTTGATAGAATACATTGGTTTTATATGAATAATGGAATTGAATGAACTTACCGAATCTTCATTAAACTGATTGATGTCGGCGCCGATAAATAAACTTCCGGTGTGAATTTTATTTATTGTTTTTCCAAATAACAATCCGGGTGCAATGTGCCATTCGTTTCCACCGGTGCGATTCCAGTAGTAATAATAATCGCTCGAGAAATTATAATCCCAATTGTTTTTGGTTGGTTTCGTATTAGCAAATTCAAATGAGGCATTCACATTCTGAAAACTTTGTTTCAATTCTTTTTTTACAAAATCCATTAGTGTGTTGTGGTCATATCCATAAAAATAACGAACGGTTCCATCGTATCCGGCTTTCAGATTGAAAGCATTTTTCTTAAAAAACTTTTTATAATAAGTCTGAATGGTGTTGTCAGAAAACTTTTGATAATCCAGCGAACCGCTGCCGCCATGATGCATGGAATAAATTCCGGCATCGCGTTTTTCACTCACACCTGTATTCAGATTCAGCGAGAAGTATGGTGAGAGTTGAGTACCGAATCCGGCCTTCAGATAATTGTCTTGCGTAGCATCTGGAGTTTCTTTTACCATAGCAACCGGTCTGATATCAGCAGGAACAAAAGGAAGATTCAGTAACTTGGGTTGCAAATTATAAGCAGGTACAACCTTTGTTGAATCTGCCGGAAGCAATTTTGGCGACACATCAATTTTAACCGCATCGGCCAGCAATGGCTTGTAATCAGTCACCACATCCAAACTCATTCCCGGTAAATCTTTTTGCGCAACACAAAGGGAGGGAAGGAGAGCGAGAATAATTATTGTTCGTTTTAACATTAGTAGGTTTCGGATTTATCTCGTTACTTATTTTTTAGTTTCTATTAAACTCGTGATTCTTCGAATTCGTATTTTTAGTTTCGGGTTGTTTTATGCGATTGAAATTGCAGCGACTGTTTTTTAATTTCTAATCTCTAATCTTTTATTTCTGTTCCATAGTATCAAGTTGAAAAGAATGCTCCACTGAATCCTGCATCACTTTCGATTGTTCACTTTCTTTCTCCATCACCTTCGCCAGTTTTGATTTTGCTTCAGGAAGAATGTCATCGTCGGCTTTATAATTATCAATGATGCTTTCAAAAGTTGCCTTCGCATTGAACAAATCATTTTGCGAAAAGAAAATATCGCCGAGCAACAAATAACTTTTTCCAATCCAGTAATTGTAAGAAGGCTTTTGTTCTATGACCTTGTAACACTGCTTTTCCGCTGCATCCGTTTTGTTTTCATTGAAATAAATTAATGCAATGCTGTAAAGTGCTTCAGCTCCGGTGGTTGAATTATTTCCTTTCAATACTTTCGTAAACAACTCTTCGGCTTTCTGATAATCTTTATTAATCATAGCCACTTTTGCAGAGTAATAATTTGCTTCAGTAATATCTTCAGCAGGTGAAGAAGTGTAACCGATAATCTTATCTGCCGCATCCGAAGTTTTTTTCCAATCATTCATTTTCCATGCGGAAAGCATCATGCCCTTTAATGCTTCCGATAAATTCTCTTTGTAATCAGCCGATAAACTCAGTAACTGATAATACTCGTATGCTTTTGCATAATTCATGGTGACTGTATAATAAATCCGGGCGCTCTGCAATATGGCGCGCTCTTTATAATTGCCCGATGTTTTTTCAGCCACATAAGTATAATCATCCAATGCATGTTCGAAATCTTTGTTCTGCGATAAACATTCGGCGCGATAGTAATGTGCTTGTGCAGCGAATGGACCTGAAGGATAAGTATTCAGATAATCAGTAAAGCCCTGCAATGCTTTATCATAATCTCCGGTGCTGAAATTTTGTTCGGCAGCTAAGTAAACCACTGAATCTTTTGTGGAGATGGTAATTTTTGCCCCCGGAATTTCATCTAAGAAATCATTGTACCCTTTTGAATCTCCTGTGTTGATGAATACTTGTTTAGCTGTATTCATGGCTTCCTTGCTCTCTTGAGTGTTCGGAAAATTAACAGCCACAAACTTGAATTCATTCACCGCATTTTCAGTGTGGTTGGTGTTGAAATAAATTAATCCGAGTTTCAGATGCGCTTTCTTTTGATATGAACTATTTGGAAAATCATTTAACACTCTGTTGAAAGTGAGAAGGGCATTATCATAATCAGCCTGTTGAAAATATGTGTTTGCTGATTCGAACAAAGCATCATCTAAGTAAATGCTGAAAGGCATTTCGTTATTGATGCGTGTTAGTAATTTGATTTTATCTGCAGGTCGGTTTTGCAATCCGGCAATCATCGCCAACTGAAACAATGCATAATCTTCATTGCCAGTTTTGTTATCAATCACAACCTGAAAATCTTTATTTGCTGACTCGTAATCTTTATTCACGAAATTGCAATCGCCGCTGCGCAGGTATAAATCGTTAACTATTTTTTGCAGTGATGATTTATCAAGTGTTGTATTTTTTAATTCATCTTTTGCCTGTGTAAAATAGGTGCGAGCCATCAGGTAATTTGTTTGCTTCACATATGCATAACCCAACCCATACTTTGCCAACAGGGGAGAAGCGCCCGAATTTCCATTGCCAAAACTCTTTTGCAGTTCCAGGTATTTTGAATAATCAGTTACCGCATCTTTAGAATTTTTAGTATCAGTCGCAATTTCTCCTTTCCAGAAATAACAATCTGCTTCTATGTTGTGGTCAATCGGATTCTTTAATGATTCATCTAAAGTTTTATCGGCTTCAGCATAATTTTTATCAGCACTCAATTGCATGGCGCGGTTAAATGCAATCCGCTGATATGATTTCCGAATACTCGGACTCAAGCCATCCAGTTCACGAATGATTTCTAATGCACCCTTGTAATTATTTGTTCCGGCAAGCAATGAAACCAGGCTCTCCTTTGCATCAGCATTGAATTTGCTTTTCGGATAATCAGTAATAAAATCCTGAAAGGCTTTACTAGCCACATCCTGAAAACCTAATTCCCATGATAGTTGCGCGTAGTTATATGAAGCTTGTTCTTTTACACTTTTATCGAAATCCATTTTCGATGCATTCAATAAAGCATTTCGCGCATCACTTTTTCTGTTTTTTTTCAGATAACAATCGGTCAGTAAAAACAAACTGTTTTGTCCGAGCGAATCTTTCAATCCGGTGAGCGCCAGAAAATGAACCATTGCCTCATCATACTTTTTTGTTTTGTATTCGCAATACGCAATCTGATAGACATCACTCTTTAAATTTTGCGCGGTTTTGTTGTAATAATCTTTCAGATACGGAAGCGCTGTTGCAAATTCTCCGGTGTTGAAATACGATTTGCCAATGAGCTGTCGCATTTCATTGGTGTATTTTAAATCGCTGCGCTCCAGCAACGGCACTGCATACAACAACACTTCTTCATATTCGCCTTTTAAAAACTCTATTTGTGTAATATAGTAGGGTACAATGGGCGAATACAATTTACTCTCCTTAATTAAATTGAAACTGCTCAAGGCAGATTCGTAATTCTTTTGGGTGTAAGTAATGTACCCGTAATAATAATTTGCCGGGTAGTAATACTTGTTCTGAATGGTTTTTACCTGCTCGAAATAAGGAAGTGCCTCCGTAAATTTTTGTCTGTAGAAATAACAGTAACCGATTTGAAAACGATATTCATTGGTTTGTGCTGAACTTAAATCATACACATCCACTTGTTTGAAAAAACCAAGGGCCTTGTCGTACTTTTTATTTGTGTAGTAAATATTTCCCAAATGATAATACGCCAGGCGTGTAACCGGATTCTCCCCGTAATCAGCCAGCAACTGCACAAAATATTGTTCGGCTTGTGGCTGCATTAACTCCTTGCTGCTGAGTGCGCGATAGTATTTTGCGTTCATCACCACATTTTCGGTCGCATCGGGTTTGTGTTCGTACAGATTTATTATTTCATCGAACCGCTTGTAAGCCGCTCCGTATTTTTCCTGTTGAAATAATTCAACTCCTTTTTTATAATCAGCAGCGGGGTCAGTGTAGTATGCAGTTTTTTGCGCAAAGGTTTCAGCCGACAACAGCAGGCACAAACCCATAATTAAATTTCTTTTCAGCATGATTTTTTGGTGGAAGCGAATATCAACCTGAACGAAGACAGTATCTGCTTTAGTATTCCACAGTATTACTAATGATTGTAGAGTGGAAAAAAAGATTCATTGAATAAATATCTTTAACTCTTTATAATTGTTAATTGGAAACTGACTTTCAACCTGCTTAAATTCTATTTTTCCTTTTCAGAACAGGGCACTTTGCAAATAATCACCATTATTAAAAAAGGGAGTTAAATTTCATTTTTTTAGAAAACATTTAAGGCATGACTTTGTTAAAAAAATTTCAGCATTGGAAATTAAATAAAAGCAGAACCGAAGCATTCAGCGATGGTGTGTTTGCCATAATTATTACCTTATTGATTCTTGAAATAAAAATGCCGCACCTGAAAGATCCCAGCAGCTATGAATTGCTTATGTCATTGATGCACATGGCACCTAAAATTATCAGTTGGGGAGTTAGTTTTTTTTTAATCGCAGTTATTTGGCTTCAGCACCATAACCTTTTCAGAATGGCCGATAAAATTGATTATGCCTTAATCTGGCTTAATAGCCTCACATTGTTATTTGTTTGTTTTCTGCCTTTTCCAACTGCTATGATGGGCGAGTATCCTGAGAACAGAATTGCGATTTTGTTATTTGGAGCTATAGCTACCTGTGCCACTTTTATGCAAACTTGCATGTATTATTATATAGCAGAATTTCATTTGTTACCACGGTATAATAAAATTTCTGTTAAAAAAAATGTGAAACGATCGTTTTTACTGGCTCCTTTTCTGCTCATCATTGCTACTGCAGTTTCGTTTATACATATATACCTTCCTTACCTGATTTATGGATTGGTTCCTTTTTTCTTTTTGCTTCCATTCGATAAGGAAGAATAATCCGAAACATTTTGGAATGGACAATTGTAAATTTCATTATAGGAAGTTGTTTCTGTTTTCGGAAATTGATTTTACACTTTTGATTCTTCAATTTGATAAATGAAACAGAGAATTACCCGCACTAAGATTATTGCCACTGTTGGACCGGCATCATCATCTTACATAATGTTAAAACAATTGGCGGAAGCAGGAGTGAATACCTTCCGGCTTAACTTTTCGCATGGCACACATAAGGGGCATAAGCAGGTGATTAATTATATTAAAAGAATCAGACAGGAAAGTAAAAATTACCTGGGCATTATGGCCGACTTACAAGGGCCAAAAATCAGAATTGGCGAAGTTGCCGGTTTATCCATTTTATTAATGGAAGGTAAAGAAATTTTACTATCAACCGTTAAATCAAATTCGGATTCGGAAAAAATATTTGTGGACTATAAAAAATTTGCCGGCGATGTAACTGCAGGTGATAAAATTTTGATTGATGACGGACAATTGGAATTAAAAGTTATATCAACAAATAAGAAAGATGCTGTTAAATGTAAAATTATTCATGGTGGTTTATTGTCGAGTAGAAAAGGGGTTAATCTGCCCAATTCAGAAACATCACTTCCTTCGTTAACACGAAAAGATTTAAAAGACCTGGATTTTATTTTAAATGAAGAAGTGAATTGGGTTGCACTTTCGTTTGTACGGAGCGCAAAGGATATTATTCACTTAAAAAAATTAATTGAAAAGAAAGGAAAAAAAATAAAAGTTATAGCGAAAATAGAAAAGCCGCAAGCAGTTATAAATATAGATGATATTATTCGCGAAAGCGATGCAGTAATGATTGCCAGAGGAGATTTAGGGGTTGAAATGCCCCAGCAGGATATACCCATTACGCAAAAAGCAGTAATTGCAAAATGTATAAAAGAAGCGAAACCCGTAATTATTGCTACACAGATTATGCAAAGCATGGTAGATAATGCACGACCAACACGAGCGGAAATAAATGATGTGGCAAATGGAATTTTTGATGGTGCTGATGCTTTAATGTTAAGTGCTGAAACCGCCACCGGAAAATTTCCGGTATTAGTTATAGAAACAATAAAAGATATTGCCTTAAACATTGAAACGCAGGAAATAATTTTTAATAAAAAACAAGTAGCCGACATGCATTCAAAAACTTATTTGTCTGATGCAATTTGTTACAATGCCTGCAAAATTTCTAATGATGTTAAAGCAGCTGCTATAATCAGCATGACCAGAAGCGGATATACCGCTTTAATGATAGCCAGTTATCGGCCACAAGCCAGGATATTGGTTTTTATGGAAGATAAAAATCTGCTTAACGATTTAAGTCTTGTTTGGGGCATTGAAACTTTCTCCTATAAAAAATTTTCATCAACCGACGAGACAATGGAAGACGTAAAGAAGATTGCAAAGAAATT
Organism: Chitinophaga pinensis; assembly: GCA_945903305.1. Classification (GTDB taxonomy): domain Bacteria; phylum Bacteroidota; class Bacteroidia; order Chitinophagales; family UBA10324; genus UBA10324. The sequence goes on from CAMDOA010000040.1 coordinate 14,613, forward strand.
CAACAGGGTTAAAAATGGCGATATCGTAGTTAATACTTCAGCCATGCCTGTTCATTGGAAGGGAACCACCAACATGTTAAAAATAAGTGTGATTCAGTAGTTTAATTTTATAAGAAATCGGCAATGATTTTTCTATGAACCATCAATTGATTTGTGAGAAAGTTGTGTTTTATTTATTAAAAAACTGATGATGAGAATGACCATTTTAAAACGGCTCACCATTTCGATAACAGTATGCTTATTTATTTTGCTTCCAGGGTTAAGCTTAAAAGTTGGAATCCCCGCAGATGAACCCATTGATATTGCCTATGGAAAGGCAGCTTTAAAATATTATACATCATTAGGAGCAGACACCTCTTTTGTAAACATTACGGCATTCGACAATTTAAAATTTCCCTATCAAAAATATTATGGAGCTGGATTTGAAGCCAGCTCGGTTTTTATTGCTGATTTTTTAAATTTTGATATATATAAAACCAGGCATGTTTTAACGGCAGTTTGCGGCGCGGGCATTATATTATTTACTGTGTTGTTCACGGTTGAGTTATCCGGATGGCTTGCTGCATTTATTGCCTTGCTATTGCTGGCCTCATCGCCCACCTTCATCGGTAATTCTTTTTTTAATTCAAAAGACATTCCGTTGGCTTTGGGTTTTATAATGTCTTTTTATTTTTTTATAAAATTTTTAAAAGCATTGCCCGATTATTCAAAGTTGTATATCGCCGGCGCAATAGCCGGAATAGCATTGGCAGTGAGCATCAGAATGGCTGGGTTGTTATTGATACCATTTTTTATTGCCTTCCTGTTAATTTATTTATCGGATAATGATGTTGTTCGCAACTCGGTATTTTCTTCTGTCAGAAACTCGATTAAATTTTGCATAATCATATTAGTTATATTTTTTTCAGGTATGCTAATGGGTTGCATGTGTTATCCTAATTTTTTTCTTCAAGGGTTTTCACATATTTCAACTTCTATGGATATAGTAAAAGCATTTCCGGTAAAAATCACGATGCTATTCAGAGGAGAATTAATTTATGCACACGAAATTCCATGGAATTATTTATTTATCACCATGGGAAACACATTTCCGCTGACGGTTATTGCCGGTTTATTTATCTATTATTTCAGCCAGTCAAAATTTTTTAAAAATATTCCGGCGTGGAATCACCTGGTACTTTTATATAGTGTTGTTTTCATTTTATTATATGTGTTATTAGCCCAACCGATTATGTATAATGGATGGAGGCATTTATTATTTATTTATCCGGTAATAATTACTTCTTCGGCCATGGGGCTGGCATGGTTGATTGAAAAAAAATCAGCCGTTCTGCTCAAAACAGGTTTCGTTATTATCTTTTGCTTAATGACTGTTAAAACAATTTATTGGATGTATGAAAATCACCCGTATCAATATGCTTATTTTAATGAAGTGATAGGCGGTGTAAAAGGTGCGCATGGATATTATGATACCGATTACCAGCAATTGGCCGCTTCGGCTTCGTTCGCTTGGGTAATGAATTCTAAGCAGTTTGCATCAAATAAAGCTGAAGTAAAAACAGTGTTGACAAATAATATAGCCATAAAATATAGTGATATTACAAACGGCGATTCAATAAATTTTATTGATGCAAGTTTTAACCGGTATACTTATCGATCAATGGACTTCGGAATATTCTCTTCCATATTTCTTGAAAAAAATATTGTTATGAATTATTACCCGCCAGCTGCAACAATACATATCGAGTATATTGGTCAGGTTCCTGTTTCAGCAGTGGTGATACAAAAAAATATTTTCACGCCTATGGGGTTGAGTTTTTATAAAAATGAAAATGCAGACTCTGCCATTTTTTATCTGCAAAAATCATATGAAACTGATTCAACTGATTATAGGATCTGGCCATTTATTGGCGACTGTTATAAGCAACAGGGCGATTTATTATCCGCCTTGTTTTTCTTTAAAAAATACAGAGCAGTTTTTCCTGACGATGAAATGGCCGGTATTGAAATTATGGAATTGACTGATTCAATTAGTAAAATAAAAAGTGTTCCCTTACAATAAAATGCGCTGCAAATGTGTTTTCGGCGGAACACTCGCCATCTATATCGTTAAGGCAGGCCGTTAGAATGAGCATGAGTATTCCTTTGTTTTTTCAATCGCTAAAGGCAAACATTAATATTTATGTAGATGGTGGAGTGAGTTGGAATTATGCAATCAATATTTTCGATCATAAAAAATATAATCCTGCTGAAGGAAATTATGAAGTGGTGAACTACAACACCAATCCGGATTATGTATTCAATCACGAAACACTTGGCTTTCGCCTTGATTCAAAATCAGTAATTGATTTTGCCAAAAATAACTGGGCCATTCCACCCGAATCTGTTTCCAATATAAAGCAATATGCAATGGCATTAGTTAATTTTATGAGCGAAATGGCCAACAAAACTCACTTGCATACAAATGATTGGAACCGTACCGTTTTTATTGATATCGGTCAAATTCAAACCACACAATTCAATCTTTCCACCGATGAAATTAATGACCTTGTTCAGCATGGAAAAAATTATACCGCAAAGTATTTCGAATGGGAAAAACGGATGGGAAATTGAAACTCATTCCGGTTTAAAGGCACAACAACCGCCATTATTATTCTGAGAATTATTAATTAAAAAATATTTTCCGACACTTCGCTTCGAAGTGCTTAAAATGATTTATGCATCAGCAAACAGTTTATTGTTATAATTATGGATTGAAAAAATTAAAGTAAGAGGTAAATTGAATTACCGGAAAATAAATTTCCAATGACTCCGATTAAACCTGAAATAAAAGCGGCAAATTATTTTCCGGCGCTCACCGGAGTCAGAGCCATTGCTGCATTCATGGTTTTCTTTCACCACTTTAATCCTGTAAACGAATCTGTTTTTGGTCAGGGGATTCGGAATTTTGTTAATGAGTTTCATATTGGTGTGACCGTGTTTTTTGTACTGAGTGGTTTTCTGATTGCTTACCGGTATCTCGATTCAGAAAAACTGAATTTCAGAAAATACATGGTCAATCGGATTGCCCGTATTTACCCAATGTATTTTATTTTAACATCAGCTACTTTTTTATTGTTTTTTATTTTCCATGAAAAAAATTCGATACTCGATTTAGCGCTTTACCTGTATAACATTTCTTTTCTGAAAGGTTTTTTTAATGAACTGAAGTTTTCGGGCATATCACAAGGTTGGTCGCTGACCGTAGAAGAAGTTTTTTATTTAGCCGCTCCGTTGTTTTTTTTCTTCATTAGAAAAAATAAAATTTATTTGTTCATACTGCCCTGCATTATTATTTCATTAGGATTATTGATGGTTGCTGCATTTAAAAACAATACCGGGCATGGTTTCTTTCAGAATAATTATTTTCTTTTCAATTATACTTTTTTAGGTCGGTGCACTGAGTTTTTTATCGGCATTTCGTTAGCGCTTTTATATAAAAAGTTTGGTGATGTGAGAAGAATCAATTGGGCCACTTATTCCGGCATAGCCGTTATGTGCATTTGTTTAATTGCGTTAAGCTTATTAAAGGGAGATAATAAATATGGAATAATGCATCCGTTTGGTATAGTCATAAATAATTTTATTTTGCCTGCTTGCGGAATTGCGCTGTTGTTTTGGGGCCTGCTTACTGAAAAGACAATCATTCAAAAAATTCTAAGCAGTAGGTTGTTTATTGTACTTGGAAAGAGTTCCTACCTATTTTATCTTATTCATCTTGGTATTATTCAACAAGGGATATATAACCATGTAACAACAAATTTATATTTAGAATTTATCCTTATCAATATCATTGCATTTCTTTTATTTAAAACTTTGGAAGAACCACTTAATAATTATATCAGAAAAAGATTTGCCTGATTAATTTATTTGAATCTCATCAATAAATAACCAGCATTTTCCACCTGCACCAATGTGCCATGACGGACATTGCTGAATGGACTTTGCAAACACTTTTACATATCGGGCTTTAAGCGGATTGAACGAACACTCAATCGACGGAGAAATCATAATGCCACTTGCATCATGCTCCTCCACAATCATGTCTGTCGAAAAAACTTCTTTCCAGTTAATGTTATCATTTGAAATGAAGTATTGAACTTTTGTTGGGTTAAATATCCAAGCCTCTCTTTTATTTAACCAATCAGTTTGTATGTGCTTTATAGTTCGTTTCTCACCTAAATCAACAGTGACTTCAAAATCGGTTCCGTGAAAGCCCTGCCACCCAACAAATGAATTTGTTTCGCCAAATACTTCATCCACCAATCCAAATTCGCCATCAGCAATATATTGATAATTGTAGGGGGTCTTATATGCAACTGTTTTTTGGAAATCTATTTTCTTGAAGCGAACCGATTCTTCTAGTTCGCTTCCTATAATTTTTGTTCTAGCTAAATCTGAAGTTTTGATAGTGAAATTGGTTTCTGGAAAAAACCATTTGTCACTGTTTTCACCAATGGAGTATGAAATGAAATGATCATCAGTACCAACTTTTATGTTTCCAATACTCACTTCCATTGAATCGACAAACACTCTTGATTGATACTTGAAATAGGAAACCGGAAAATCTCGAAAGGGCGGAGAAATCTTTTCCAAAAAACTTTTCATATCAGAAGTGACTGAAGAACTGCTCATCGTCAAATTCAATTCTTCTCCATACAAAATATCATCATGAGAAATAAAGCACGGAAGAAATTCTTGCTTCGTGGTTTTCAATTCAGCTTTGCTGACATAAATATTTTGTTCTGAAAGTTTTTCAGCTTTGATATTGAAAATTTTTCCTCCATCCAAATGAATTTTCACTTCAGAAAATATCGGAGAACCCAGCGCATAATAATTTGAACCAGGTGTAACCGGATAAAATCCCATGGCGCTGAAAATATACCAGGCACTCATTTGTCCGCAATCATCATTGCCAATTAGCCCATCGCGTTCAGTATGATAAAAATTATTGAGAATGTGCCTAACCTTATCTACACTCTTTGCAGGTTTACCAATGTAATTATAAAGCCATGCGAAATGATGACTCGGTTCATTGCCGTGTGCATACTGACCGAGCAAACCACTGATGTCGGGTTGCTCGCGACCTTTCAATTCTGAATGCGCAGTAAAAAGTGAATCGAGTTTTTGTTCGAAGTTTTTATTTCCTCCCATCAACTGAATAAGCGCCGGAATATCCTGCGCCACTGCAAACAAATATTGCCACGCATTTGCTTCGGTGTAATTCGCATTTACTTCAAACGGGTCGAATGGCGAAATCCATTTTCCGAATTTGCGCGCAGTAAAAAACTTGGCTTCCGGATTCCAGAGATTTTGATAATAAGAGCTCCGCTTAAAAAACTTATGCACGATTGTGTCATTCCAATTCATCTGCCGAGCCATTCGAGCAATGCAATAATCATCATAAGCATACTCCAGTGTTTTGCTCACACTTTCATTTTCCTTATCACTTGGTATGTATCCTTTCTCATGATAATAACCGAGTCCACTTCGCGTATCAATCGCACTCTTAATCATGGCACGCAATGCGAGCGTAGTATCAAAATCTTTTATGCCCTTCATAAATGCATCGGCAATCACAGGAATGGAATGATAACCAATCATGCAATCGGTTTCATTACCACATAATTCCCAAACAGGCAAGCGACCACTCTCATTGAATTTATTCAGCATCGAACGAATGAAATCTGTATTGCGCTTCGGGTCAATGATGGTCATGAGCGGATGCAATGCGCGGTAAGTATCCCACAACGAAAAAATATGATATTGATGATGACCTGCTTCTACAATATGAATGGAATCATCCATGCCGCGATACTCACCATTCACATCATCTTCCAAACTCGGATGAATCATACAGTGATAAAGTGAAGTGTAAAAATTTGTTCGCTGTTCCTGTGTTCCGCCCTTCACTTCAATCTTTGAAAGTGCGCGCTGCCATTTTGATTTTGCTGAATCTTTTATTGCTTCGAAATTCCAATTCGGTATTTCTGCAACAAGGTTCGCTAATGCATTATCAACTGACACAAAAGAAATTCCGGTTTTAACTTCTATCTCATCTCCGGATTTATTATCAAATCCAATAATCATTTTTTTAAACTCAGATAAATCTTTATCACTTAAAAATCCTTCTTTATGCAACGCTTTAACTGAGTCATTTCTGAATATGGTTGTTAATGATTGAATTGGTTTTGAAAATCTTGCTGCAAAAAATATTTTTTGATTGGATGCCCAACCATTAGAAAACCGATATCCGACCACAGTTGAATCATTCATTTGTATATGCCAGCTCTCAGTAGTCTTATCATTTATTCCATGATTTAAATCTATCAGAATGTTTTGAGGTTTGTTTTTCTGGAAATTATAATGCTGGTATCCGCATCGCTCAGTGGCAGTGAGTTCAACTTCAATTCCATCATCCAATTTAACCGAGTAGTTTCCGGCTGAAGCTTTTTCATTCTTGTGACTGAATCCAACTTCGTACATTGAATCTTCTCTGAATGAATTCCAGTTTTCTTTTTGTGAAGGCATAAAAAGTATATCACCCAAATCACCACAACCAGTTCCGCTCAAGTGTGTGTGACTGAAACCCTGAATAGTTGTATCATTAGAATGATAACCACTGCAATGTTCCCACCCTGTGGTTTTTGTATCGGGTGAAAGTTGCACCATTCCAAACGGAACACATGCACCGGGAAATGTGTGACCGGTTCCTGCAGTGCCAATGAACGGGTCAACAGAATTAACGGGCGATTTTTCTTGATGAGAGCAGGAGAAAAATAAAATTGATAACAGTATCAAAGTTGTTGGTAGGGACCCCAACCACGGCTGGCGCGTGAAAAAATATTTCATTAAAAATTATTTGTGATTAAAAAAACTTCCTGCTTCCTGCCTCCATCTTCCTGCCCTCACTCTGTAAAATAAGCTGCATCGGTCAATGCAAACCCTTCGGTATTGTAATGCGCATAATTAAATCCTTTGTGCAAACCGTAACCGCCATATTCACCGGCTTTGTTGATGGCGATGAAAGCAACCTGAATGTCTTTCACTTTCTCAGGATATTTTTTCGCCACACGATTCACAACTTCTTTACAAGCATCAACAGGTGATATTCCTTGCCGCATAATTTCAACCACCATGGCACTTCCCGCAGTTTTAATCACGAACTCTCCATGCCCGGTTGCAGTTGCGGCTCCAATTTCATTATCAACAAATAATCCGGCACCAATAATAGGAGAGTCGCCCACGCGACCGTGCATCTTGTAGGCAAGTCCGCTGGTGGTGCATGCACCAGATAAATTTCCATTCGCATCCATCGCAATCATACCAATGGTGTCGTGATTTTCGAAATTGATTACAGGTGCGTACTTGCTTGTCTTCAACCACTCTTTCCAAGCAGCTTCTGATTCCGGAGTTAAAAGATTTTCTTTTTTGAATCCATTGTCCAATGCAAATTTCAATGCACCTTCTCCAACTAAAATGACATGCGGAGTTTTTTCCATCACCATTCTTGCAACTGAAACCGGATGAACAATGTGTTCCAGACAACACACTGAACCTGCTTGTCCGTGCTCATCCATAATGCACGAGTCGAGTGTAACGAAACCATCGCGGTCAGGCAAACCTCCTAAGCCAACTGAAGTTACTTTTGGGTCAGCTTCCGGAACTTTTACTCCGGCTTCAACAGCATCTAATGCTCGACCTCCAACACTTAAAATTTTCCATGCTGCTTCATTCGCTGCAACTCCGAAATTCCATGTTGAGAGAACCAATGGTTTTCCTGTAATTATTTTTCCTGAAAAGGAATTCGCATCAAATGAAATGGCAAGTGCTGCTGCACTGGCTGATGATTGCGTAATAAATTTTCGTCGTGAAAGCATGAATCAAAAATGATTAAATAGAATTGATATTTATAAAATATTTTAGAAAAACTAAGTGAAGTTAATTTGTATTAATTCGTCAATGTTTTATTTTCTGAAATAAATTTATTGAAAGCCGATAATTATTCATTGATACATTTGCTTTGCAATTAAATCATTCTTATCAGTTAAATAAGATAAATGATCGTCATGAAATTTGGCGGAACTTCGGTGGGTTCTGCGCAACGAATAAAAAAACTGGTGCCGTTAATTTATAATGGTGAGCAGAAAATTGTGGTGCTCTCTGCTATGAGCGGCACAACTAATTTGCTCGTTGACATTTCAGCATCATTGTATGCAAAAGATTTTATGAAGCTGAAATTGCAAATTTCAAATTTGGAACTTCAGTATAAAAAAGTAATTACTGAATTGTTTTCTAAAAAAGATTCAATTGAAAATGCAAGTGAGTTATTATCTGAGCATTTGAATTTTATAAAATCATTCACGCTCGATTTATTTACGGTGAATGAAGAGAAAGCGATTCTGGCGCAGGGAGAATTGCTGTCAACTGCCTTGCTTCACATGTATCTGACCGAACAAAATATTTCTTCGGTACTGTTGCCCGCGCTTGATTTTATGAGCATTGATGAATCAGAAGAACCGAATGTGCCCTTCATAAAAAAAATGATTGCAAAATCACTGGAACCATTTGCAACTGAAAAATTATTCATCACTCAGGGCTACATCTGCCGTAATTCGTTTGGCGAAATTGATAACCTGAAACGAGGCGGTAGCGATTACACTGCCACACTGATTGGCGCTGCTGTGAATGCAACCGAAATTCAGATTTGGACCGATATTGACGGCCTGCATAACAACGATCCGCGCATTGTAGAAAAAACATTTGCAGTTACTGAACTCTCGTTTGACGAAGCGGCGGAGCTGGCTTACTTCGGTGCAAAAATTCTACATCCAACTTGTGTACTTCCAGCAAAGAAAGAAAACATACCGGTGCGATTGCTCAATACCATGCAACCCACCGCCACGGGTACAATCATCTCCAACAAACCCGCACCTGATAGAATAACAGCCATTGCCGCCAAGGATAATCTCACGGCTATAAAAATAAAATCGGCGCGCATGCTGCTGGCTTATGGATTTTTACGGGCGGTATTCGAAGTATTTGAGCGATACAAAACTCCCATTGATATGATTTCAACTTCAGAAGTAGCGGTGTCGCTCACAATCGATAGTGATAAACACTTAGAAGAAATTATCAGTGAGCTGCAACAATTTGGATTGGTGGAAGTGGATAAAAATCAAACTATCATATGCATTGTCGGAACATTCGGTGCCGATAAGCAAGGATATGCCTCACGAATTTTCGATTCATTGAAAAATATTCCTATCCGCATGATTTCTTATGGTGGAAGCGAAAATAATATCTCGCTGCTCGTGAATTCTGAATTGAAAAATGAGGCGTTGTTATCATTGAACAAAGGTTTGTTTTAAAAATATTTTATGTTCAGCAAGAAACTGTTTGAGAAATTCCGAAACATTGAAACTCCATTTTATTATTATGATCTGGGCATACTGAACAGAACCATTGCCGCTGTTAAAGCTGAATCTGAGCAATACAATTTCCATATTCATTATGCATTAAAGGCAAACACAAACCAGCATATACTCAAAATTATTTGCGATGCTGGTTTCGGTGCCGATTGTGTGAGTGGCAACGAGGTAAAGGCCGCCCTGCAAAATCAGTTTGCGCCTTCCTCCATTGTGTTTGCCGGAGTGGGAAAAACCGATAAAGAAATTATTGAATCCCTCACGGCCGATATTTTTTGTTTCAATTGTGAAAGCATTGAAGAAATAAAAGTGATTAATGAACTGGCAGCTTCGCTCAATAAAAAAGCACGAATTGCCTTGCGCATTAATCCGAATGTAAATGCCAACACGCATCACTACATCACCACCGGACTCGAAGAAAATAAATTCGGAATTAATTTCTGGGAACTCGAAGCAGTAATGGAGGTGATTAAGCATTCACCAAACATTCAACTCATTGGTTTGCATTTTCACATCGGCTCGCAGATATGCGACCTGGAACCTTTCCGTTTGTTGTGTACCCGTGTAAATGAAATTCAGCAATGGTTCAGCAGCCGCAACATCACCATCACTCACCTGAATGTGGGGGGCGGATTGGGAGTTGATTACCACGAGCCCGATGCACATGCCATACCCGATTTTAAATCGTACTTCAATGTGTTTCATAAATTTCTCGAAATAAAAAAACAACAGCAGGTGCATTTCGAACTGGGGCGCTCCATAGTGGCGCAGTGCGGTGCGCTTATTTCAAAAGTGTTGTTTGTAAAAAAGGGAAAGAAAACCGACTTCATTATTCTCGATGCCGGCATGACCGAACTCATTCGCCCGGCCTTGTATCAGTCGTATCATAAAATTGAAAACCTTACCGCCGTTTTTAGTACTCCCGATAAAAACACCACTGAAACCAAGTACGATGTGGTAGGCCCAATTTGCGAATCGTCCGATTGCTTTGCAAAGGCAGTCATGTTGCCGGTGACTCATCGGGGAGATTTGTTTGCCTTACGAACAACAGGAGCCTACGGTCAGGTGATGAGTTTGGAATATAATTTAAGAGAAAAGGCAAAAGCTTTTTATTCAAACAGTATTGAAATGTGCGATCAATAATTTTGTATTCAAAGCGGATACCGGTTACAAAATAGAAAATTGAATTTTAATATCTTGAACTCTTCGGTTTATTTATTTGCAGAAGAAAAAATAATACCTCATTTTGTTCGAGTTCGATAAAAGGAAAAAATATTTCTTCGGTTTATGTTCTATGGGTGTATATTTTGAAATAATATATTTCAAACCCATTCGTTTTTAATTTTCATTTTTGAAACCACAACTTAATGCTATGAACAGAAAAAAATTCTTACTCACCTCCACACTCACTGCTATATCACTTACTGCTTTCGGAAGCATTGTTAAAACTGCTTCCGGAAGTTTTAAGGGCGACTGCGAAACCACAGATGATATTCTCGGGCCGTTTTACCGCGCCGGCGCACCTGTTCGAACTGATATGACTTTTGAAGGATTGCCAGGAAACAGAATTGAAATAAAAGGGAAAGTTTTTGGAAGCGATTGCAAAACACCAGTGACCAATGCATTGGTAGAGATATGGCATTGTGATACACTTGGTGAATACGACAATAAATCAAAGGACTTTCTGCATCGTGCATCTTTGTTATCAAATGATAAAGGTGAATATTTATTTATAACTATTCTTCCAGGTAAATACCTGAATGGTGAACTGTATCGTCCGGCACACATTCATTTTCGCATAACCGAAAAAGCACACAAGGATATTGTGTCACAAATTTATTTCAAAGGTGACCCTCATATCACTGCCGATCCTTGGGCTTCTCAGGAAAAAGCAAAGGAAAGAATTCTTGAACTCGAACCCGAAAACATTAAGGGTGGGCTTACTGTGAACTTCGATATTTATTTACAGGAAGTTTAGTCACAACCACCCAATCATTCAATCACATCCATCAGCGGTTCAGACAATTTGCCCGCTCTGATTTTTGGTGGGGGTTTTTGTTTTTGGATTATTATTTTGTGAGAGAAAAATGCTTTCAGTAAAACTTTCATAAATTTGTAAAAACAATTTTTATGTCATCCACCATAAACATTAATACTGATGATTTGACTCCCGATTTTATTGACCGGATTAAAAAGTTATTTCCGCACAAAGAAGTTGAGATTTTAATTTATGAGCAGGATGATACCGATTATCTCATGAGCACAGAGGCAAATAAAAAACACTTGCTTGATGCAGTGAAACGAATAGAAAATAAAGAAGGTCTGATTGATATGGACCCAAATAATCTTCCGTGAAGAAATTACAATTCGATGCTGTTGCATTCCGGCATTTAGAAGAGTGGAAACAAAGCGACCCTAAAATTGCTGCTCGCATTGGCGACTTAATCAGAGATACTTTAAGAGACCCGTTTAAAGGAATAGGAAAACCGGAAGCACTCAAGTATGATCTGAAAGGATATTGGTCGCGCCGCATTACACACGAGCATCGCTTGGTTTACAAAATAACTGACGATGCAATTATTATCACCTCGTGTAAATTTCATTACAAGTAAATACCTTACCGCAAAGACGCAGAGGCGCAAAGAATAAAATCACACTAATCACAAGAATCAAAAGAATCACAGTGCAGACATTTTGCCTGCTCCGATTTTTGGAGGGGGTTTTTGTTTTTGGATTATTAATAATTCCTAACCGCAAAGTCGCAGAGCCGCAAAGAAAAAAATCACACCAATCACACCAATCAAAAGAATCCCTGTCCGCCTTTGGAGGAACAGTGCAGACAATTTGCCCGCTCCGATTTTTGAAGGGGGTTTTTGTTTTGGGATTATTAATAATACCTAACCGCAGAGACGCAGAGGCGCAAAAAAATATTCGTCGTTGTCATTGCGAGTGTAATCACGCGGCAATCTGTTACGACATCGGGTTTACAGACTGCGAGCGCAAACCAAGGATGGCTTTGCTGTGCTCCGGTGGGTGGCGTGAATGGTTTACAGATTGCTTCAAACTGATTACAGTTTTCGCAATGACAGCGTGGGACGGAATTTTGTTTTGATTGATTGTTTTTGCCCGCTCCGATTTTTGGAGGGGGTTTTTGTTTTTGGATTATTATTTTGTGTGCGATAAGATTTCAGTAAATCGAATACTGAAGCAAAAAAAATAATTACACTATGGAAGCATTTAAAAAAAACTTTCTTGACTTCATTGGACTATCAAATGACTGTTTTATAATTCCAGTTTATCAAAGGAACTACGATTGGAAAAAAGAAAATTGCAAGAAACTCTTTGATGATATTGAGAACATTTGTAGAAAAAAACTGAGAACATATTTTATGGGTTCAGTTGTGACTTTTGAAAGTGAAAACAGAGGTGCAGGTTCTATGAATAGCCATCTTGTAATTGATGGACAACAAAGAATAACTTCTTTGATGCTTTTAATTTTAGCAGTTCATAATTACTTAGAAGAAACAAATGAACCAACAAAGTTTAAAAGAGATATTCTTTATAAAAGATATTTAGTAAGCGAAGATTTTAATGGGGATATTAAAGTAAAATTAAAATCAGTAAAAGATGATGATGATGCATTTAAAGCGT
>CAMDOA010000041.1 GCA_945903305.1 Chitinophaga pinensis
TGGTAGTCCGGTATTTAGTTATACAAATATTTCATTCGGCCCAAATGTGGTTGAATTTGTTTCAAGTTTTGCTGATACAGCTATTGATTGGATTTGGAATTTTGGTGATGGCCAAACATTTACTGACAATGATTCAAGCATTCAACATACATATACGAATTGTATTTACATGGCCTGTTTACAAATGTACGATCAATTTGGTTGCTATTCGCCGGTAGTTTGCGATACCGTAATTGCATGCGAGTTAAGCAATTCGTGTAATGCCGTTTATATTTATAATGATTCATGCGGCACGGTTGCATTTAATAATCTTTCTACCAGCCTTGATTCACTAACCTATCATTGGAACTTTGGTGATTTCAATGAGGATTCAGTTGAATATCCGGTTCATACCTTTCCATTCAGTGGTGGTTTTGAAGTATGCCTGACCATTGCCGATAGTGCCAATCTTTGTTTTAAAACTTATTGCGATTCGGTATGGGTGCATGTATCGCAGTTAGCCTGCGAATTTTCTTACAACCAACTCAGTCATAATCCGAATGTGGTAAACTTTTTTGATATGACCACTATTTTTCCCGGAAGTGAAATCGCCAATTGGGAATGGAACTTTAATGATACAACAGCCGTGGTTACTGGTATTCAAAATCCAACGCACACATTTAATGGTTGCGAATACCTGGTTTGTTTAACTGTAACTGATTCATCAGGATGCAGCTCACAGTTTTGCGATTCAGTGCATTTATGCGATGATAATATTTTAGAAATTATTAACCCCGAAATAATTAATGCTTTTTATGATGCTGCAACAAATTCGATTGTTGTTTCTTTTTCGAACGGAAATAATGGAGTGGAAGAAATTAACCTGTTCGATATTCTTGGAAGGAAACAATTTAATAAAAATGATTTTGAAAACTCAGCGATTCAACAAACAATTCGTATTCCATTTGGAAACAAAAAATCAGGACTTTATTTCCTGGCTGTTAGAAATAAGTATGGGACTAAATCAATAAAAATAGCTGTGATAAAATAGCCCGATTAAACTGAAAAAATTATACAATCAATTAACCCGTATTATTGAAATAATTTTTAGTCGGTATTGGTTTCGCTGGTTTTAGCCGGTTCAATTACTTCCACAGGAGCGGCATTTACCACACTTGTTTTTTCTTTATCAATCATTTTAGCCTTCAGCAATTCCTTTTTCATGTTATCAATTTTTGCTTGTAGTTCGGCGTTGGTTTTATTGATGTCGTTAATTTTTGTTTGCTTCTCATCAATCCAAACCTGAATCCTGCTTTTGTAAGCATCGCTTCTGGCTGTATCTCGCTCATCAATTAATTGCGCCACTTGTTCGGCGGCCTTTTCTACCACTTCATTATTTTTTGCAACTAAATTAGTAAAGCGATCAAAAGCAGATTTTGTTTTAATAAGCCACTCTTGTTTTTTTTGCTGGAACTCGTCGCGTTTGCGTTTAAACTCTTCTTTTACAATATCTTTTTTCTCTTTGATTCTGACATTAGCAAGTTCCCATAATTCATTCAGCGTTTTTTTTATTTCTTCGGCTTGTTCAGTGCTCATTTTAAAATCGCGTAAGCGCTTTTGCATATCCATAATTGCCTTAGTGGCTTCATAAGGGTCACCATTTTTTGCATGGTCGTCAATAGGAATTAAATCGGCTTTGCATAAATTGAAATTCACCTCCCAGATATTTTTTTTTCCGGCATCTGATTTTTCACGCACACTTTTCCACAACGCCCATAATTCATCTAAATCAGCAATACCTAATTTAACCGATAGAACGATTTCGTTCATTTCCGGATAAATAGTTTGCGCATATTTTAAATCTACCTTGCCTACTTTTAACCAATCAGAAACCTGTTTTAAAATACTGATACATTCACTGTAATGTTCTTCAATTTTTAATTCGGCTTCATTAATCCGGGCTTTTACTATGGCCATTTTAAAATCAATAAATTGCTGTTTTTGTTTATTCAACTCATCACGAAAGGCTTGCGCACGCGTGCTTGCAGCATTAAATCGAGCAAGCAATTCAACTGAATCTTCTTTTTTCAAAAGCGGATTCAGGCCTCTGAACAAGGAATTTACAGTTTTTACCTTCTCATGATAATTACGAATGTCTTCTTCTTTGTGAAGGGGGTAATTTTCTAATGTTGAAATTTCGTTACGAAGTGCATCAACATTTTTTTGCAGCATTTCCATTGATTGTTGTACAGTGTCCATGATTGTTACAGTATTTATTGTTTCCGGTTATTGCGGTAAATGTATTTTATTGAGTAGAGAGTTAAAATTTCTTTTCGACTAAAATTTTTTAAAGAATTTTTTTTAATAATAAATCCGTTGTTACATCTGCACCTAGTATGAATTGATGTTCGCCATATACATCGAATCCAAAGCGCTTATAAAATTTTAAAGCTCCACTGTTTTTTTCCCAGGCTCCCAACCAGATAACTTCAAACTTTTCTTTCACAGCAAATTCTAAAGCACAGTTCATCATTTCGCGCCCGATTCCGTTTCCGATAAATTGCTCCAAAACATACATTCGTTGAATTTCAATTGGTTTCAGATTTTCTAAATCGCCTTCAGCCGAATTTCTGTTAAGTTTTATATAACCAATTAATTGAGCATGATAAAAAGCAAGCAGGTAATTTATAGTTGGGTCAGTAAGTTCTTTTTCAATTTTTTCAATATTGAAAAACTCATTCATATAGCAAGTTAAATCTTCTTCAGTATTGTTCGATTGCCATTTACAATAAAAAGTTTCCCGGCATAATGCGGTTAATTCACTTGCATCTTTTTGAACTCCGAATCTGATATTTACCATTGTATGTTTTCAAAAAAATGCGAATCTATTTAAATAGGAGAAATTAATTAAAACGATATTTGATTCAGTAAAAAAAATGAAGAAGTAAGAATGTGAAAGATTAAAAAACTGATTGGTATTTCATTTATTACTTTAGTGGCCTGAATTAAATTAATGTCAATGTTTAAAAGCATGTTAATGAAATTCAGGATTGAATTAATTTATTAATTTTAGTTTTAATTAAATAATCCTAAAAATGAAAACAAGATTTTCAAAATTTTTAACTACAATTGGAATAGCAATTTTTAGTTTCAATGGTGCCTTCGCTCAATTCACAATCGGCAACGACACTACCATTTGCTCTTCACCATTTACTTTGCAAGTTGGAGGCAACTCAGGTTCTGGTGGAACTGCCACTTTTCTTGATTGTTCAAGTTTTGTAGGATGTGACGACGGATATTCCAGCCCCATAAATATTGGTTTTACATTTAACTACTACGGAAACAATTATACTCAGTGTGTTTTTGGTAGCAATGGAGTAATCAATTTTGATTTATCCAATGCGCTTTCTTATTGTCAGTGGCCGATAAGCACAGCCATCCCAACTGCCTCAAATCCCATTGATGCCATTATGTGGCCATGGCATGATATATATTATCCAGCAGCTGCCGGAGGAACTGCATTTTTTTCTTATGCAACTTATGGTACAGCTCCGAATAGATATGCCGTTTTCGATATGTGCAATGTGCCTCTATATGGGGGAAGTTGCAATGCACTTTTAACAAGTCAACAATTAGTGATTTATGAAACAACTAATATTATTGAGATCCATTTAACAGATAAGCCTTTGTGTGTTGCCTGGAATGGTGGTAATTCAATTGAAGGGGTTCAAAATTCATCAGGTACAATGGCCGAATGGGTTCCGGGTAGAAATTTTCCGAGTCAATGGTCTGCAGCAAGTGATGGTTATCGCTTTGAGCCAAGTGGCGGCGGATATACTGTTACATCAATTCCATATGTTCTTGTTCCAATGAACGCAGCTAATGTTATCGGATGGTATGAAAACGGAGTATTAATTGGGAATGGACCAACAATGGTAGTCAATCCTCCTGTAGGCACCTCAATTTATACTGCAATTGCTAATGTTTGCGGAGGTGTTGGAAACGATACGATGTTACTCACTTATGACCCAATGACATTAGGTTTAAGTTCAGTTAATCCTTCTTGCGCTAATTCTGCAAACGGAAGTGTTACTGCAACTGCTGCCGGAACCGGTCCTTACGATTATATATGGACTGATTCAACAGGAACAATTGTATTGTCAGATTTAAATAATAACGGGCCTAGTTTATTAAATAACCAGTATGTTGGTACTTATTATGTTTCCGTAGAAGGTGCTTTAGGGTGTATTCTAGAAGACTCAGCGACCTTGTCTGCTGCATTTTTTCAGGCAGATTTTGCCAGCATTCCTACTGGTTATTGCCAGCATAAAACTTTGCAATTCCAGGATTTATCATCTGGCACTACCTCTATTGACTGGCGGTGGGATTTTGGTGATGGTTCTTCAATACTTCCGTTTGTTCAAAATCCGACTCATATTTATAATGATACAGGTTTGTTTACCGTAACATTAATAAATTTTGTACCCGGTGGATGTTCCGATACAATGTCTCATGTAATTCAAGTATGGCCTGCAACTATTGCTGATTTTACTATTACACCATCCATTGTGTGCCCGGGGCAAACTGTTATCTTCAGAGATAAGAGCCGTTATTATCCTGAGCAATGGAATTGGGATTATGGTGATTTATCTGCACTTGGATCTGATAGTATCAGCACTCATATTTATACTCAGGCTGGTGTTTATCCTATTACATTAGTAGTAACCGATAGCTTATGTGGAAATGATACTCTTACAATTTCTGTGAGTGTGGCGGCCTATCCAATTGGTTATATTGGGAACGATACTGCAATTTGCAAAGGAACAGTGCTTGCTTTAGATGCAGGATATCCAGGTGTGGAATATTTATGGTCGAATGGTGCAACAACACAAACCATTTCAATAAGCCCACAAAAGCCTACAGAATATAGCGTGGTATTAAATAATCATGGGTGTACTTTTAGCGATGCAATTGAAATTGGAATTTTATGTGAAATGTATATTCCGAATGCTTTTTCACCGAATCGTGATGGTAAAAATGATTTGTTTATTCCTTTCGGTACCGAGGTTACTCATGTGTCTATGCGTATTTTTAACAGATGGGGACAAATGGTTTATAGCGGCTCAAGTGATAATAAATCATACAAAGGCTGGAATGGATATATAGGATCTGACCCTGCTGCTGTTGGGGTATATACTTATGATATTCGCGCAACTTTTATTAATAACGAAACCAAGGAGTATAAAGGAAACCTGACTTTGATTCAATAAGAAAATTTTTATAAAACTGAAAGCCGTTTTAATTTTTATTAAAACGGCTTTTTTATTTCCTTATACTGATAGATCGATTGATAATTCAATGCATCCGGTCGCCGCGCACAACTAAATTTTCGACTATATTTTTTTCTATCTCCAAAAATTGAAGCCAACGGGCTTTAACTATTTCCTGGGGAAAATATATGTTCGCTAATGATAAGAACAGCCGGTAATGACCAGCCTCCGATTCCATAAAACTGCGATAAAAATTTCGCATGTATTCTTCCTCCAAACCTTCACTTAATAACTTAAATCGTTCGCAGCTTCTTGCTTCAATCAACGCACTTATTAAAAGTTTGTCAAGCATTCGCTCTTCAGGTGAAATATTTTTTCGCTCATTCTGAAAAAGTTGATTTACATATTCATCTTTTCGTTGTTTACCTAATTTCAGATTTCGTTTTTTTAATTCGGCCAACACCTGACGAAAATGGCCCCATTCTTCAGTTACTATCGGCGCAAGTTCTTCCACTAATTCTATTCGTGAAGGGTATGATTGAATTAAACTGATGCAGGTACTTGCTGCTTTCTGTTCGCAATAGGCATGGTCAGATAATATTTCTTCTAAACTTATTTCTGCAAGATTTACCCACCGTGGGTCGGTTGGCAATTTTAGTCCAAGCATATAATTATTTTTTTTCCTGATTATTATTTTAAATGAGTTTCACTAAATATTATTTTTTATATACTAACTCACCATTTGAATAGGTCATTAAAACTTTTACTTTGAATAGTTCATTCTCATCAATGGTCATTATTTCATTATCGAGAACAACAAAATCTGCAAATTTTCCAACTGTTAAACTGCCAATTTCATTTTCCATAAAATTTGCATAGGCCGCCCAAATCGTCATGCCTTTCAAAGCTTCAATTCGCGATAATTTTTCCTCTGGGATAAAACCACCAACAGGAAATAATTTCTGGTCCATTCGGGTTACAGCAGCATAAAATCCGAAAAGCGGATTAATGTCCTCCACAGGAAAATCACTTCCGCAAGTAACTATTCCTGTTTGTTGCAACAAAGATTTCCAACTGTAAGCACTTTTTATTCTTTCCTGACCAATTCGATCTGTAGCCCAATACATATCACTCGTAGTAAAGCAGGGTTGAATGGAAGGAATTATACTAAATGAATTAAATAATTTTCGATCATCGATTGAAACAATTTGTGCATGTTCTATTCTCCATCGTTTATTGTTTTTTCCAATTAAATTTTTTCCATATAAATCTAAAACTAATTTATTAGCAGAATCGCCAATAGCATGAGCGCAAACCTGAAATCCGGTGGCTAAGCATTCAGCAAATTTACGACTGAAGTATTCGGTTGAATTTAATTGTATACCGAAATTACCTGACTCATCAGTATATGATTTTTTCATTAATGCACCACGGGAACCAAGTGCACCATCAATATAAAATTTAAATGAAGTGACTTTTAATTTTTCAGTAATGTAAGGACCATGTTTAAAATAATATTGTTTGTTTATTGGGTTGTCAGCCAACATGGCATAGATGCGCATTTTCAATAAATTATTTTTTTGCAATGAGTCGATAATATCAATAACATATTTATCTAAACCGGCATCAGAAACAGTTGTTAACCCAACTTCAAAACATTTTTTTTGTGCAGCTAGTAAGCTTTCTGCAATATCATGTGAGGAGGCGCGTGGAATAAATTTTTCTAAACTATCCATGGCATTATCTATTAAAACACCGGTTAGTTTTCCATTATAAATTTTAAATTCGCCTCCGGAAATTTTAGTTGCTGTTGTGAAGCCGGCTAATTTTAATGCTGCGTCATTTGCCACTGCTGCGTGACCATCAATTCTCTTTATAAAAACAGGTTGCGATGGAAAAGCAAGATTCAATAATTCATTGGTTGGAAAATATTTTTGTAACCAATCATTTTGGTCCCAACCTCTGCCTTGAATCCAGCCGGTTGGTTGCTTGCTACCAAATTCTTTTACGGCACTAACAACTTCGTTCCAGCTTTTAGTACCGGTTAAATTCACACGCTTAAATTGTTCACCGTATCCATAAAAATGGCAATGGCCATCAATGAAACCCGGATAAATAGATTTACCAAGCATATCAATTTTTTCAATTGCTGAATATTTTAAGTCAGCTTCTGCCTTTGTTCCTAAAAATAAAATTTTACCATTGCCAATAACCATAGATTCTGCAGGACTGTTATTTGGTGAAAGTGTAAATATATGTGCGTTAAAAACATGCAGGTCGGCCGTAATTTTTATTTGTCCCGAGGAAAATAAAATGGCAATTAATGACAGAAAGTATGTTGGTATTATCATGGCACGAATTTAACCTCTCAGTTAATCTTTCGTTAATGATTTTACTTTTAATTTTTCTGATTACTGATAAATTGCTTTTATGAATAATGAAAATCCTTTGGATGAAACCAGCTTAGAAAAAAAGAGATTTTGGTTGAGTATTTATGTTTCGTTCATAATTACAAGCATATTAGGATTAATTAAATTTTCGTCGTGGGCATTTGGCTACAATGAAGAAGTAATTCAGCTGGGTATTTTGCCACTTCATTTATCAGGACTAAAAGGAATTTTATTTGCCCCGCTAATACATGCTGATGCGGAGCATTACTTTGGAAATGCCATAACTCTTTTTGTTTTAAGCACCTTGATTTTCTATTTCTACAAGGGGTTTTATTTTAAATTACTGCTCATTGTTTGGCTGTTTGATGGTATAGGTGTATGGCTTATTGGCAGAGAAGTGTATCATGTTGGAGCGAGCGGAGTTATTTATGGTCTTGCGTCGTTTGCTTTCTTTAGTGGCGTGCTGAAAAAAAATAGAAATATGCTCGCCATGTCTTTGCTCGTATTGTTTTTATATGGAAGTATGATTTGGGGATTGTATCCGCTTGAAAATGGAATAAGCTGGGAAGCCCACCTTGCCGGATTTTTGACCGGAACTTTTATCGCTGTTTATTATAAAAACTCCGGGCCACACAATGATGTTGTTCCAGATTGGATGAATGAACCGGATGAAGAACAGTTAGTAAACGAACCTGAAATTGAAAAAACAGAAATAAAGAACGAAATTGTAGTTAAATATGAAATAAAAAAATAGAGAAGTGCATTTGCCGATTGAATTAAAAAATATTCAATAGTCGCATACAACCAATTTGACGACATCATTTTTATTATTTTTTAAAATATAAACACCTGATTGCAAATTCGAAATATCTAAGGCACTTAAATTTCCGGAAGTGAAAAAAGTTTTTATAAGTTTTCCGTCAATACTGAATAATTGCAGTAGGCCTGATTCATGATACACATACACAATATCAGAAGCAGGGTTAGGGAAAATTTTAAAATTATTTTTTTCAGCTATTGAATTACTAATATTCAGAGGTGAGTAACCTGCTGAAAGAAGAACAGGCAATACTGCATTTATCCGTGCCGGAATAAAAGGTTTTAAAGCAGGAATATTGCCTAAGTCAACATTGATATTCGATTCAAAATTATTATTCGTAAAAAATTTATTGGGATCGGCGTAAACTGATGGCCTTATCCAGTCGGCCAAACTATCAATTACAGGATACATGGTTGTTGTATCAAATCCATTTGAAAGCATATGATAAAGAACATCATAATAATCTGATTTCATTGATGACAATGCTAGTAGTTTTTCTTCAAGTGGCCGGTTGCCGGCAGGATTCGGAATGTAATCAGGAGCTAAATTTTTAATTTGTTGTAATGACATGCCTTGCTGAAAATTACCAAATGCTTCATTAACATCCCATGCAATAAATTCAAATTTATCAGTGATTGTATTGTGATAAATAAAGTAATTGTGACCGCTGCCCTGATAAGAATCTAAGTTGGCAAATAGAATGTTTGTGGCCCACGAAATATACCAGGTATTTAAATTGAAAACATTTTCGAGCGAAGTTTCCAGCGATGCAGCAGGAGTGGTGTTTAGAATGCTGATTAAGTTTAATAAATCATTCCAATCATTTACTGTTTCGTTGGTATGCAATTCATACTTTGGATAGTAAAAAATTAAATTGTTTCCTAAATATTTAAGGTCGCCGTTTGGATCGCCTTTAAATAAATTTCCATTTTTATTATTGAATCGATCTTTTAAAAATGTTTTATCAATTTCTTCTACTAATAAATAAAATCCCCATAACTGATTATTCAAATAAACATTGGCGTAAGTACTTCTAGGAGCATTGGCTCCTTGATTTCTTAAAAAATCGAGACAAATTTTTTCTCTTAAAAATGTGGGATCTTTAAATCCATTATTCAAATTAATTTTTTTTAAACCATTCAGCGCCAAAGTGGAGTCGTAAATATTGAAATCGATTTTCATCGACTTTTTTATGCTTGGATTATTAAATGATGAGTTACCCTTAAATTTTACCCCTACATTATTATAAGTAATTCCGTTAACAATAACATTTGCCGGTATATAATAATCTCCTGCATGAGTAGCCAATAAACTGTCGAACCAATTAGCTTGATTTAATTCGATATTTATTGTATGAATTTGTGAAGAAGAGAACAGTGTATCTCCGTAAGTTTGGGCCAACAAAATTTTTGAGGTTAAAAACAACATTAAAAAATATATGATCGCTGAATTGTTTTTCATAACTAAATAAATTTTTGTTAAGACTTGCAAATTAAATAAAGGTTTACTGCCATTCAATATTGGAAATATAAGTAAACTAAATCAATTGATAAGTAAATCAAATAATAGTTGCAATTTAAAAAGAGAGAGCTACTGGGTTCGAACCAGTGACCCTCCTAACTTACAAGTCGGGATGCACTGAATTGCAAAAAAAAAACCGACAAGAAAAATCTTCTCGGTTTAAAAGGGTGGGAGCTACTGGGTTTGAACCAGTGACCCTCCCGACTTACAAGTCGGGATCCACTGAATTGCAAAAAAAAACCGACAAGAAAAATCTTATCGGTTTAAAAGGGTGGGAGCTACTGGGTTCGAACCAGTGACCCTCTGCTTGTAAGGCAGATGCTCTGAACCAGCTGAGCTAAGCTCCCATTAGGGTGCGCAAATGTAAATGAGTTATTCAGTTTTCCAAATAACATCACTCTTTTTAAAACTTATAACCGATACTGATTCGATTGAAAGGTGATGGTTCAATAGATAAATGATTGCCTGTTGCAATAACCGCATTTTTTCCTGGCAGATCATAAATTTTACTGCTTCGGTCAAAAATATTCAATACCGAAAAAGCTGATTCAAATGCAATTAAAATATTTTTAGAAATAGTAAATCTTGTTCCTAATATGAGCTCCGCACCTACTGCATACGATTTAATTTGATACTGAAAATTTAATTCATTAAACATCGACACACCTGCACCGTAAAAATGATGTGTACGATATACAAAATCAACTCCTGAATAAAAACAAAACGATTTTTTTTGATATAAAAAATGTTCAAAACCTGCTTGTATTCCAATATTCTTCCATTGACCGTTTAAATTAATGGTGTCCTTTACTTCATAATATTGTTTTGCATTGTGGTTAATATTTCCGCTTGCTGAAATGAATGAAATCCGAAAGGCATCAATTTTTCTTTCCAACCGGTAATAAATTCCCTTCTTCAACTGAAATTTAAATCCTTCTAAATAGAAATCAGGTGCAAACTGATCAAATGTGTAGGAACCAGTAACAATTCCGGCTTCGCCAATAAAATTTATGGTACTGTCGCTGGTTCTTTCAAATAGTATCTGGGCTGAAATTGATTTGGAAGTGCAAACCAGAAAAAGAAATAGCAGAGTTGATTTGATGAAATTCAAATTAAAAATTTTGAGGCGCAAATGTATTGTTATACGCTGCTTTACCAAATATTTAATAGCCAATATATGATTGAATGGTGAAGAATTCATCTGCTGTTTTACCGATGGTTTTTTTCAGATAAAAACTTTTATATTGATAACTAAAAATAGTTGTAATTGCATTTTTTTTATTGCCGTTATTTGACCCATAAAATTTTAAATTAAATACACTGAAAATGAAACGAATCAGTCTTCTGTTATTAATTTTTGTAGCAATTTCTTCAATAAAAAGTGTCGGACAGAATGTCGATTCACTCCAAATTGCTAAATTATTTTCAACTGCATTAAAAGATAATGAAGGTTATAAAGTATTGTATCAGTTATGTAAGCGAGCAGGACCAAGAATTAGTGGGTCGTCATTATCAGATACCGCAGTGAACATGATGGCCAAAGTTTTAAATCAATGGGGTGCCGATACTGTTTGGTTACAGGAGTGCATGGTGCCAAAATGGGTAAGAGGCGAAAAGGAACAGGCTAAAATTATTTCTTCAACATTAAAAATGAATGAAGTGGTTCCCGTTTGCGCTTTGGGAGGTAGTATTGGGACTTCTGCATCAGGATTAAAAGCAAATGTGATTGAAGTATTTGCAATAGGAGAATTAAAAAATTTAAATCCTGCCGATATAAAAGGAAAAATTGTTTTTTATAATGGACCCATGCCTCCTGAATCAATATTCACTTTTCACGCTTATGGAAAAACTGTCGGGCAGCGATGGGCGAGCGCCATAGAAGCTGCCAGATATGGTGCAGTAGGAGTGGTAGTTCGAAGTGTTGCTTCTCATGTTGATTCGCACCCGCATACCGGTTCAATGGCATACAATGATACCATTGCAAAAATTCCTTCAGTAGCAATCAGTACAGAAGGAGCCGAAAAACTAAGTGCTGCTTTGAAGAAGGATAAAAATTTACAATTCTGGTTTAAAACTTCATGCGAAACACATCCTGATGTATTGTCGCACAATGTGATTGCAGAAATTAAAGGATCAAAATTTCCCAATGAAGTAATAGTAGTTGGTGGTCATTTGGATGCATGGGATATGGCTGAAGGTGCGCATGATGATGGGGCTGGAGTGGTGCATTCAATGGAGGTTATTCGGTTGTTTAAAGTGCTTGGAATAAAACCGCAGCGAACCATTCGTGTAGTATTATTTATGAATGAAGAAAACGGAACAAGAGGAGCGAAGGCGTATGCAAATTGGGCGAAGACTTCAGGTGAGGAGCACATTGCTGCAATAGAAAGCGATGCGGGAGGTTTTACACCAAGAGGTTTTACTTTAGATTGTCCGGAAGCAGTGAAATATTATTTAAGAAATAAATTTGCACCTATACTCAACTATTTCAGCGTGGGAGATTTTTTGCATAATGGTAGTGGTGCAGATATTGGCTACCTGAAAGATATTTGTCCGTTGCTTTCCGGTTTATCACCCGATTCACAACGATATTTTGATTATCATCATGCTGAAATCGATGTGTTTGAAGCTGTTAATGATCGTGAGTTGGAATTGGGTTCGGCCGCTGTTGCCTCATTTGTATTTTTATTGGATAAGTATGGAAATGGAATGGAAAGAACAGGTGGTGGAGGTGGTAATCACTGATAAATATTTTATAAAAATATTTCTGGTTGAAACGAAATTTATTGTTGTCGCAACTTTTTTTTAAAAAGAATAATTTTAAACGAAACGGAACTTTTGATAAAGGAAAATAATTTTAAAAAAAGAGTTGTAGCTATTCTTGGTTCCACAGGTTCTATCGGAACACAAGCGCTTGATGTTATTGATGCAAATAAAAATTTTTTTGAACTGGAATTAATCACAGCCAATTCAAATGCAGATTTATTAATTCAACAGGCAAAAAAATATTTGCCCGCTACAGTTGTTATTGGAAATAAGGAAAAATACAATGAAGTAAAGAGTGCATTAAGTTCATTGCCAATAAAAATATTTGCCGGAAATGATGCCATCCTTCAGTGTTTACAAAACGAAAACATTGAAATAGTTTTAACAGCCATGGTTGGTTTTGCAGGGTTGGCACCAACCATTGCTGCAATAAAATCGGGTAAGCACATTGCCCTGGCGAATAAAGAAACTCTGGTAGTCGCCGGAGAATTTATTACACGATTGGCAAAAGAAAATGCAGTAAATATTTATCCGGTTGACTCAGAGCACAGCGCTATCTTTCAATGTTTAATGGGTGAATGGAATAATAAAATTGAAAAAATAATTCTCACCGCTTCAGGTGGACCCTTTCGTGGAAAAACGATTGACGAATTAAAACATATTACAAAAACGCAAGCGCTTAAACATCCGAACTGGAATATGGGAGCCAAAATCACCATTGATTCTGCAACATTAATGAACAAAGGTTTGGAGGTAATTGAAGCAAAATGGTTATTCAATCTGTTACCTGAACAAATTGAAGTGATAGTACATCCGCAAAGCATAATACATTCTATTGTGCAGTTTGAAGATGGAAGCATGAAAGCACAAATGGGAATGCCCGATATGAAATTACCAATACAATTCGCACTCGGTTATCCTGACAGATTGAAATCAGATTTTCCAAGATTTAATTTCACTCAGTATCCAACTTTAACTTTTGAACAACCCGATAAAAAAACATTTCGAAGTTTATCACTTGCATATCATGCACTGGAAAAAGGTGGAAACATGCCATGTATTTTAAATGCAGCAAACGAAATTGCAGTGGCAGGATTTCTCGATGAGAAAATTTCATTCTTAAATATGACCGATATAGTTGAAACTTGCATGCTCAAATTGCCTTTCATTGCTTCGCCTTCGTTGGAAGATTATACAAACACTGACTCTGAAACACGAAGAGTGGCAAGTGAACTCATAAAAAATTGATTTGAACACGAAACGCAATCATTCTATCTTTGTAATAATTTCAATAGAAAACTGAATGTTAGAAAAAGAAACAAAAATATTTGAAACAAAATTATCAGAGCTGATCAAAACAGATGCTGGAAAATTTGTTTTGATAAAAGACGAAAGTATTTGCGGAACCTATGTTGCCATAGCCGATGCACTCAGTGCAGGATATGAAAAATTTAAAACTCAATCTTTTTTTGTTCGCCAGATAGTTCCTATTCAGCAACCCATGAACTTCGCAAATAATTACCTGCTCCATTAGCGAATGCCATCATTCACCCAACGAATTCCGAATTTGCAGCAGGTAGGTCCTGTAATTGAAGTGGTACTAACACCTTCAGTTCCCTATCTTCAAACCAATAATATTTCGACAGCAACCACGAATTCGGTTCGCGTGCTGGCAATGATTGATACCGGCGCAACCGGAACTGTAATCAGGCAGGGTTTGGCAAATAAATTAAACATCAATCCGGTGGGTACAATGCTTATGCACACCCCATCGTCCAACAATGTGTTGTGTTATCAGTTTGATGTGCAATTAGTTTTTCCCAACAATGTGAATGTTCCGTCTATTATTGTTTCAGAAGCGCCATTGCAAGGTCAGCACATTCAATGTTTAATTGGTCGCGATTTGTTACAACATTCAGTTTTAATTTACACCGGATACGATAACTCATTTACTTTGTCTTTTTAATTCAATACTCAATCAATCAATCAATCTATAAATGATCATTTTAATAAAAGCACTTCAACTCATTCTCAGTTTATCAATATTGGTTGTCGTTCATGAGTTCGGCCATTATATTGCTGCAAGAATTTTTAAAACCAAGGTTGAAAAATTTTATCTTTTTTTCGATTGGGGATTTTCACTTTTTAAATTTAAAAAAGGAGATACCGAATATGGTATTGGTTGGTTGCCATTGGGCGGTTATGTAAAAATTGCCGGAATGGTAGATGAAAGTATGGACAAGGAACAAATGAAGCAACCACCGCAACCCTGGGAGTTCCGAAGCAAACCTGCCTGGCAGCGATTGATAATTATGATGGGTGGAATTATAATGAATGTAATTCTTGGTATTTTTATATACTCTATGATATTGTTTGCTTGGGGTGAAGAATACATTCCGGTGGCAAACATGCAAAACGGAATTTCGGTTGACAGCACTGCCATGAGAATGGGTTTGCGCGATGGTGATAAAATAATTTCTGTTGACGGAAACAAGATTGAAAAGCTGAATGATGTGTTTTTAAAAGTAGTTTTAGATGATGCTAAAACAATTTCAGTAAATAGAAATGATGAAGTTATAGATGTTACAATCGGTGATGGTGTATTAAAGGAAATAATTGCCACTACAAAAGGTGATTTAATTAAACCAAGATTTCCGTTTTATGTTGATAGTCTGGAGCCCGGAAGCGGAGCTGCGCAGGCGCTCTTGCAAAAAGGCGATAGAATAATTGGTGCCGATGGAATTTCTCTTCCTTATTACGATCAATTGATTCCTTTTATTCAGAATAATAAAAACAGCACAAAGGATTTTACTGTTATCAGAACAAACGATACGATTAATATTCCAATTAAAATTTCAGAAACCGGATTAGGAATTTATTTTGTTCAACCATCAAAACTATTCGGAACAAAAAAATTTGAATATGGCTTTTGGGCGTCATTCCCTGCCGGATATAATAAAACATGGACCACCTTGGGTAATTATGTTAAACAATTCAAGCTCATTTTTTCGCCCGAAGTGCAGGGTTACAAACAGCTAGGTGGTTTTATTACTATGGGAAAAGTAATGTCACCCACATGGGATTGGCAAGCATTCTGGAGTTTCAGCGCATTCCTGTCAATTGCCCTTGCGTTTATGAATTTCCTTCCGATTCCGGCGCTTGACGGAGGTCATGTAATGTTCACACTATACGAAATGATAACCAGGAGAAAACCCAGCGATAAGTTTTTAGAATATGCCCAGGTTGTTGGAATGGTTTTATTACTTGCGCTCATGGTGTTTGCAAACGGAAATGATATTTTCAAGTTGTTTCAATAAATAATTTTCGTTGCAATAAGCAATAGTTTATTCCGATAAAAAATAAGACAACAAATTATTTTTAGTGAATAGTTAAAAGCGACCAATAGGTTGTACTTTTTTTCGTTAGCTATTTTAGCTAACTCACATGCAAGAGCCTGTTACACCAATAAAAAAATCGTCTTTTCTATTAAAACTTATAAAAATTGCTGCAGCAATTTTTATAAGTTTAGTCATTATCGGAATTTTAATTGGCGAAATATTCGGTAGTAAAATAAAACAACTGGTAGTAGCTGAGATTAATAAACAGCTAAAGGTTGAAGTGAAAGTGAACGGAGAAATTGATTTTTCGGTAATCACCAATTTCCCCTTTGCATCAGTTTCTTTTAATCAAGTAGAAGTGTTGGAAAGTTTCGTCGGTAGTAAATCCAATTTATTGGAGACAGAAAAAATATCGTTGCTTTTCAATTTACTTGACTTGTGGCGCGGCGATTACACAATTTATAAAATCGTTATCGGAAAAGGCAAACTCAATATTGCAATTAATGAAAAAGGAGAAGCAAATTATTTAATTTTAAAACAAACAGCTGACACCTCGCTTTCATCAGTAAAAATAAAAATTGATGAAATAGTATTCACCGATTTAGCAACTTTATATACTGACGATTTGCATAATCAATTGTATGATTTTCAAATTCACAATGGAACTATTCAGGGAGAATTTGAAAGTAATATTTCAAAATTAAGTTTAAAAGCATCCATGCTTTGCAGGCATTTATTTATTTCCTCCGATGATTATTTACAACAAAAGGAAATGAGTATTTCCACTCAAATTGTATTGAATATGAAATTAGAAGAATATGAATTCAGCAATACGAAAATAAATATTGAAAATTTTGATTGCACCATCAATGGAAAGGTGAAACAAAAAAAACAATCGACTTTAATTGATTTTGTTTTTGCGGGAGATAAAATCAGCATTGCTTCATTTGCCGGACTGCTTCCAGAACAGTATGCAAAATATATTTCAGAATATAAATCCACCGGACAGCTTTTACTAAATGGAAAAGTGAATGGCGAATTTTCAAATAAAAAAAATCCGAATGTGAGTATTGCTTTGGTTGTAAAAGATGCCACCATTAAGCATCAGAAAAGTAATGCCACTTTTGAGCAGGTAAATTTTGACGCACAGTTTTCAAACGGGATAAACAGAAATTTTAAAAGCAGTATTATAAATTTTAAAAAAGCGTCTGCTCAATTGAATGGCAAGCCATTAAATTTTAATCTGGAGATTCGCAATTTTATTAAACCGTATATTGATGTTCAAATTAATACGGTGTTCAATGCAGCAGATATTTATCAGATGCTTAATCTGCCTGGATTGGAAAAAGCTTCCGGAGAAATTAAATTGAATAAATGTTTTTATTCAGGACCGGTTAGTCAGTTAACGGCATCACCTGATTTTGATGCAGTGAAATCGGGCGGTGAAATTTTGTTTACTAATTGCGCATTGAAATATAATGGTATAGAATACACTGAAGTAAATGGAGTGTTGAAATTGGAAAACGGAAATTTAAATGTAGAAAAACTCAGTGCTAAAACGCAAACATCCGATTTTAATATCAGCGGAAAATGCAGCCGGTTTCTAACTGCTTTATTTAATTCATCAGATAAAAATAAACACGCAGTAAAGATTGCGACTCAGTTAATTTTCACTGCCGATAAATTGAATGTTAATGAGTTTAATCAAAACCGGTTATCGGAACAAAGTGGCGAAAGCGGCGAAACGGTTATTGCCAATTTACTGGAAATGATTACCGGTCATATTCAATTTAAAATTAACCACTTTAAGTATGATAAATTTAATGCGCACCAATTTTCAGGGGCAATAGTGTGTAAAGACCAGCAGATTTATTTCAGCAATGTATCACTGAATGCTGAAAAAGGAAGGGCATTAATAAATGCACAATTAAATTTCAGCAATTGGAACAAGGTTCAGTTAGAAGGCACTTTTGCCGGAACCGATATAGATATAAATCAGCTTTTTTATGAATTTAACAGTTGGGGTCAAACCGAAATAACCGATAAAAATTTAAAAGGAATTTTAACAACCAACCTCGTTTTAAAAGCCGGATGGAATAAAAACGAATTTGATTATGACCAATTGGTCGTGCTTGCTGATGTGGATATTCGTAAAGGAGAATTAAATTATTTTGAACCGATGAAATCACTTTCGGCGTTTGTTAAAATTTCTGAACTTGAAAACATTCGATTTTCACAATTGAAAAATCAAATTGCCATCAGAAACAGTACCATTAGTTTTCCGGTAATGAATATTTATACGAATGCATTAAACCTTGAAATATCAGGTACGCATACTTTTGATAACATGATCGATTACCGCATTAAGCTCAATATGCTTCAATTGCTTTCTAATAAATTAAAAAATAAAAATAATTTTTATCCGGAAGCACTTGAGCAAAACAAAGAAGGGTTGCTGTTTTTATATGTAACAATGAAAGGGCCAGCCGGAGACCCGATAATTAAGTATGATAAAAAAACGGTGAAGGAAAAAATTAAATTGGATGTGCAATTAGAAAAACAAAATTTAAAAACTATTTTACAACAGGAATTTAATGCACAGAATAATCGGCAAGAGGAAATTAAAGATTGGCAGGCACCTGATGAGTACGAATGGCTTCCGTTAAAAGATAGTACTTATGAAACCGAGGAATTAATTTTTGATGATACACCCGAAAATCAAGACACTGAAAATTCCAATACAGTAAAAAAACAAAAAGACGCTTTCGAACAATTTAAAAAATCATTGCAGAAAAAAACGATTCCTCCGAAATGAATTTATACAGGCACACACAATATTGGAAAGTGTTATTGATTGCCTTGCTGACTTTAATTGTGATAGCTACTATTTTATATTCAAATTATCTGGCAGAGAAATTAGCAAATGAAGAACGGAAAAAAATTGAGCTGATAGCCAATGTTTATAAAAAATTAAACAGTGCATCTGATAATCTGGATATCAGTTTCATGTTCGAAATTATCAGCAGCAACACAACTGTTCCATTAATTTTAACTGATGAAAAAGGAGAAATTATCGGTTTTAAAAATATTGATTCCATGCGTGCCCAAACCGATAAGTCTTATCTGACAGCCACACTGGATGAAATGAAAAAAACGAAGGAGCATATTCAAATTGTATTTTCTGAAAACTCAAATAACTTTATTTACTACAACGATTCTTATTTACTGCGGCAACTTATTTATTTCCCCTATATCCAGTCGTTCATTATTATTATATTTTTATTTATCGCCTACTTTGCTTTTAGCAGTGCGCGCAGAGCTGAACAGAACCGGGTTTGGGTTGGCATGGCAAAAGAAACCGCGCATCAATTAGGCACGCCCTTATCATCATTAAGCGCCTGGGCCGATTATTTGGAAAATATACTACCTGAAAACATTAAGGATAAATTTCTTCCCGAATTACAAAAAGACATTCAGCGCTTGGAAACCATTACCAACCGGTTTAGTAAAATCGGAAGCCACCCGGTTTTAAGCGAAGAGAATTTATATACTGAAATTGAAACCATTGTTGATTACATCAGGCAGCGAGCCAGTGGCAAAGTAGAATTTATTATTCATCAATCAGAAGGGGCAAATATCAGAGCCTATATATCAATTCCTCTTTTTGGTTGGGTGCTTGAAAATTTATTAAAAAATGCACTCGATGCTATGGATGGAAAAGGACGGATTGATATTTTTATTCAATCGAATCATGTGCATGCAATTGTAGATATAAAGGATTCAGGAAAAGGTATTCACTCATCATTATTCCATACCGTTTTTAAACCCGGTTATAGCACCAAGCAACGAGGGTGGGGGTTAGGCCTCTCGTTAAGCAAGCGCATTATTGAAAATTATTTAAAAGGAAAATTATTTGTGAAAGAATCTATGATTGGCAAGGGCACTACTTTCCGTATAATTTTAGATGAACAAAAACAAACACAGAGTAAGGAGTCAAGCTGATTGTGTTCCGTTTTATTGCATTTTTATAATTGTATCATATTCTTTTTTTGATAGCGGCATTACCGATAATCTTCCGATTTTTATAAGCCCTATCTCACTTAATTCTTTTTTTAATTTCATGGCTTCCAGTGTTACAGGATGTTTAAATTCTTCAACTACTTCCAATTCTACTGCCACCCATGAATCATCAGCTGCGGTGCGATCTGTAAAAAATTCTTTGGTCACCTTTGTAATGCCAACAATGGATTTTCCAACATTGCTGTGATAAAATAAAACCAGATCGTTTTTTTTCATTGCCTTTAAATGTATCCGCGCTGCATAATTTCTTATGCCGGTCCATTCTGTTTTATTATCTTTTATTAATTCGGTCCATCCATAAGTTTCGGGGTCTGATTTTACAATCCAGTAATTCATTCGGTTTATTTTTTAGGAGTTAAAACTATTTGAATAAAAAAATTTAATGAGTCATCAATTTTAGTGCAGCTGTATTTTCTCAATCGACTAACCCATGCCGCCATGCATAACCTTGCCGGTTCCAGCTGTCGAAATAATTGGAGTTGCGAATTAACTGGAATGAATTGGCCCCAAACGGATTTTCGGTTTTAACAAATTTATAATGCATCGGACTTTTATTTCCGCGTGATCGATAACCCCACCACTCTGCATCAGCATCAAAGAACACCTCATCAGGCGGACCGAAAATGATATAGACTAAACCTTTGTCGGTTTGCCAGCCTTCCTGGTACGATGTAAAAAATTCATTGGCGAACTGCACCCGATTATAGTACCGCCGAATCATGACCTTTGCATGGTCGGTGCCACCGCTTTTATCAATCCAGAATGAATCAATACGCTCCTTGATTTTTTCTTTTAAAATATAATCATACTCTTCATTCTTTGAAATATACCGAAGCGGCAAAGCCATTTGCATGGGCTCTGCTATAAACGGATACGATTCATTCACACCAATCAAACTAAAATATAAATAGGGATGTGTGGTTGAATGAAAAACATATAACCCTTTTTTTGCCAGACGGAATGTATCAGCAGTAGTAAAAATAAAAACAGTATCAACCCGCTCCGGAAATTTTAATGGAACGGAATTGAAGAAAGTAGGAGTGGCTAATTGAAATGGATAATTATAGTACCACACCCGAAAAGTATCGGTACCGAAGGAATTGTGAATTTGAAAAACCTGATTTTGGTTAGCATAAGGTAAAATATATTTTTCATTGGTGCCGGCACGCACAGGAAAAATAAATGCGGGTGAAGTGGAATGCTTATCAATTTTGAAAAATGTTTCGAAATGCTTGAGCGATGAATTTTCGTTTATATACAAGTACATGAACGAAGTGCTGTTCATTTTAAAATGAAAAGGAATTTCTAAATGATAGTATCCGCTCTTTGTAGTGCTGTTGATTTGTGTTTTTAAACTATCGAATGCCGAAAGGCTGTTCATGGTTTGGAACAACAGAAACTTGATTGAAAAATGCACCGTATCGTACAGGAAGCCATTTTGATTGATTGGAACTTCTAAAACAAGTTTGGACGAATCATTATTGGAATGAACAACGGCTGTATGAACCGTTAAAAAAGATTGTACCGGCTTGTAGGCATCGGCATAATTTACCTGCGCCAAATCTTTTAATGGTTTGCACGAAAACAAACCTGCTGCTATAAACAGAAAAAATAAAACGGATGTGCTGTAAAAAACTTTCGCCCTCATTGATTGAATGACGGCGAAAGTAAAAATGTTTGGTGAGTGATTAGTTATTCTTCAGCTTCATCCTGTTCGTTTTTGTAATAATATTTATACTCTTCAAACACAGGGTCAATTTGTTTTTTCAGCTCTTCCATATTAAAGGTATCGGCCATTTGCTGTAACTGCGCAATAACATAAACGGCTTCGTTAATGTCGCGCTGATAAAAGGGCATATTATCTTGCCCGCATGATTTATAATATTTCAGACTCTTAAAATATACCTGAAATAATTTTTCGCCAATCACTTTTCCTTTATCGGGTGCACCGGCTTTGCAATAAGCCTGCGCAATCGGAAGCATTAACAAAGAGTACGGAACATTTTTTTCGGGTAAAACTTGCTGGCAGTAATCCAGAACTTCAAGGGCTTTGGCGGTATCGCCTTCAGCAATCAATTGCGTGGAAAGGCGGGCGAAATTGCTACGCAGGTTGCTCACCATTCTTAAAATATTTTCATCTAAGTACACATCGTATTTATCTACACCGCCCCATTGAAATTTATGCATCACATTATCATACATAAAATCAGTGCGCACCATGCCGGGCAATCCATCGCTCACCGATTTTTTAACCGGCACCAGTCTGTAAATTAATCCATACTGCTGCATGTAATCGGCCAGCCCCATGTAATTTTCGCTGCTCGATGATATGGCGAAACAAACAGGCCGTGTCCAGTTAGTTGACTGAATAATATCGAGCACCATTAAATCGGGTTTCATCAGCGATGATTTATTTAATTTCCATTCTAACCGCGCAGGTATCCGTGCCGAATCTTTTGCTTCAACAATTCCGTTTTCTAAAATATATTTTTTATCAACCGGAATTGACAAGTTTTTTGTGGGCAGGTAATTATCCAGTTCATTATATATCATGGTTTTCTTTTTCGGGTCGGTGCTCACCATGAATTGAATCACATCTTTTGCATTGAAATATTCAGTTTGACTGATAGCCGGGTTCTGACTGAATCGGGTAATATCGTGA
Source organism: Chitinophaga pinensis (assembly GCA_945903305.1). Classification (GTDB taxonomy): domain Bacteria; phylum Bacteroidota; class Bacteroidia; order Chitinophagales; family UBA10324; genus UBA10324. The sequence goes on from CAMDOA010000041.1 coordinate 22,827, forward strand.
TTGGAACCTCTGACAGCTAATGATGGAATGCTTAACGGAACCGCATCGCTCTCATTTACTTTTCTTCTCAGGTTTTCAATGTACCAGTCCACACCCAGTAAACTGAGGTTAACGATGCGCACATCTTGTCGTATGCCTTCCACTTCCTGCGCATACCATAATGGGTAAGTATCATTATCTCCTTGTGTAAATAAAATAGCATTGGGCGGGCAACTCTCTAAATAATTGCGACCAAAATCACGGGCAGTATAACGATTGCTTCTGTCATGATCATCCCAACCTTGTGCACCCATTAATGCAGGCGCGGTAGCACATAGCAGAATTCCGCCAAGAGCCGCCATTTGCGCATTCACTTTTTTCTTTTTCAACCATTCATAAACTGCCATTACAGCGAGCCCAATCCAAAAACAATAGGTATAAAACGATCCGGCATAAGCATAATCGCGCTCGCGGGGTTGCAGCGGAGTTTGATTCAGATAAAGCACAATGGCAATTCCGGTAAAGAAAAACAACAACATCACCACGGCTGCATCGTGTTTATCGCGTTTGAAATGGAAAATCATTCCAATTAAACCAATGATCATTGGGATAAGAAAAAAAGTATTTCGTGCTTTATTATCAGCTAAATGATCAGGAAGATTTTCCTGTGGCCCTAAAAAAGCATTGTCGATAAAATTAATTCCGGTTAACCAGTTGCCATGTTGTTTATCATTGGTTAAACCCTGCATATCATTTTGGCGGCCGGCAAAGTTCCACAGAAAATATCTCCAATACATGTAGTTTACCTGGTAAGAGAAAAAGAAACCAATGTTGTGCGCAAATGTTGGCTTCTCATCCTTACCCAAATTTAACCATTCGCGATAGAAGCGAACATGCCCCGGATCATCATTATCAAAAATTCGGGGGAACATCATTTTGTCTTCAGATGCATATTTCACAATGGGCTTGCGGCCTAACTCTTCGTAATTTTTTTCGCCCTTGAAATATTTCATATCGCCATTGTCCCAATCAATATCGTTTGGTCGGGCAGTAAAATTCTGACCATATAAAAGTGGACGATCGCCATACTGTTCACGATTTAAATAAGAAACCAGGTTAACAAAGTTGGAGGGATTACTCATGTTAATGGTCGGATTGGCATTGGCACGAATCAGCACCATGGTGTAAGAAGAATAACCAATGATAATTACAATCACAGTCATAATGGAAGTGTGCAACCAAGGCAAAGCTTTTTGAACAGAATATCTGTAAGCAAAAAACAGGATGGCGGTAATAATTAAAAACCAAACAATAATGCCGGTATTAAATGGAAGCCCTAAAGAATTGACAAAGAAAATATCGAAACTCGCTCCGATGTTTGGAATACTTGGAATAATTCCGAATTGAATAAATGCAAGAATTCCACAGGCTATTAAAAAAGTTTTAACGATTCCGAAATTGGTTATCTCTTTTGCTTTTCTGAAATAAACCACAAATACCAAGGCCGGAATAGTTAACAAATTCAATAAGTGAACACCAATGGAAAGCCCCATCATGTATCCGATAAATACAATCCACCGGTCGGCATATTTTTCATCGGCCACATGATCCCATTTAAAAATAGCCCAGGTAACCAATGCTGTAAAAAATGAAGAGCCTGCATATACTTCGCCTTCAACCGCCGAAAACCAATTTGAATCGGTAAAAGTACAAGCCATAGCTCCAACAATTCCGGCGCCTATTACTGCAATGATTTGATCAATGCTCATATCGCTTTCTTTAGCGGTAGTCATTTTTCTTGCCATTGCGGTTATGGTCCAGAATAAAAAGAGAGAAGTAAAACCGCCCATCAGATTATTCATCACATTTACACAATATGCTACTTCGCTGGGTCCGCCCGCGAACATGGTAAATAGCCTGGCGAGCATTAAAAAGAAAGGGGCACCGGGTGAGTGCGCCACCTGCAGTTTCATGGCACAGCCAATAAATTCACCGCAATCCCAAAAACTTCCGGTGGGTTCGCAGGTTAAAACATAAACAAGTGAGGAGGCAATAAACACCATCCATCCGACAGCGTTGTTAATTTTATTGTAAAAAGTCATAGAGGCTTATTTGAAAAAGCGAACAAACATAAAAAGAAACTGAATGATTGCGCAAGTGAATGGATGATGAGTTATTAAAATATTTTTCCGGTGGTTGTATAAATTAAATACACGAATAAATCAGGGCTGCACACTGTTTCGTTTCCCGCCAAAATCCTGTGTGGCATATACACGCTGAAAGGCATTTACTTTTTTAATTCCAACTCCGCATCCAAGTTCTTTATAAACGGTGCTTAACACATGAATGCGATGTCCTTCTGAATTCATCCAAAGTTCAACAATATCAGTGGCTACTTCCAGATAGGAATAACTATAGTCGAACTCAGCGTAAGCAATGTTTTCGCCGCACCCATTAAAACTGCCGCCATACTGTTTCATTCGCTGATAAAATGCCTTCATGTTTTTTTCATGCTCGTTCACATGACTGAAGAAATTGTATTTGGCCATTGAATTGGAATGGTAGTTAGCTGCCTTGTTCAAATCAATTGCATATTTATATAATGGCAATTTGTTTTTCACCCGCTGTTCATTGGTACAATGAAAAATGGCTGCTTCGAGTAATTGAATATTTGGTTGAAGCCAATCCACTTTTTTATTGACTTCGGTTAACTGATAAAAGTTTTTATAATCAATTTGATAGTAAGAATTTGTTTCAAAGGCAGAAAAATAAAATGCAAAAAAACTGATGAAGGCGAGCATAGTTTTAAAATTTTATAGTGAACGATAGTTGTCAGCTAAATATTGCATAATTGATAAACACAAAAAACTAACTCAGCGCATTCAACTTAGTACTTCCACATTCTTTCCAAGTGTTTTAAACCGCACACCGTTTTCCTGTAAAACAGTGATGGTAATGTGACCTGTTTTGCTTGTGTGTATGTCGCGCACAATACCAGATTTTCCGTTGTGTGTGCCTCCAATAACTTTGCAATGGTCACCATCTTTTAATTTAATAGTTGGTTTGGTTTTCATTATCATGAATCAATTATAATTTAAATTTTGTATTTGAAAAGCAGTAAAATAAAACCTTGCGCCAAAGATTGCAAACACATTGTATTCACCCAATTTAAATAATACTTAATACTTCATCCCTCACAATCCGTGAAAACTTTTTATCCATGCCTGCGGCAGGTAGGAATTTAATCTGTGATTCTGCTATTTCCCTTCAAACCAACAAAACATCAATCGGAACTTTATTATGTTTGATGGGATGAGAATTGAAGGTTAGATGAAAGAAATTATTTTAAAGAAATAAATTCATTTAAGTAGGCCAAAAAAATTATAAAAAAAGTTGCACAATCATCTAAATTAATTTTCAATGAAATATTTTCATCGGTACCACTTTCCAAAAAACTACAGCGTGGAAGTGTTTTGCAAATATTGAATTTGAAGGAGTATCAAATTGAAGCACAGTTATTTTCTTATCTACCCATTCAAAATCTTCCGGTTCTAACGAATAAAATATCGTTGCATGGTAAGCCGTATTCTTAGTCGAGTGATGTAGAGCATGCTGAGTTACTTTTCTATTCTGATAATCGATCAGACCAAAAACCATATTACAATTCTCAACTAAAAACAATTTATGCCTTCTATCCGATAATAAAGTTTGATCAGTTTTATAAAATGCTTCAACAAGAACAAAATTATATTTTATTGCAATTTTATTCAACCCCTCAATTTAATAGTGTTGAAGTTATCTTGCAGTTATTTGGCTTAATTCCACTATCGATTTCATAATAAAAAACATTAAAGCTTTTTGGCTCTCTGAAATTTTATTTCTTATGATGATAATTTTAAGTGTAATTAAATTAAGAAGATTATTTACTCCTACTAATACTTTATCCAAAAATTAAACAAGCCCACTTATTTCTTCAAACCAAAAAAAATATTTCCTCTCCAATCCCTCACAATCCGGATTTTTATTCCATTTTTAACACAAACATTTTTTCATCAACTAATTTGCATACGGTAACTCAGTAGTAATCGGTAATGCAAAACACTAAACAAAAAAAATAATAGCCATCTGTATTACAAATAACAGATAACAACAAACGAATAACTTGCGCAACAAATAACAGATAACAATAAACGAATAACTTGTTCAACCAATAACAGACAACAGTAAACTAATAACTTGCGCCACAAATAACAGATAACAATAAACTAATAACCTGCACTCACTATGAAAATCATTGACATCAAAGTAATGAATGGTCCCAACTACTGGAGCATTCGCCGGCACAAACTCATAGTCATGCGCTTAGACCTCGAGGGGTTGGAAGAAAAACCAACCAATAAAATCCCGGGGTTTATTGATCGCTTAAAAAAATTAATGCCCTCGTTGCAGGAACATCGTTGCAGCGAAAATTATGCGGGCGGTTTTTTTCATCGCGTGGAAGAAGGCACTTGGATGGGACATGTAGTTGAACACATTGCACTCGAACTGCAAACACTCGCGGGCATGGATGTAGGTTTCGGTCGCACCCGCGAAACCAGCACCAAGGGAGTTTACAATGTGGTGTTCGCCTACATGGAAAAAAAAGCAGGCATTTACACAGCCAATGCAGCAGTGCACATAGCCGAAGCATTAATAGCCGGAACCGACTACGATTTAGCAAACGACATACAAACCCTTCGCGAAATTCGTGAAGACGAACGACTCGGGCCATCCACCGGTTCCATTGTGGAAGAAGCAATAGCGAGAGGCATTCCATTCATCCGCTTGAATCGTCATTCGCTGGTGCAGTTAGGTTA
>CAMDOA010000042.1 GCA_945903305.1 Chitinophaga pinensis
GAACCGGATTCTGCTGGTCAGTTTGCTCCGGTTTTCAGTGGTCAGTTTAAATCGGTTTCAGGTGGTCAGTATCACTGGATTTTCCACTACACAGGTTCCATTGCTGACTTAACAAAGGCAATAGCATTAGATCCTGAGGATGCTAGTGCTTATTATAAAAGAGGACTAGCAAAATATGATCTTCAAGAGGGGGGTATACTTCAAGACTACTCAGGAGCAATAGCTGATTATACAAAGGCAATAGAACTAAATTCTGACTATGCTAGTGCTTATAATAGCAGAGGTAATACAAAAGCTAATCTTCAAGATTACACAGGAGCCATTTCAGACTATACAAAGGCAATTGAATTAAATCCTGAGGATGCTGATGCTTATTTTAACAGAGGACTAGCAAAATATAATCTTAAAGACAACACCCCCTTTGGTGTATTAAGAATTTATTTTATTGTTGGAGCCATAGCAGATTATACAAAGGCAATAGCATTAAATCCTGATTTGGTGGCACAGGCTTATGTAAATAGAGGAGTTGCAAGAGATGAACTACAAGACTACTCAGGAGCCATTGCTGACTATACAAAGGCAATAGCACTAAATCCTGAAGATGCTGTTGCATATTATAACAGAGGAGTTACAAAATATGAACTTCAAGACTACACAGGAGCTTGTAATGATTGGAGTAAAGCTGGTGAATTAGGGCATGAAAATGCTTTTGAATTGAGAAAAGAATTTTGTCAGTAGCATCAAGGCTGCCAGCAGAAAATATATGCTTGGTTTTCAAATAGTCTATTAGCTTTGATTGGATAAATCACTTTATATGACTAACAATACAATCCTAAACTTCATTTTGATTGATGCTTCAAAACTTACTGAAGAAGATTATAAGCTTGTTAGAAATATTGGATTACTATTTCTATTAGCAATTATCTGTTTTGTTGCTTTTGTTATTCTAAACAGAAGAGAAAAAAGAAAGAAAAAAAACAAGCCATTATATTTTGATCCAAATGTAAAATGGACTGATGTAAGAAAAGGAATCAAGTTTACAGGATTGAAGCCTAATGTGATTATAAATGAAAATCAGAAAGAAGACTTAAAACAAATTGCAGATTATTTTCATGCAAATAATATTCAAACTAAAAGCAATTTTAATAAGCTAAAAAAAGAAGCATCAAAAAAATCAGGAATCGACATTGAACAATTCATGGACTTTGAAGAAGCTTTAATTAATGTAAAGCAAATGAAGGATGGAACTCAAATTATAAATGAGTTTAGTATAGAAGGAACAGGAAGTTATTCGAAAAGTGATTTTAAAAGTATAATATAAAACAAAACAAATTAATGAATCCAATTTTAATCATAAGCATATTAATTCTATTGGTCATTGCATGTTTTGTAGCTTTAAAAATTCTAAACAAAAGAGAAAAAAGTAAAAAGAAGATTGAAGTAAAAAAGGTATTTACAACATCAGCAACTCCATTTAGAACAAATATTAAAATGGGTTATAAAATATTAGGGGTAGACTATGAAGTAATTAAATTGTTAGAACTTGAAGATGAAGATGAAATAAAAAAAACTTCTAATCAGGCAGAAAAGATTTTTAATTCATTAAAAAATAAGGACAAGGTTTTTGATGCTGTAGAATTGCATAACCTTGAAGAAAAAACAGGATTTGAAATTGAAACATATTTATTGATTGCTTATGTTACTGTTTTCAATAAAGATGGAGTAATGACAACTGAAATTAATGAAGAACCTTTATCCGGATTAAAAAAAATTGAAGCAAATATTGATTTACATATTGGTTATAGATATGGTAAGTTGTATCAAGCTATCAGTAAAAAGCAGACTGATATAGAAGAAAATTACAATGACTTCATAAAAATTTTAATGCTTGAAAACAAACTAAATTATAGTAAGGCTGAAAGTCTTATAGATGATGGTATTTCTATTTATGAATTAGGTGATACCATAATAGCTGAAAAAATATTTGACTTAGTAGCAAACATTAAAACTGACTTACAAACTTCAACACTATCCAACTTTTTTAGAAAAATTGGTGACTTCTACATTAGCAAGGAAAATAAGGAACTTGCTTTGAAATGGTTTAAGCAGGGTTTAAGTATAAATCCAGCTTTAGGGGTTAAAAGATTAATTACGCAATTAGAAAATAAAAAATTATGAATCAAATCATTGATGCAATAAAAAAGAGAAAAGCACTTAGTTTTTTAATTTTCATTTTACTTTTCTTATTATTTACAAATCCTTCAAACACTTCATTTAAAAATTATTTAGGTCTTACAAGTAATGAAGGATTAAAAAAAGAAATGAATTTTTTTATCTTTTCTGTTTTTAGTTATTCTAGCTATCATTATAAAAATGAAGCAGCTGAATTTCATCTTATAAATGAAAAGCAAGAACTTCATAGAGAAGTCTATTTTGGAATTGCGGCTAATTTTTTTAAATATGAATTAAAAGCAAATAATATTGAACAAACTGAAACATCCGATTCAACAATAGTTGTAAATCCTGATACTTCTTTATCTGATTCAGATAGAAACTAATTTCTCATTCAGTTATTGTAAATCATTAAGAAAAAAGGCAAAAGGTTTCAGTATTGTTTCAGTAATTATAAACAAAAAAGCCTTGACATCCAATGACATCAAGGCTTTCAGCCAATTTCTAAGTGATCCCGTTGGGATTCGAACCCAAGACCCCAACATTAAAAGTGTTATGCTCTACCAGCTGAGCTACGGAATCATCATCGCTTTTTTGAAGCGGAGCGCAAAGATAATTTCGCAGGTCACTTTTGCAAATCAATATTCAAATCAGTTTCATTTTGTTCGAATGTTATTTTTCACCTTTCAAATTCAATGAATAAAAACCTTTTACTCCTCTGCATTTTCTGTTTAACCCTTTTTGTTTCGTGTAATTCTCAACCGAAAAAAGCAAAGCCATTAATCGGATTTTTAATGGAAACATTGAAGGAAGAGCGGTGGCAGCACGACCGTGACTACTTTGTTGCAAAAGCTGAAGCGCTTGGTTGTGAAGTATTAGTGCAGGCATGCAATGGCAACGATGAAGTGCAGATTGCACAGGCAGAAAATATGATTACTCAGGGTGTGGATGTTTTAGTAGTAGTGCCACACAATGGAAAAATTGCATCGACCATTGTTGATAATGCCCACAAACACGGAGTGCGGGTTATTGCTTACGACCGAATGATTCGCGATTGCAATTTGGATTTATATGTGTCGTTTGATAACGAACGGATTGGAGAAATGCAGGCGGAATACTTGGTGAACAAAGCACCACGCGGAAATTATATTTTGATTGGCGGCTCGCCAACTGATAATAATGCATTGCTTTATCACCAAGGACAAATGAAGATTTTGCAGCCATATATAGATTCAGGTTTTATAAAAATTATAGCCGACCAGTGGGCGGCAGACTGGCAACCAATGGAAGCAATGAAACATGTAGAAAATGCGCTCATAAAAGAAAAAAATATTACTGCTGTTGTTGCAAGCAACGATGGAACGGCCAGCGGAGCCATTCAGGCTTTACACGAGCAAAAATTGGATGGGAAAGTTTTAGTCAGTGGTCAGGATGCTGAACTTTCTGCATGTCAGCGGGTGATTTCGGGAACACAATCAATGACCGTTTACAAGCCGCTGAAGTTGATGGCAGAAGCTGCTGCAATTGCGGCATTGCAGGTAATCAGAAGTGAAGTGGTAAATGGCGCAGTGAAAATTGTTTCGAACGGAAAAAAAGATATTCCAAGTATTTTAATTGACCCGATTGTGGTTGACCAAACCAATATGATGGAAACCGTGGTAAAGGATGGATTTCATTCCGAAAAAGAAATTTATAACAAATGAGTTTTCTCGAAATAAAAAATATCAGTAAGCAATTTGGAGATGTATATGCGCTGAAAGAAATTTCTTTTAGTGTGGCGCAAGGAGAAATTCATGCGGTGTGCGGTGAGAATGGTGCGGGGAAATCAACGCTGATAAAAATTCTGAACGGGGTTTATTCATCCGGAAATTATGAAGGAAATTTTTCCATAGATGGAAATGAAATTCATTTCAAAAATATTCATGAAGCTGAAGCAGCCGGAGTTGCAGTGATTCATCAGGAACTTTCATTGGTGAAAACTATGAGCGTGGCTGAAAATATTTTTCTCGGCAATGAACCATCACGCTTCGGAATTATTCAGCGACATCAGATTCATGTTGTTGCAAAAAAATTATTGGAACAGGTTGGACTAACTGTTTCTCCTGAAACTGAAGTGAGTGAACTTGGAATTGGCGAACAACAATTAGTGGAGATTGCAAAGGCATTGAATAAAAATGCGCGCCTGTTAATTCTGGATGAACCCACCACTGCTTTAACCGAAACTGAAACTGAAAAATTATTTGATTTGCTTCAGCAATTGCAAACCTCAGGTGTAACAATTATTTATATCAGCCATCGCTTGAAAGAAATAAAATCACTTTGTAATCGTGTAACAGTTTTGCGTGATGGAAAATTTATTGCAACAAAAGTTGTAGTTTATAACATCAACAACAGCGGTACAACTCAGATTCAAGCCGAGCCGAACTTTTCAGAAAAGGAATTAATCAAGTTAATGGTCGGAAGAGAAATCACCGAACTCTATCCGAAAACACAAACCAAAACCGGATTAAAAGTTTTAGAATTAAAAAATTATTCACTATTTGATTCTTCCCGAAAAAGGAAAATTGATTCGGTAAATCTGGAAGTTCGTTCAGGAGAAATTCTTGGAATAGCCGGACTGATGGGAAGCGGAAGAACAGAACTGTTAATGGGAATTATCGGAGCATGGAAAGGAAAACAGGATGGAGAAATTTTATTCAATAATAAAAAAGTAAAATTCAATTCGCCGGCCGAAGCCATAGCAAATGGAATTGCATTAGTGAGTGAAGACCGCAAACGATTGGGATTAATTCTTCCGCAAAGCATTCGCTTCAATCTGAATCTTTCAACGATGAAAAATATTTCGAGCGTCGGAATACTATCAGGAGGAAAAGAAATGAAGCGCACTTTGGAAATGATTCAGCAACTATCTGTAAAAACAAATTCAACCGAAACTGAAGTACAACAACTTTCAGGAGGCAATCAGCAAAAAGTAGTTATCGGAAAATGTTTATTAGTGAATCCGAAACTGTTATTGCTCGATGAACCCACTCGAGGAATTGATGTAGGCGCGCGGGCAGAAATTTATGAACTGATGAACAAACTCGTGAATGAAGGAATGGCAATCATCATGGTCTCGTCCGATTTGTCGGAAGTAATCGGTATGAGTAACCGGATTGTGGTGATGAATGAAGGAAAAATTAGCGGAGATTTTTCTTCAGGTGTAACACAAGAGGAAATTATGATGGCTGCAACAAGCGAGCATCAATTTGAAAATTGATTTCTTAACTTTACCTGAAATTTAAAATCATGCTTACAATCAGTGATGAAATTTTGAACAACGCAAGAATGACAGAGAAAGAAGTACGCGAGCAGTTCGCTTTGTTCTTATATTCAAAAAAGAAATTCAGCATGGGGCAGGCACGGAAATTTACAGGATTGAATATCCTCGAGTTTCAGGAGTTGATGTATAACAATAATGTTCCGATTAATTATAGCGTGAAGGATTTAGACGATGATATGCGCACTTTAAATGAGCCATAGAAATTATGGTAATCGTTAGTGATACCTCACCAATAAGTAATTTGTTTTTGATAAATAAGCTTGGCTTGTTGCATAAATTTTATGGGAGAATAATAATTCCCAACGCAGTAATGACTGAATTGTTGGTTCTGAAAGAGCAGGGAATTGATTTATCTGAAATAGAAAATGCTCATTGGATTGAAGTTGCAATAGTTAGTAATACGGAAGCTGTAAGGAGGTATTTAGCAGAAGTAGATTTAGGAGAAGCGGAGGCTATTGCATTGGCTAAAGAACTTCACGCAACGAGATTACTGATGGATGAAGAAAGAGGAAGAGACCTTGCAGTGCGCGAAGGCCTGCATATAATTGGAATAATTGGTATTCTGATTCAGGCAAAACATTCAAGAGAAATATCATCAGTTAAGCAACTGATGGATGAACTGATTCAGAAAGCAAGATTTTTTATTGATGTCAATTTATATAACCACGCTCTTGAACTTGCCAATGAAAAATAATTTATCATTCAATTCAACAAACATCCGCGCACTCGTAATGGTGTTCGCGCTGCTTGCTATTTGTATATTCTTTCACATTGCAACTGATGGAATTTTTCTTTCGGCAGCGAACATCACCAACTTAGTCAGGCAGAGTTCCATTGTTGGAATTCTTGCCATCGGAATGTTGCTGGTGATTGTGAGTGGTAATATTGATTTATCAGTTGGCAGTTTGGTTGGATTTTTTGGAGGAATTGCTTCAATCTTTTTTATGAAAATCGGAATGAGTTTGCCAGTGGCGATTTCGATTACACTTCTTTTTGGATTTGTTGTTGGTTGTTTGCAAGGCGCACTCACCGCTTATCTGCGCATTCCTGCTTTCATAGTAACACTTGGGGGCTTGTTAATTTTCCGCGGAAGCATAATGGCCATCATGCAGGGTGAAACAATTTCGGTCAATAATGAATTTCAGATTTTCGGCAGTGGTTTTCTTTCAACCAAAATCAGTATTTCGATTGCTGCATTGGCAATTATTTTTTATTCCTTTCATTTATTCTATCAACGAAAAATCAAAAATAAATTCGGATTAAAATTTTCCGCAGTGCCGGTTGTTATTTTAAAAATTATATCGTTCAGCGCTTTTGTTTGTTTCTTCCTTTGGGTTTTTACGGCTAATAATGTCGTAAGCGAAATCATGCCAATCACTACTCCCATTCGTGTTCCTGCTGAATCACCTCTTGCGCAATTACACGAATATCAAAATGCAAATCATACTGTTACACTTTCTGCTACAACTGGAATTGATAAAGCCATTCCGGTTCCTGTTATTGTAATGCTTGCTTTAGCATTAATTGTTGGTTTCATTTCAACCCGTACAACTTTTGGAAGACGGGTTTTTGCCATTGGCGGAAATGCAGAAGCTGCATATCTCAGCGGAATAAATATTAAATTCAACACCATGCTTGTTTTTGGTTTATGTGGATTGCTGAGTGCAGTGGCCGGAATAGTTTATACTGCCCGACTCGGAAGTGCTGCGCCCGATGCAGGAGCCGGATATGAGTTATACGCAATTGCTGCATGTGTAATTGGCGGCACCAGTTTAATGGGCGGACGCGGCACCATTTTCGGAGCCATCATCGGTGCTTTAATAATGGCTTCACTCGACAGTGGCATGAGCATTCTGAACATCGAACCATTTTATCAAAACATCATTAAGGGAGCAGTATTGATTCTTGCTGTTTACATTGATGTGGCTTCGAAGAAAAAGAATTGATTTTAGAATTAAGATTTTTGAATTAACATTTGAAAGACATGAAACATATTTTTCTTTTCCTGATTCTTTTCCTGAGTTTAAAATTTTCGTTTGCACAAAATGAATTACAAAACTCAATCAAAAAATTTGGCGGCGATACTATTCAATGGCAACAGGATAGTTTGTTATCCCAAGCTGATTTTAAAGGCAAACCGGCAGGAAGTTTTCAGGGGCTCACCTATTCAGGAATTTTTCTGGATATGAAACAGGAAGATCGGTTGCTCCGGATTTATTGCTACACACTTTTCATTTGTAAAAAATCTTTTCTGAAAGACAGTTCCGGAAATTTATTGAACCACGAGCAATTGCATTTCGACATTACAGAATTATATGCACGCAGAATCAGACAGCAGCTTTCACAAAAATTAATATTGGATGATAAAAATATTTCATCAGCAATTCAGAAAATTTACAACACACAAATTGCTGAGTTAAATAAAGCGCAGGATAAATACGATAAAGAAACCGCTCACGGTACTAATGCCATAAAACAAAAAGAGTGGTCTGATTCAATACGCAAACAATTAATTCTACTGAGTGATTATTATGAAACGGAAGTGAATATTGATTAATGGAAAACTGAAGAAGTAAAATTTTCTTTCAATAAAAAATGTTGCCGGTAATTTTATTTTTACCATCGCCCACATGACTTTTATTCTTTCACTTTATAAAGAAGCCTTTTCAAATCTTCAGCGAAACATCTGGATACTTGCTATCTCCATGTTCATTAACCGGAGTGGTTCTATGGTGTTGTTGTTCACTTCACTTTATCTTACGAATGAACTCAATTTTTCTATTGTCAATGCAGGGCTTGTATTAAGTTTTTATGGAATTGGAAGCGTGCTCGGCAGTTATCTCGGCGGCTGGCTCACTGATCGCCGAAGCCATTTTGATATTATGGTTTTCTCACTCATACTCAGCGGTTTTATTTTATTGTTTTTGTTAGTGGTTACTACACCCATTGCCATTTCTGTTGTCATCTTTTTTTATGCGCTCAGTGCCGATATGTTTCGCCCTGCAAACTCAGCCGCCATAGCCGATTACACCACCGCCACCGACCGAACCCGTTCTGTCTCGTTGGTGCGATTAGCCGTCAATCTTGGATTTTCAGTTGGCCCTGCAGTTGGAGGATTTGTCGCCTTGTACCTTGGTTACAAGTGGCTGTTTGTGATTGATGCCTTCACCAGTTTCGCGGCGGCAATTATGTTATATATGTACTTGCCAAGAAAAAAATCGGAACAGAACCGACATAAAAACGAAGTGCTGGCCGATAGCAGTACATCCGCTTATCGCGATTACCGATACCTGATTTTTATTTTGCTGGTTGCCTTGTATGGTGTTTGTTTTTTTCAATTGTTTGCCAGTATGCCGCAGTTTTTTAATACCGTGTGTCATTACTCGGAAGATACGATTGGGTTGTTGCTTGCATTGAATGGTTTGCTCGTCGTGATTATTGAAATGCCATTAATAACTGCATTGGAAAAAAAGAAATTGATATTTCGTTACATCATTATCGGTGTTATTTGTTTACCCATATCGTTTCTCATTTTACAATTTGGGCAGGGCATTATGCTCTTCGCCATATTATATACACTCATGATTACTATGTCGGAGATATATGCCATGCCATTTATGTTCAACTACGCCATATCGCGACCGCCTAAAGAACGACAAGGACAGTATTCGGCACTTTACTCTATCTCTTATGGGCTTGCAAACATTGCCGCTCCACTTGTAGGATTAGGCATTGCGGGTAAGTATGGATTTAACACTATGTTTTACTTTTTTATTGCACTCAGTATTCTTGTTGCCATCGGGTTTAGTTTGTTGGGCAAGAATCAAGGTGTAAAAAGTATTGATTAAAAACTTTGAAGAGAGTAATTTCAATTCAATAAATAAATTATTCTACCTTGTATAAATCCTGTATCTCAAATAATGATGCAGCCTTTTCAACTAAACTTTTTGCGAAAAGGAGAGGAGCATTGGCTTACTTTTTATTGAGCACGGCTTTAAATTTATGTGCGATGAATTATAGCAAGAGCCATAGAAAACATGCCATACATATCCGCAAATATTTTTTTCAATTAACAAAAATTAATTCGAAAAAAATTAATTCATCAAGGGTTAATGTAATTGTTTTTTAAACCGCACTTTCCTCACGCTTCAAATTATACTTTTCAATTTTATTATAAAGGTGGCTACGCTGAATATCTATTTCATCGGCAGTTTTTGAAACATTCCAAACATTCTTTTTCAGTTTGAAATCAATGAACTGTTTTTCCATGTAATCTTTAAAATCCTGGAAGCGTTCGTACTTGGTAAATATGGCTTCAAACGGATCGCGCTCGTGGTGTGCTACTGCGTATGTCAGCACTTCTTCTTCCGTAATTTTTGATTCACTTAAAATCACCAGGCGCTCCAACACATTGTGCAACTCACGAATGTTTCCGCTCCAGTGCATGTTTTGCATTTCCTGAATGGCTTTTGGTGTAATTACTTTTTTAGGGATGCCATACTCCTCACAAATTTCCTGTACAAACTGATTGGCGAGAATAGGGATATCATCCTTCCGTTCATTCAATGTCGGAACATGAATTAAAATAACTCCGAGGCGATGATATAAATCTTCGCGGAATGTTCCTTTTGCAATTTCAGCATGAAGGTCTTTGTTGGTAGCTGCAATCACGCGCACATCAATGCTGATTTCCTTTTCGCCGCCTACTCGGGTAATTTTATTTTCCTGCAACACGCGCAACACTTTTGCCTGCGCCGATAAACTCATGTCGCCGATTTCATCCATAAACAAAGTGCCGCCACTTGCTTGTTCAAATTTTCCAATGCGCTGTTTTATGGCTGATGTAAAAGCACCTTTCTCGTGACCGAATAATTCGCTCTCAATTAACTCTGATGGAATAGCCGCACAATTCACTTCCACAATTGGTCCTTCATGACGATTTGATTTTTCATGAATCCATCTTGCCACTAATTCTTTTCCTGTTCCGTTTTCACCGGTGATTAAAACACGCGCATCAGTCGGCGCTACCTTTTCAATTTTATCATTAATCTTTTTTATGGAAGGTGATTTACCCAGTATCACTCTGGTTTTAGAAACTTTTCGTTTCAAAACTTTTGCTTCGGTGATCAGATTTGTTTTATCGAGCGCATTGCGGACTGTAATAAGCAAGCGATTCAAATCCATTGGCTTGGCCACATAATCATACGCGCCTTTCTTTACTGCTTCCACCGCAGTTTCCAAAGTGCCGTGACCACTTACCATAATTACAGGAAGGTCGGGATACAGCACACGGATTTTTTCGAGCGCTTCTATGCCATCCATCTTCGGCATTTTTATATCGAGCAGCACAACATCATATCCATTTGCTTTCAGCAGGTTTAATCCTTCGCTGCCATCACCTGCTTCTTCTACTTTATAATTTTCGTATTCCAGAATTTCGCGAAGCGTTTTTCTGATACTCTTTTCATCATCTATAATTAAAATGTTTGCCATTGTCAGTTTTTGGTTTGGAAATTTGAAACAAAAAAATTTGGTCGAGCAAAAATAAAATCTGACTTAAATAATAGTCAACAAGTAATTAACGATTTACAATCAGCTTCTGAGCCGACGAAAATTTTCCATCATTTATAATCCGAACAAAATAAATCCCCTCTGAAAAACGGGTTAAATCAATTGTTGTAACCGCAGTTGATGAAATTAAATTTTCGTTCAACACTCTTCCCGAAACATCAGTAATCAACATTTTTTCGATCTGATTTTTTTCAGCAGGCATTACAAAAGCATAATCACTTGCAGGGTTTGGATAAATATTTATCTCGGAATTTTCACTTGAAATATACTGTACTGCATCGGGTACCAAGGATGGATCCTGATAAATAATTTGAGTAACAGTTTCGTTGCCACCGGTTTCGTTGGTATTGATTTGTAAAACCGGAATTCCACCTGCGGCTGCATACCATTTGTATTCATGTGTTAAATTATCAATAGCATTATTAACAGGAGGAAAAACAATATTTACTGAATCGTGATCATTAATATCAGATTTCATTCTAAGCACCTGGTAATTTCCAGAGGGAAGTTGCAATGTTCCCCATCCATCAACAGTATTTGTTCTGTTGCGAATGCGGGTTATTGAAATCACATTCGGCACGCCGGAAATGGCACTTGTAGTTGATACATCAGCGTCGCTAAAATTTAAAGGAAACTTTACCATCTGATCTCCCGGAATATAAATGAAGGGTAGCGTGAGTCCCACTATCGGAATTGTGCCGCCAAAACCTCTGTTATAGAATCCAAGTGCATTCTTATTGTAAGCAGTATATGCACCTTGCAAAGTAAATCCTGCAATACTTGCTCCGGCATTATCAGCCATATCAGCCCCAACAAAATAAGTTTGAAAATCAGCAGGCAATTGTGCCAGTGTAAAAAAAGTATCAATGGAAGTGGAAGCAGCAGTGAGTGAAGTAAAATCCCAGGTGTGATTGGCGCCGGTTGACATAAAATCAACAGATGCTGATGCGTTTTCATTTGTTACACCATACATGCTTCCTGCTGATGGTAAATCAGCTGTGTTGATGGTGATTTGTGCATGCAACAAAGCAGGAAGTGAGATGATGAAGCAACTGATTAAAAAACTTTTCATTTGTTGAAGTTTAAATTTTTTGAAAGGTATTACTTGTTAATTGTTTTTTCTGAAATTATTGTACCGTCTTTGTATTCCTGCGTTTTCATTGGAAATCCTCCTTCGTCATATAATTTCCATGAGCCTGATTTTTTTCCGCTAGCATAATTTCCTTCTGCTTTTATTTTTCCGTTTTCATAATATTCCTTCCAAAATCCTTCTTCATAATTTGCTTTATAAACTCCTTCAGCTTTTAAATTTCCATTGTCGAAATATGATTTTGCAGGTCCGTTTATTTCGCCTTTTACATATATATATTGGACTAACAATTTTCCATTTCCAAAATACCAGCTGTTAGTACTGTCACGAACTCCATCTTTATTAAAGAAACCATTCTCTTGTAATCCTCCTTCCGGATAGTAGGTTCTTCGCCATCCCACCTGAATGCCATTCACGAAATTTTCTTCCATTTTTAATCGACCATTCAGGTATGATTTAAACAAACCTTGTTTTATTCCTTTGCTGTAATTTTCTTCCTTCATCATAAACCCGCTGCTGTTCAGCATTAAACTGTATCCTTCTTTTTCACCATTGCGGTATTCTTCCACAGTATATAAAAAATGATTGTCGAAATAACTTCGCCATATTCCTTCTTTCTTTCCATTTAAAAGTTTACCACTGGCGTATAAAAATTTTGCTGAGTCATAAACATTCACATGAACAACATTTGAATTTGCAGGATCTTTCAATCTAACTGTATCTAATTTACCCTGCATGTTGGAATTATATGACTGACCACTGGAAATAAATGGTAAAACAAGAATTGAAATGAACACTAAAAATTTATGCATGAATGAAAATTATTTTTTGAGAGGACAAATATTTCCGAATTCAATTATTAAAGCAAATGAATTAACTGACTGAACAAACGAAAATAATTTTGGTTACGATCATTTTTTCCAAGTCGAACAATGATGATTTGTTTTTCGGGATAAACAAAAATGCGCTGACCCAACAAGCCATCGCAACTGAAATCGTGCGAGCTGCTGCGGTTAATCCACCATTGATATTTGTAATAATTTACACCGCCTTCAGTAAGTGTTGGAGTGGTACTTTCTTTCACCCATGATTCAGGAATAACCTGCACACCATTCCAGTTTCCGTTGCGCAAATACAATCGCCCGAACTTTGCATAATCTCTTGCAGCTGCATTGATGCAACAGAAAGTTTTTTCCAGGCCATAGTTTTTCCGGTCGGTGCTCCACGATGCATCAAACTCAGTTCCGATTGGTTGCCATATTTTTTCCTGTAAATATTCGGTTACGGATTTTTTTGTTGCCCGTTCAATTATCAAACCGAGTAATTGTGAATTGCCGCTTTTGTATTCGAACCTGGTGCCGGGTGCATATTCAATTTTCATGTTTTCTATTGCAGCACGAAGATTTGTTCCGTAATAAAATTTTGCTGCATCGCTGAATGGATTGTAGTAGCGCTCCGTAAATTTTATTCCCGAAGTCATTTGCAATACATGTTTTATTGTCACTCTTCTGAAAGCGGTATCTTTTATTTCAGGAATGTAGTTGGTGATTGGTTCATTCACACTTTTTATAAATCCATCTTGAATGGCAATTCCGATTAATGCAGATGAATATGATTTTGCCATTGAGAAACTCGCCACCCAACTGCTGTCGGTGTATTTATCCCAGTACTTTTCATATAAAATGGTATCGCGACGAATAATTAAAAATGCAACCGAAGGAGATTGCTCCAATACAACATCAAGAGTTGCGCTGTCACCACCAAATCCCTTTACTTTCAGATTGCCGGGAGCATTAAATTGATTGGAATAATTAAAATGAAATGGTTGTGTTGAATGATGGAGTGAATGCTCGGTAAAAAATTTATAGTCGGTTATGTTGGCAAAATTGCGAACGAAGAATCGATAGACTTTGCACGAAGAAAAAATGCAGCAACAAAAAAGAAACAGGAGGAGTGATTTTTTCAAGAATGAAATTTTTTAAAGTTGATTGGCGAATGTAGAAAACAAAGTTTCTTTCCATTATGATTTAATGTATTCGGAATCATTTAAAATTTCTGAATAAAATCTCCTTAAAAAATTTTCATAATTATAACGATTGCAGCAATTAAATTCGACCGCTCAAAATAACAACATGGGAAATGTTTCATTGATTTTGCTAATGGCTTGCGGAATCGGGTTTTGCGGTTTAGCCATGCTGGTATCAAAACTGATTGCACCATCATCAAAAAACTTACAGAAACTTCAGGCTTACGAATGTGGTGTGCCCACAATTGGAGCATCATGGATACAATTCAATGTTGGCTATTATCTATTCGCACTGATATTTTTAGTGTTTGATGTTGAACTTATGTTTTTATTTCCGTGGGCAGTGGTGAATAAAGAAATGGGAATAACGGCATTCATAGAAATTGTAATTTTCATTTTCATTTTGTTTTTAGGATTGTTGTACGCCTGGAAAAAAGGAGCACTCAAATGGATGTAAAAAAATTAAGAGAATCGTTTCCCGGAGAAATCCATGATAATCCCGGCGGCGGAATTCTCACCGGTAAATTAGAAGATGTAATGAACTGGTCGCGCGCCAATTCATTGTGGCCATTGGTTTTCGGCACAAGTTGTTGCGCCATTGAAATGATGCACACCGCTTCAGCAAAACACGATTGGAGTCGCTTTGGTTTTGAAGTTGCTCGCGCCACACCACGACAAGCTGACCTTATCATCATTGCCGGAACCATCGTTTATAAAATGGCTCCTGTACTAAAAAGATTGTACGATCAAATGGCGGATCCAAAGTATGTAATTGCAATGGGTGCCTGCGCAATTTCCGGCGGACCATTTTTTTACAATACATATTCAGTAGTAAAAGGGGCCGACCATGTGATACCGGTGGATGTATATATTCCCGGTTGCCCTCCAAGACCGGAAGCTTTGCTGCATGCGATGATTACCCTGCAGGAAAAAATAAAATCAGGAATGACTCGCGAAGCTATAAGAAATGAAAGCCAGGCGATGCTGCAGCAATAAATTTTTTTGCATTCCTAATATTCGTATCAATTCAATTAATCAGAACGCTGAATATTTTTTTACTTCAGCTCTGATTTTATTTTTCACATCGTCCCAACTATTATTTTTTATCAGTACTGGTGAAGGTTCGCTATCAGCATCATCAAAATACAATAGACTTTTCAGTACCATAAATTTCAATGAATCATCATATTTTACACTGAAAAAATCAAATACATCAGCCAACGAAAAGAAATTTAATAATTCAAACAAGTCATAGAAATCTTTCTTCGAACCTCTGATAGTTATGCTGTTTAATTTCATTGCAGCAATATCTTCTTTTGATACCATTCTGATATTTTCAATAAATTGAATTGGCTTTACAAGCGGATAATCATGACGGATAAAATCAACTTTAATATTTTCTATTTCTGCAGTTAAACTATTGCGCGAAATTCCAACAGGCGTTACTGAAAAATTTTCTTTTAATTTTTCCAGCAGTTTCTGAGAATCAAATTCTTCATTGGTAAAAAAATCGAGATCAATTGAAATTCGATGACCTGATTGCAACGATAGTGCAGTTCCGCCAACCAAATAAAAATCAGTCGTTGAAGGAAAAAGCAAAAGGCTCTTCAGTAATTCCAGAGTTTCTTTGTTGACTGTTTGATAGTATAACATCTGAATTTTTCCATTGAAACATTAAAAAGCTCACTGAAGAAACTCAGCGATTTATTATCAAGGTATCTTGCGTTAATCAATTCGGTTTTTAATTTTTCTATGCCATAATATTCCCGAATCATTAACCAATCGTTCCAGGTACCATTTGAACACACGCGCTGAATTATAAAGGATGAATTATCTGTTTCAGATATTTCATCCAATTTCACATCCCAGAAAAGTGCAGGCGAAAGGTTCAAAATCATTCTGGCAAAACTATCATTTTACAACAATCAAATTAATAATTTGAAATCGGGTTATTCAGAAAAATATTTCAAAATTTAATTTTCATTTTCTGAAATTTATCGTTATAGTGAAAAAGAAAAGATGATTTTACTTCCGATAACATTCTTAACAATTATATTCGAACGCTGAAAGAAAATCCATGTCCAAGGAAGAACTCAAATCAACACTTACCACTTTATTTCCCGAAGCTACTTTTGAAGAGAATGCTTTTGTGAATCTGAATATTTCTTCAACCGAAATTTTAAAAGTTTGTACCGAGCTGAAAGAAAATCCGATGTTCGATTTCGATTCATTGGTGTGCTTGAGTTGTGTGGATTGGAAAACTCATTTCACAATTGTGTATCTCTTGCGTTCCCGTTCATTCAAACATGAGTTAATAGTGAAAGCAAAAATTGATAATCACGAAAATGCAGAAATAGAAACCGTGCGGAATTTATGGATGACCGCTCACTGGCACGAGCGCGAAGCATTTGATTTTTTCGGAGTAAAATTTTTGAATCACCCTGATTTAAGAAGATTGTTTAACCCCGATGATTGGGAGGGTTTCCCATTGCGGAAGGATTATATGGATGAAGTTAACATAGTAGAACTGTAAGCCATGATAGATGTTATAGAAACAAAAGATACTGGCGAGTTTGTTATCAATGTTGGTCCGCAACATCCGAGCACTCATGGTGTATTGCACCTCATCATTACACTTGATGGAGAAACAATAAAAGATGTGGACCCGCAACTCGGTTACATACATCGCTCCATTGAAAAGATGAGTGAGAAACTCAGTTACCGTCAATTTATATATGTAACGAGCCGCATGGATTATCTCTCATCGCACATCAACAATCAGGCATGTTCACTTGCAGTTGAACAAGGATTGGGAGTTGAACTTCCTGCTCGTACTAAAGTTATTCGCATCATGATGGCCGAACTCACCCGATTGGCTTCGCATTGTTTGTGGTATGGTTCCACCGGTTTGGATTTAGGTGCTGTTACTCCGTTCTTCTTCGGCTTTCGCGAGCGCGATGAAATCCTTGATATTTTCGAAGACACTTGTGGCGCGCGACTCACCATGAATTACATTGTTCCGGGTGGAGTCATGTATGATTTGCATCCCGATTTTCAGAAGAAGGTGAAACAATTCATCATCAACTTCAAAAAGAATTTTCATGAATACTACGACTTGCTTTCCGGCAACATCATTTTTCAAAATAGAACAAAAGGTGTTGGATATATTTCTCCGCAAGATGTAATTGCTCTCGGTTGCACAGGCCCTGTTGCAAGAGGTTCTGGAGTAAGTTGTGATATACGCAAGTGGTATCCATACGAAGGATACGAGAATCTGCAGTTCGATGAAATACTGGAAACCGGTGGCGATTGTTTTGCGCGCTACATGGTTCGCCTTCGAGAAATGGAACAAAGTATTCGCATTCTCGAACAATTGGTTGATGCAATTCCGGAAGGAGATTTTCAGGCGAAAACAAAAAATGTAATTAAACTTCCGAAGGGAGAATATTATCAGAAAGTAGAAACCGCCCGTGGAGAATTAGGTGTTTACTTAATAAGTGATGGAACACAGTATCCATATCGTGTAAAATACCGCTCTCCGAATTTCAGTAATTTATTTGCAATGAAAACAATGGCGGTCGGACAAAAAATCGGCGACCTTGTTTCTGTTATGGCCATGTTAGATTTAGTAATTCCGGATATTGATAGATAGCGAAAAGTTATTGGTTGATTTCCTGTGAGCCGCAGGCAGGGTTATAAGTTATTTGTAATGCTGTTTGTGAATCAGGAAAAAATTATTTACAGTTTCTGCTTATTGCTTCCTCCATTTCTTCACCGTCTTCAGTTCCAAATAATTTTGCTTTAGTGAATGCTTCGCAGGCAGCCATTTTATTTCCAGCTTGCTCGTAAGCAATTCCGATTTCATATAAGGCATCACCTGAATATTCATCCAGTAACAGACATTTATTTAATGCTGCAATGGCCAATTCATAAGCAAGTATTTTATTATAAGCTCTCCCCAGATTGAACCAGTAATCAGAACTTCGTGCCTCTATTTCAGTAACTTTTTTATAGGCAATTACAGCTGAATCATAAACAGCCATTTCATAATACGCATCACCAAGGTCAGTAAAGGCAAGTTGATTATTAGGCATCAGTTTAGTGGACATTTTAAAATCACTGATCGCAGATTTAAATTGTTTCAATTCTCGATAACACAGTGCACGACTGTAATAAGCTTCCTCTTCCAACGAGTCATGCGCTAATACAATTGTAAAATCTTTTACCGCGTCTTCATATTTTTTAAACTCATACTTCACATTTCCTCTTTCAAATACTGCGAAATAAAAATCCTTTTTATAAAACACCGCCTTATCAAATGCAGCAATTGATTCTAAATACAATCCTTGTTCGCGCAACATTTCACCTAAAAAATAATAAGCCATCACATCATCATTTTTGTAAACCGTAGCATTCCTGAAATCTGAAGCAGCTGCACTGAATTTTTCTAAATACAAAAAAGCATTACCACGATTGTAATAGGCTTCATTGGTAGCGCCGAGCAATAAACTTCTCGTGAAATCATCCGCCGCTCCTTGCGCATCACCTTTGTCTAACTTTTCTTTTCCTCTGTTAAACCAATCTGCAGCCGACTGAGAATAAGACTGAACACCAATAAACAAAAATAAAATCAAAAAATATTTCATCACTAATGAATTTTTAAAATGAAAAGTCAAGAGTTCTTTGTTGAATATTTTCCATAAAGAAAACTGTAATCGCAAAAATGATGAAATGATTTTTATATTTCCGCAATCAAACAATTTCAAAACAATCAAGAATGAATAAAATTATTACTGCTCTCGTTTTCTCTGCAATGGCATTTGTTACATCAGCTCAAACTTACAACGGTCCCGAAAGTGTTGATTATGATGTAACCGGAAACCGGTATCTGATTTCAAATAAAAACAACGGACAAATTCTGGCGCGCGATGCATCCGGTAATTTATCAATTTTCGCTTCAGGCATTTCACCAAATCCATATGGGCTTGAAATGGCATGGGGAAATTTATATGCTTGTTGCGGTGGATATGTTTATGGTTATGACATGACTGGCACACAAATTTTCAGTGTCAATACCGGCGGAAGTTTTCTTAATGGAATTACACACGATAACAATGGAAATTTGTATGTAACAGATTTCAGTGCAAAAAAAATATATCGAATAAATATTTCAACAAGCACATCAAATGTTTTTGTTCCAAGCTCATTATTGCCTGCAAGTCCAAATGGAATAATATTTGACCAAGCGCAAAACAGATTGGTGTTTTTAAGTTGGACTGGTGGTGCAATCAAAGCCATTTCATTAGTTGATTCATCTGTTACAACTTTAGTAACTACTACATTAACCAGTTGCGATGGCATCGCATTAGATTCTTATGGAAATTTTTATGTGTCCAATTGGGGTGGACAATCAGTTGTAAAATTCAATAATTCATTTTCAAATTCTATTGTTGTAATGACAGGATTGTTCAGTCCTGCTGATATTTATTTCAATATTTATACTGATACACTTGCAGTTCCTAACAGCAGTGCCAGCGGAAACAATGTAGTATTTCAAAGTTTTGCCCCTGAAACAAGTATTACTATTTGCAATAACATGCCGTTAACATTTTTTACTGATAGCATAAGTTGGGGTGTAAGTGATGGTTTTTCTGGCACTGATTCAATGATTAATTGCGTATTGAAGAACACAAGCAATTATAGTTTTGCTTATCCACGATTGAAATTTAATTTTCTAGATGCTTTACCAACCGGAACAACTTTAGAAACAAATAGTCAGAGTTATCTCGTAATTGCATCTGCATGGAATCCTGGTGATATAAGTTCTGTGAAATGTTATTTTTATTCAACAACTCCTATTCCACCCAATTTTTTATTGCATTTTACAATAACAGTAATCAATCAACCTTTTTCAACTGTTGACACTTGTACATTCGTTGATACTTTTTTAATCAATCTGAATCCGCAAAGTGTTTCAGTTATAAATATTAATGAAAATAAATTTTCCATTTATCCGAATCCAGCGAACAGCAATTTAACTGTTTACAGTAGTCAACTGGCAGAAAACAAAATCATAATTTCAACTATTTTCGGACAGACTATTTATACTTCAACTTTAAAACACCAATCCGAAATAATCAGTCTGCAATCATTTTCTTCAGGAATCTATTTTGTTTCAATAATTAATTCTGAAGGAAAAAATATTCTGAACCAGAAGGTGATTAAAGAATAAATCAGTTAATTGAATCTGCATGATTCGAAAAATAAATACCCGGATTGAACTCATTTTTACCCATTCCGTGTCTCTGTAATCAGGACACGGGATGCATCTCCGCCTCGGTTCATGTCTCACGAACCGAAACTATATCAGCACACAACCTAATATCAAAAAAAACACCTATCCCCATTGTCCCCAAAGTCCCCTCAATAAAAAACTCCCACAACTCCTATGTATTCCTCCTATAACTCCGTTGTAAAATTGTATTCTCCGCATCTCAACACCACTGCGGTAAAAATGCATTCATTCACACCGTCAAAGGTTATTAATTAGACTTCTTCTGAAAATATTGGTAAAAAAAATTTCGCGTCCGTTCCCCTCTCCATGTATTCATGGAGAGGGGTTAGGGGTGAGGTTTTATAGCAGAAATGTATTTTCCGAATAAGTCTATTCAATGCACCACCACAAACTTCTCACAAAACAAATTTTCCGCAGTCTGCACTCTGATAAAATAAACCCCATCAGAAAGCCCGCTCACATCAATAGTAATTTTGTCATTGCGAGAACCGATGTAATCATCGGGGCGAAGCAATCCCTTAACTGTCCTCCACAACACATCTGCAATTTGAATGTTGCTCACTGTTAACTGTTCACTGTAAACTGTTAACTGGTTGTTCGCCGGATTCGGATAAACCAAAATCCCAAAATCAGTAGAAACACTCGGAACATAATCATCAATCACAATCATATTAAAAACAGTATTCGTCACAACAGGTGAATTAAAATCAAAATAAATACTCGCCGTATTTTCAATCACAGAACCAACCGCAACATTATTCTTCGGTTTCACCCGATAACTCACATACCCCTTACTGCCTTCTGAATCAGTTGTGCTGTCCGGAAGATTGATAGCCACAAAATTGAAATGCACCTTACTGCCAAACAACTGCACCATCGGGTCGTGAGATGAAGAAAGCAACTGAAAACTACTTTCATCCAAATCACTGTCAAGCGTATCCATAATCTGCACATGCTGTGCAGGCGCAGTACCCGTATTCTGAAAATGAACAGTATAAGTAAGCCACTCATTAAACGGATAAACCGAATTACCAACCGGACTAACCTCCTTTTCATTCGGGTCAAAAGAATTCGAAACTGCAAAACAATGCGTGAGTGTGTTGTTCGAAACAGTATTATCACCCACAGTAGGTGTAACACTCACCTCAAAACAAACCACATCACCAATCGTTGCTGTCGAATCAGTCAACACATTAAAACCAAAATCAGTTGCCGCATTCACCACCGAAAAATCTGCAATAGTATAAGTCAGTGTATCACCACTAACCGACGGAGTCAATGCTCCCGCCAATGGCGCAACATAATTTGCGAATCCATTAATCACAATTTTTACTTCTCCATTAATACCAGAGCCGCAAGAAGCTCCATAAACGGATTGAGAAAAATCTCCTGCAAATACTTTCACACCAATAATATTCCAAGGAAAAAAATTCGATGAGCGAATTACATTCCATAAACCTAAATCAAAACCTGGCTTGCATTCCATTCGAAATTGAAGACCTGTATCAGTGGAATCGGCAGCCGAAATTACACCTGTGATATTATTATTTGTTGGACAAATTACATTGAACGGAATATTTGCTGTATCAACTGAAACGGAATAAGTACCATTTGAAGTGGTGAAAGAAAAACTTCCAGCAGGAGTAATAATTTCTTGCCCGAGCAAATTGCCACCACCATCAAAAAGTTTCACTTTCAAATTTTTCAAAGCAGTTGAATCATTCAAAGTAGCACAACTTCCATCGGAATCACTCACCACATTTCCTAAAACATTCCAGTCAAATTCACAACCATTTGGATTGTAGTTAAAATCGCAAACAGGCATACCGTCAATACCTGGAATAAAACCAACATGTTCAATTGAGTTTGAAAGACACTGTATTGAATTTGCACTAATGTCAAAATCAGATGCGCTGCCTGAAAAATAATTTAATTCAGGAAGACAAATTAAACCATTATCGGAGACATTTAGAAGATCCATTGTATCTGGTAAACCCGGTAAATCTGGTATCAAGTTTCCTGAACAACTCAATGAATGTAGTGAAGTAGGTAATTGAGGAAGGCTGCTCAAAAAGCAATAATCACAATTCAGAATTTGCAAACTGTTTGGTAACGGAGGCAAGTGGTCAACATATCCAAGACCAACGCATTGGAGGTTTATTAGATTAGGCGGTAGAGTTGGCAATGAATCAATATCATTATTTTCACTGCAATTAAAAACCAATAACCCATTAGGCAGTGTTGCAGTTAAATGAAGTATCTGATTGTTTGAACAATTGAGAAATGTCAACGAAGCAGGAAGAGTTGCAAAATCATCAATTTGATTATTGGCGCAATCTAAATACTGCAATGCTGAAGGCAAATTCTGAATTATGCCAATAAAATTATTTCTGCATTCAAGATGCTCAACTCCCGATGGAAGATTTGAAACACCTGCCAACATGTTGTTATTACAATTTAAGTATTTCAATGTTGAAGGAAGTGAATTATAATAAAAATCGGTTCCTGAACAATTGAGAAATACTAAGTTAGATGGTAAATTAAGAAGACTTATACTACTTGAATTGCCATAACAATCAAATGTATCAAGATTATCAAAATACTCTACGCCATCAAAATCTTGAATAGATAAATTTTGACAATGCAGCGCAATTGCATTCACAACCCCGCTACAAGTCGTATCCATTAAATTCCCATTCATACAACTCGGATAATTCACTTGCAACCAAGCAACAAAATTCGCATCCGGTATCACCACAAATTGCGCCCGGCAAAAACAAGCAGAAAAAATAAAAACCAATACAAGTAAAAACCGTCTCATAAAAAAATATTTCCCGAAAAATAAACAATCCCACCCAAAACAAAAACTATCATGTTGTCATTGCGAGAAAACAAGCTGTCATTGCGAGAAAACTGTAACCGGTTTTCGAAGCAATCTGTTACGCCTTAAGGTAATCGGTCTGTCACCGCAAACACACGCCGTCATTGCATGAAAACTGTAACCGGTTTTCGAAGCAATTCAAAGATCCCGGACCTCAAAGTCGGGACTGTAAACCATTCACGCTTGTATTTTTTCAGAAGAAATGATTATCGCCTCAAACATCCATTGCCACGACCTTCAGGTCGTGGAATAAAATAAAATAAAATCACATCTGGCTTTAGCCACATTTTTCTGCTCGGTACAGAATATTTCCATGCTGCAAAAAAAAACTCCCACAACTCCTAATTGTATTCCTCCTATAACTCCAAGTTAAATGTATTTGTATTTCTCCGTGCCTCCGTGCGAAATGTATTCTCAGTGTATCACTGTGAAATAACTCTGCGCAACTCTGTGGTTAAATGTATTCCTTGAAACTTTGAACTTTAAACTTGAAACTTAATTTTCACTCTCGAGGTCGCCCCCTTCAAAACCCGCTTCACCCCCTCAACCACCACCCCGTTAAAAGAACACCGCCACAAATAAACCCCCGCCTCCAGTTGCTTCAGCAAAACCACCCCATCAACCCCGCTCACCCCATTCTTATAAGGAGCAGTCATCATCACATCTACGCCGGAGGTTTTTAATTTTTCATCTTTAATTTTTAATTTCCCTTTCCTCCCTCGCTTCAAACCCGCCTTCCTCCATACAAAAAATTCCGCCCCCTTCACCACCGCTCCCGAATTATCAAGAACAAGAACCCGCAACCCCGCACTCTTCTGTGGAGTCACAATCCTCAAAACCCGCGCAAAAACAAACAACACCCACTGGCCATAATCATCCGCAAAAATCCGCTTACCATCACGGCACACCGCCATCACCGCAGCATATAAATCATTACTCGCCCTCACCTTCGCCTCCGTCTTCACCCCCGTCTGCGTCGCCCTCAAAAAATCACCATAACACTCACTGTACGCCAGCGCATCCGCATCCACAATTGCACCAAAGCCGGCAGGCATATTCATACCGCCATCCTGCAGCACCGCATCATTCGCAGCAATAAACCGCTTCGCACTCACATTCAAACCGTCAGTCCACTCCCAGTTATTCTGCGCCGCCTTCGCATAATTTTTATACCCCGCTGCCTCAAACTGAATCTTACAAACATTCTTCTCAAATGCACCCTCAATATACCCCATCAAACACCTGAAATTCCACAAACATTTTTTATTCAAATCAATCAATCTGATACGAAAAATCTCCGAATCCGCATTCCGCCCCTGAAAATCCCGAAGCCCTTGTGCAGAATCCAACAACAACCGCAACCCATCCACAAACCCCGCATTATACTTTCCCTTATAAGCGCCAAATTCACCCAAATACTTTTCCAGACTACCAATAATCGTCTCACAAACCGAGTACAATTCCCCCTGCTCACAAGGATAATTCTTTACCATTTCTTTATTTTTAGAAGAAAAACGAACATCTCATCAGTCAAAATGAAAATATCACCTATCAAAAGTAATAAAAATGAATTAAATACAAATAAAAGTTAAAAAAATAATACTGAAAATATTATATATAGAAATAGAAAGTGAAATAATATAAACAGAAATAATTGTAATAAAAATGAAAATGATATTAATAAAAATAAAAGCTATTAATATAAAATTGAAAACGAATAAAATAAAATTAAAAATGAAAATAAAGCAAATAAAAATGCACTAAATAACAACAGAAATGTACCAATAAATCACATCTCCACCAAGCAATATCAATATCTCATATCAAATAAATCAATTAGCCATTATCCATTCTTAACCGCAAACTCCCTCATCACCCCAACCAACACATCAATCCCCTCCATCGGCATCGCATTATATATCGAAGCCCTGAACCCTCCAACCGACCGGTGTCCCTTAATACCAACACACCCTGCATCTTTAGCAGCATTCGCAAAAGCATCCTCAAACTCCGGTTTATTAATAGTAAAAGTCACATTCATCCGCGACCGGTCCTCCTTCGCAATCACACCAGTAAATAATGGATTACTATCAATCTCATTATACAACTTCATCGCCTTCTCCTCATTCATTTTCTGCATTGCTTCAAGTCCACCCATCTTCTTAATCCACCTCAAAGTCAGCATCGAAACATAAATCGCAAAAGTGCAAGGTGTATTAAACAACGAACCCTCCTTAATATGAGTCCTGTAATCCAGTATCGTTGGAATCTGTCTCTTAACTTTACCAAGCAAACTTTCACGAACTACTACAAGGGTCACACCCGCTGTTCCCATATTCTTCTGCGCCCCCGCATATATCATATCAAACTTACTTCCTGTCACTGGTCTGCTGAAAATATCACTGCTCATATCCGCAATCAAAGGCACTGGTGAAACCGGCATCTCCTGCAACTGACTTCCATAAATTGTATTGTTAGTTGTGATATGAAAATACTTCGCAGTCCCCGGCACCACATATTCCTTCGGAATAAAATTAAAATTCTTATCCGCCGACGAAGCCACCACCTGCACATTCCCGAATAACTTCGCTTCCTTAATCGCTTTCTTCGCCCATACCCCGGTTTCCAGATAAGCAGCCGTCTCATGTTCATTCAGCAAATTATACGGTATTATACAAAACTGCAAGCTCGCACCTCCTTGCATAAACAATACTTGTTGATCATCATCCAGCTGAAGCAAATCCTTCACATGTTGCTTCGCTTCATCCAACACACTCACAAACTCCTTACTCCGGTGAGAAATCTCAATCAAACTCATTCCTATATTATCTAACTCCAATACAGCCTTCGATGCTTGTTCAAAAACCTCCTGTGGCAGTATCGCTGGCCCCGAATAGAAATTGTACTTCTTCATTCAACATTGTTTTTTATCGGGCGCAAAATACATTCATAATAGAATTCAAAACAAAGAATTGAAACAAGAATGAAAAAACGAAAATATTTTCATCTACTAATCAACACTTTAGACAACAATAAATACCATAATTGAAATAACACTTGCTTCGGTATCTTTCCAATCTATATTTGCGCTCCAAAAAAAAAGGTAGTAGCGAAAAAAATCGCATCACTCAGGTGAAAATGCCACTGCCATCAACCCAAAGCGATTACAATAAAAAATAAATTTTAACCAAAAGGTTGTAAAATCGAAAACACGATTATATTTGCACCCCGTTAAAAAAAAGTAGCTCAGTTTTACAATTGATTACTTGCAATGTCGAAAGACAAAAGTTCTTTGAAATAAGATAGGAAACAACAAGCCAAATTAAAACAGGTTTTAACAATTAATTTTTTCATAACTCTTTTTACAACGGAGAGTTTGATCCTGGCTCAGGATGAACGCTAGCGGCAGGCTTAATACATGCAAGTCGAGCGGTAACAGATGTAGCAATACATGCTGACGAGCGGCAGACGGGTGAGGAACGCGTACGCAATCTACCTTTAACTGGGGCACAACCCCGCGAAAGCGGGGCTAATTCCCCATAAAAAATTGATGTGGCATCACATTAATTTTAAAGTTCCGACGGTTAAAGATGAGCGTGCGTCTGATTAGCTAGTTGGTGAGGTAACGGCTCACCAAGGCAACGATCAGTAACTGGTGTGAGAG
>CAMDOA010000043.1 GCA_945903305.1 Chitinophaga pinensis
CAACACCTATTAAATATAAAAGTGTGTTTTGAACCCCATTACAGAGAGCCGTGCCCTGTTTGATTTGTGATGGGTTTCCTTTTATCAAAAAAATGTTTTCCGGTTTAATTAATTAAGCTACCTTGGTCAGCAAATAACTCAGGTTATGATACAAATTTCTCCTCATTTATTTCGCCGCACAAAGCTGGTAACCGTGTTGGTTTTCAGTTTTGTTTTTGCAGCCATCGCGGTGGTTTCGGTGCGCCTGTATGACCGCCACAATGAAGCAGAAAAATATGATGAAGAAGCAAAAATAATTCTGAAAAAAAAATCAGCACTTCTTGAAATTAAAGCGGTGGTAATTGATTTAGAAACCGGCGCCCGGGCCTATGCCATTACCGGCAATGATCAATACCTGGAACCAAGCAACCGTTCCGTAGGCAATATTTTCAGTTTAATTAACAGCTTAAAAGCCAGTGCCAACGAATATATAGATGATAAAATTATAAAACTTGAACAGCTGGTTGATAATAAAATTAATAACTCAACAGCTACCATTGAACTGAGGCGAAACAAGGGCACCGAAGCTGCCATAGCCAATATAAAAACAGGCGAAGGATTATTTCTTATGAATGAAGTACGAATGCTCATTGAGCAATTACTAACTGAACAAAACAAAATAGCTGCCACCAATCAGGCGGCGGTAAAAAAACTAAGTGGCGAGATTACCATTTTATTTATCGTGCTTTTTTCATTGTTGATTTTATCGATAGTTTCTGGATTTTTCGTTATAAAACATAATTTTCAATTGCTGAACGGGGCAGCGGGCGATTTGCTTTTATCAAATAATTTTTTGAATTCGATATTAGAAAACATACCCGATATGGTATTTGTAAAAGAGGCAACCGGTTTGCGGTTTGTGCGATTTAATAAAGCCGGTGAAAAGTTATTGGGTTACTCGCGCCACGCACTGATTGGTAAAAACGACTACGATTTTTTTCCGAAAGAACAAGCCGATTTTTTTGTGTCGAAAGACCGCGAAGTATTAGCCAACAAAGAAGTTCTTGATATACATGAAGAACTGATTGATACCGCACATGGCAAGCGCTGGCTGCACACAAAAAAAATAGTAATTAATGATGACCATGGAAAGCCCAATTATCTGCTGGGAATATCGGCTGATATAACTGATAAAAAAACAAGGGAGTTGAGCGAAAATCAACAGCTGTTGGAAATAAAAGAATTATTTAACAATGCACCGTGCGGATATTTGAATGTGAATAAGGAAGGAATAATAACAGCCATTAACGACACCTATCTAAACTGGCTCGGCTACAGCCGCCTTGAAGTTGTAAACCGCATGCACTGCCGCGAAATAGTGGCTGAAGAGAGTATAAAAGTATTTAACTATTATCACCTGCGATTCCGAAGTGGCGAAACAAAATCTATTCACGATTTGGAAATTCAGGTGAAGCGTAAGGATGGAAGTCAGTTTCCGGGGTCAATTAATGCGGTGGCTGTATATGATTTAGAAGGAAATTTTATCAGATCGAAATCCACTATGTTCGATATCAGCATTCAGCAAGCATCAAAAAGGCAAATTATAAAAAACTGACCCGCAAACAAAAAAACAGCTTCGCGTTTAGTGCCGGCATATTATTTTTTTTCAGCCCGGGAATACTAATGAATCAGGTGCCTTAATTTCTTTTTCACTTCTACCGCCTTTCTTCTTGAAAATTCGAGTGTCACATTTCCCTTCATCGTCAATGTGCGCTCGTGCAGGCTCACTATTTTTTCGACCTGAAAAATATTAATGAGATGTGAACGGTGCATGCGGAAAAACATATTCGTATCTAATTGCTTTTCGTGATAATTTAAATTGCGCGAGCTCACAATTTGTTTTCCGTTTTCCAAATGAAAAATACTGTACGCCTTCATCGCCTCCACCCGCACCACTTCGCTCTCCGGAATTACTAATTCGCCGGTTTTAAAAGTGCGCAGCATAATGGTTTTATTTCCACGCAACTGATTGCGCAAATCCATGAGCACATTCAAGTCCATTTCAGATGAATTTAAAACATACTCGGTAATTTTTTTCTCAAGCAATTCGGTTTTCATTGGTTGTGTAGTTTAATTGAAAGGCATTTTTTCTACCTTTCAAACACAACATTATACCGGCGGTTATTAATGACCATTAAGATGGTATTAAAATCTGATTAAACTTTTTATTTGGTAGAAACGACAATGAAAAAACGGTAACCCCGTCCGGGTCTGATGTAACAGAAATATGCCCGTGGTGCATCAAAACAATATTTCGAATTAATGATAAACCAATGCCGAAACCAGGAGTGCCTGCTGCATTTTCGCCTCTGAAAAAAGGGTTGAAAATCGAAACAAGTTCATCGTCAGTAATTCTGATTCCGCGATTTTTTACTGCTATTAAAATTTCCTGCTTATCAGAAACTGCCAATTCAACGGTAACGGTTTTGCGATTAGAATATTTGCAGCCGTTATCAATTAAATTAGTAAACGCCACTGTTAACAGATTTTTATTTCCGGCTATTTGCAACTGCGAGGCATCTTCAATTTTGTCGTTAATAATAATTTCGATTATAAAATCGGGATAATGTTTCAGCGCTTCGGCCCTTGCCTCAGTAATAACCTCATCCAATAAAACCAATTCGGTAAAACTGCTTTTATCAAAATGGGAGGTTTTGGCCATCAACAATAAATTATTGAATAATTGATTCAGCTTTTTCATATCATCTAAAACCGATGTAATGGTCTGTTGATACGCTTGGTTGGTTCGTTCGCGCATGAGCGCCACTTCCATTTGGCCGGTAATAGCCGCTAACGGATTTCGGATTTCGTGCGAGGCATTGGCAATAAAATTTTTTTGAACTTCAAAAGCGCTTTCCATACGCTCCAGCAGGTTATTAAAAGTTTTGCTGAACTGGTCAATTTCATCGCCGTTATTACTTTCTGAAATCCGCACACTTAATTTTCCGCTGGTTATATTTCCAACCTCGTTAATTACCTGATATATGGGTTGTAAAGTTCTGCGGACAAACACCCAACAGGAAAGAAAAACAACCCCGATTCCAAAAACAAAACCGAACAATTGCAGTTTAAAAAGATAAGCTAATTTACTATTTCCGTTATCGTCAATGGCGGCAATAATTGAAATCAACTGTTTATTATTTTCAGAATAAACATGCCCAATGGCTTCGTACTCGCCAAACCGGAACTGAACTTGTTTTTCTGCTTTGATTTTATTCAACAACGCGCTGTCAATATGTAAAACATAGTTATCATCCGTGTTAAAAATCAAACTATCGTTAACAGTATAAATTTTTTCGCACACATACGGAATACTGGTTTGTCGGGTAAGGGTATAAACCATACTCAAATCGAAACCACTATCGGCAATCAATCTCTTGGTGGTATTGAACGATTTGGCTTGCAGGCGGTTAAAAAAAGTTTCTTCCCTGTAGTTTGAAAATAAAAAGTAAGTGATGATAGAAATAACTATCATCAGTGTGCCAACAATGGTAGTAAACTGAAGGGCTAATCGTGTTCGAAGTTTCATTTAATCGTCGTTAAAAATATATCCGATGCCCACCCGAGTTTGAATCAATTTTTTTTTATAACCGGTGTCAATTTTTTTTCGCAAAAAATTGATATACACATCCACTACATTGGTTTCGGTATCGAAATTAATGCCCCACACCTGTTCGGCAATTTCCATTCGTGAAAGCACTTTGCCTTTGTTTTTCATCAGGCATTCGAGCAGGGCGAATTCTTTAGCGGTTAATAAAAATTTTTTGTTTTGGCGCCACGCCACTTTTTCCTTTTTATCAATAGTTAACTCAAACGACATAATTGAATCGGGGAGGTTATTGGTTTTCAATTTTCGTTTCACAATGGAATGTATGCGGGCAAGCAACTCACGAAACTCGAATGGCTTTTTTAAATAATCATCGGCACCGGAATTAAATCCCATTAACACATCGTCGGTATTGCCCAATGCCGTGAGCATAATAACAGGCATATCCGGCTTGGCTGATTTTATTTGCTTGCATAATTCATAACCATTTATTCCGGGCATTACCACATCCAAAATGGCAATATCATACTGATTTCGGAGCGCCAATATTTTTCCAATCATCCCATCGAAAGCAGTATCTACTTCAAAATTATTTTCTTCTAACCCTTCTTTAATAAATGCCGAAACTTTGGGTTCATCTTCCACAACTAATGCTTTCATAACAATACTTATTTATGCTGCCTGATGTAATTAATTTTTCCGGAATAAAAAAACAATTGATTTAATTATTCGACACCAACGCCACTTTTATTTGCTCCCGGTTTAATTTTTTGAAACGCGACGAAACCGGAATTTTTTCGTTATTGTCCATCAGCAGAAACGGTTGCCTATTGTTGGCTTCACCAATCAGATGCAATTGATTAATCAGGTAACTCTGCTGCACTCTGATAAATAATTTTTCGTTCAGCAATTCCTGATAATAAGAAAGGGCGCGCTTGTGAATGATAACGGTTCCGTTTGTGAGATGCACAAAACAATTACCCTGGCTTGAGTGAATGTAAATGATGTCGTTGAGTTTAATTACCGTATCGCCATTGAGCCACGAATGAATTTTTATGGTTTGACTCATATTCGTTCCGGAAAATGAATTTTTATATTTAACCGATTCAGAGTCTTTTGCTACGAGACCTTTCAATTCGCGGGTGATACTTAAATGCTTGTAGATTTTTATCATAGGCTGTAGTTCACCCCAAACTTATAAATAATTATGAACAAGCAAGCCGATATTTTAAAACACGATTTATAAAACCGGAATGAAAATTCAAAAATCAAAATGCTTTTTACATTTAGCCTCACTTAAACCAAGGCAACAACGATGGCTAAAAAAATAATTAATGAAAAATTATTTCCGGTAAATCGTGTGCATCAGCTTCTGTTATTTGTGCTGCCGCTTTTTTTGTTCCTTCAAACTTATTGGTTCGATTATACTTATCACGACGATGACAGCATTGTATTGTACAATTCAAAAACATTAGGAAGCTTTAACGCTGAAAAAATATTTTTTACCGATGCCTGGTTGCTCGATAAACAAATTGAACTGTATCGTCCATTTCAATCTTTCACTTATGCTATAGATTATTTTTTTACCGGAACCAATGCATCGGGTTACCATCTGCACAATGTGTTGATTTTTTGTTTGGGCATTCAATTGTTTTATCTGTTACTGCTTAGTTTTCAGCTGAGCGAACGAACTTCATTTTTTCTTTCATTGATTTTATCAGTGCATTTTTTATTTGCACATACTGTGAGCTGGATTCCGGCGCGGGGCGATTTGTACTTGTTTGTATTCGGTGTTTCAACATTGTTGTTGTTTTATCTGTTTCTGAAAAAACAAAAAATAATTAATTGCGTTGCCGCTTCTGCACTTTATTTTCTTGCATTGCTCTCGAAAGAAAGCGCCATAGTGCTGCTGCCATTAATTTATATCACTTCATTTTTATTGTGGAATCCGGCATGGAAAAAAATAAGTTTTTGGTCGCTGTTGTTGTTTTCTATTCCGCTGCTTGCCATTTATTTCTGGATGCGGCAACAATCCATATCAACTCAGGCATCTGTTTTTTCGCTCGAAGGATTTATTTACAACCTGCCGATTATCCCTGAATCGGTATTCAAATTTTTTGTACCAATAAATTTTTCTGTGATGCCGGCATTTAGTTTAACAGCAACAATTGGTGGATGTGTTTTAATTGCAGCGATAGCATCAATCATTTATATTTTCAGAAATAAAACAAATCGCCCACTGGTTTTATCAGGTGTTTTGTTTTTTCTATTGCCGGTACTTCCATCAGTTATTTATAAACCTGCTTTCAGTGGATTTGCTTATGATTATTTAGATCACCGGATGTTTTTTCCTGCTATTGGTTTGTTGCTGATTGCTTATTCAATTTTCATGGTTGCATTTGAAAAAAGAATTTCAGTAAATATTTTTTATGGAATGATTGCTGTGATGATTGTCATCACTTTTACAAACGCAACAAATTATAAAAATTATAAATCGTATTACGAAAATGCTACCGCCACAAATTTAAAATCGGGACTTGCCCATTCCAATTACGGCGCATCACTGGCACGGGAAAACAATTATGATCAGGCGCTTATTCATTTCAGAAAAGCAGTTGAACTATCACCTGATAACATTGAAGTGCGAATGAAATTAGCCGATTCGTACCTGCATTTAAAAGATTATGCAAACATGATTGAACAGTGCAATGCGGTGATAAATATTAATCCGAAGTTTCCGAAATCGTATTATAACATTGCCTTATACTATTTAGATAAAAAGAAAAATGAGGTTGCGGAAATGTATGCGTCAAGAGCAGTGGCTGCTGATAGTTTAAATGCTGATGCCTATTTATATCGCGGATTAATTCTGGAAGGAACCGGAAAACCCGATACGGCCCTGAACAATTTTAAACAAGCGGTAACCTTAAATCCTAATCTGGCACTTGCTTATTTCCGCATGGGATTTATTAATGGAAATAAAAGTTTGTTTAAAGAAGCATTGCTTGATTTTGAAAAATATGTATTGCTCAATCCTAATGATGGCAAAGGATATTTTTATAAAGGTCAGGCGCTTTGTATGATTGGGAATATTGAAGCCGGATGCCTCGATTTACACACCGCAGAAAACATGGGAGTTAATGAAGCCAGAGGAAAAATAAATTACTGGTGCAAGTAATTTAAAACCGATTCAGTTTTGGGCTTCATAATCTGATACCTTTTTTTTCCGCTCATCAGAAATTGGTATCGTGCTATTAGTTTTATAATCGAAACAAACCACCACCACCTTTGTTTCAGCAACAATTACTTCTGTTTTATTTTCCGTTTTAACAATCACACATTCCATGTCGAAACTTTTAGTGCCAATTCTGGAACAACGGGTGTAAACTGAAATACTATCACCCAGTATTATCGGCTTCCGAAAATCTATTTCCAGGCGGGCAATAATTAACCCCTCCAATTTGCTCCACACGCCTTCTTCGCGCACCACTTCATCAAAATATTTCATCCGTGCGTATTCAATAAATGTAGCATAGGCAGCATTATTAGCATGTCCCATCATATCCATATCAGCAAAACGAAGTTGAATCGGTGTGTTGTGTTTAAAATTTTTCATCTGGCAGAAATACAAAGAAGCCATTGCATTTTAAAACACACGGTTTTTGCACTTTGGTAATAATGTTTTTCAGGATACTGAATTTAAGAATAATTAATTTATTATTGCCTCAACAAACAACAATCAAAGTTTTAAGTAATGGGAAGACCACCAACAGTACCGAAAAAATTTAAAGACGGATTTTACATTGAAGTATGTAATAAAGGAGCAAAAAACGGAGTAAAAATATGTTGCCCCGATAAAAAGGCCATGTTAGAAGCAAAACGCGTTTACGAAAAAAACAAAGATGTAATCGTTTGGGGTGAGCATGTAAATGGTAAATGGATAACTGAAAAAATATTACCCCCTAGAATTTAAGCAGCAAAAAATATTGATTGCTGAAAAAAGCAAGCTGAAATAATTATTCAAGAATGCCTTCATCTTGCTTATAAAAAAGTTAATGTAAAAAGGCAGTCTTGTTTCAACTGTAATTTTCTCCTTCCCATTTACTTACCACACATGTGGCAACCGCATTGCCAATAACATTGGTGCATGCACGGCCCATATCGAGCAACCAGTCAATTGCCAATAACAACATAAGCCCTTCGGCGGGAATGTTAAACATGGTGAGCATACTGGCTATAACTACCAGACTGGCGCGTGGCACACCGGCAATTCCCTTACTCGTAATCATCAAAATAAGCATCATACTTATTTGTTGTGTCATGGAAATGTCCATACCATAAGCCTGTGCAATGCTGATGGTGGCGAATATCATGTACATAATGCTGCCATCTAAGTTGAATGAATAACCAAGTGGCAATACAAAACTTACAATACGGTTACTGATTCCAAATCGTTCTAAACCTAAAATAACTTTAGGCATAGCGGCTTCGCTGCTCGCGGTTGTAAATGCGAGTAACATGGGCTCCCGAACATGAGCCAACAATTTGAAAAACGGAATACCCAATACCAGACAAATTCCTAAAAGAATAACAAATACAAAAAATAATAATCCTCCGAAAAAACAAAGTATAATGCCTGCATAACCCGATAAAATTCCCAATCCCTGTTGTGTAATAACCGCGGCAGTGGCCCCGAAAACCCCCATAGGTGCAAGCTTCATTACATAGGCAGTTACTTTCAACATAACATGACCAACCGCATCAAAAAAATCGATAATTATTTTTCCCCGTTCGCCAATTGCAGCGGTGGCTACAGCAAAAAATAAAACGAAAACAATAATTGGCAAAATCTGATTCGTGGCCATTGCACCCACAATGCTATCAGGAAAAACATGGGTTATAAATTCATGAATATTAAATCCATTGGTGCTAACCGGAACAACCGCATTTAAAGTAGTTAATTGTAATGCTTTACCCGGTTCAAATACATTGACAATGACTAATCCGGTAAGCAGGGCGAGTATGGTTGCGCCCATAAAATAAGTAAGAGTTTTTAATCCGATTCGTCCTACGCTTTTAAAATCGCCAACTTTAGCAATACCGGTAAGCAGTAAACTGAAAACCAACGGAGCGATTATCATTTTTACTAATCGAAGAAAAATATCGCTGAGAATCTGAAGATTGGAAGCAAAAGCTTTTTGTTGTTCCACATCTATATGGGTACTTCGATACCATTGGCCAACTGCAATGCCAAGTATCATGGCAATAATTATTTGTGTGGTGAGATTTAGTTTTTTCATGTCAGTTTATTTTTCAAATCGAGATAAGGATACAAATAATTTCTATTAAAAATATTATTTCAATTGTTTCACATTAAAAGCCAGCGATTAAATTGCATCACCTTTCACAGGAACACTCAATTAAAAATAAAATGAATTCACTCTTTTTGTTACGGGGTTTACCTGGAAGTGGAAAATCTACACTGGCAAAAAATTTAAGTGAAAATGGCAAATATCCGGTTCTGTGTATCGATGATTTTTTTACAGATGATATAACGAATGAATATAAATTCGAATTCGAAAAAAATCATATTGCTTACAAACAATGCGAAGATGAAACCCGGAAACAATTAGAAAATAATTGTCTGAAAGTATTTGTAGCCAATACATTTACCATGGACTGGGAAATGGAACCATATATAAAAATGGCAGCAAAGTATTCCTATCAATTATTTGTTTTAACAGTTGAAAATTATCACCACAACAAAAATATTCATGAGATATCACAAGAACAGATTGTGAAGATGGCTGCGAAGTATAAAGTGAAATTGTATTAGCATTTTTTTCAAATGCTAATTCTTTAAATCAGTTTTGAACAGTTTTGAAATAAAATACCCGGGCTTATTAAACGGCGCTTGTCATCAATTTTCTGAAACCGTTTAAATAAAAAAACAGCTCTTTAAAAATTCTGTTTTAATCCTTCAGGTTAAAACTTTTCTGAATTATTCCACCTCCTACCAAATCATTTCCATCATAAAAAACAGCTGATTGTCCCGGGGCTATTCCTTTTACTTCGCTTAAAAATTCTGCTCTGATATTTTTTTCGTCGTTATATAAAACAGCGGCTGTGCCTGAGTCTTTGTATCGGATTTTTGCAGTCACTTCCATGCCTTCATCTATTGAAGCATACTTCACTAAATTAATTCCGCCAACCAACATTCCTGTTCGGTTAAGTTCTACCTCTTCTCCCAGAAAAACCGTATTTGTTTCCGGATTTATGTCAGTAACAAACATGGGTTTGCCCAATGCGATATTTAATCCTTTGCGTTGACCAATAGTATAAAATGGATAGCCTTCATGCTGACCAACAATGGTTCCATCGGTTAAAACAAAATTGCCTCCCTTTACTTTTTCTTCCAATCCATCGACTCTTCGTTTTAAAAATCCACGGTAATCGTTATCTGGTATGAAACAGATTTCATAACTCTCACTTTTTTTTGCGAGTTCTTTATACCCCCACTTCTCACACATTTGTCTGATTTCGGTTTTTTTAAAACCACCCAACGGAAATCGGGTAATGTTTAAAACCGGCTGTGTTAAACCCCATAAAACATACGATTGATCTTTCCAATCATCGTGTCCTTTTGAAACAATCCATCTGCTGTTTTCATTTCTTAATTGGGCATAATGGCCTGTGGCAATAAATTCACATCCCATCATATTAGCGCGCTTCAACAATGCGTTCCACTTGATATGCGTATTGCATAACACACAGGGATTTGGAGTTCTTCCGGCTAAGTACTCATCCACAAAATTTTCAATCACTGCATCACCAAACTCTTCGCGTATGTCAATAATGAAGTGCGGAAAACCCATATCAACGGCAACTGCACGCGCATCGTTTATACTATCAAGATTACAACAGCCGGTTTCTTTTTTACTGCCCCCGCTTGATGCATAATCCCATGTTTTCATGGTCATACCAATCACTTCATAACCTTGATTATGTAACATTATAGCGGCCACAGTGCTGTCAATTCCACCACTCATGGCTACTAATATTTTTCCGTGCTTGCTCATATTATTTGTGCAAAAGTAAGCTACTGATTCAGTAGCA
This sequence comes from Chitinophaga pinensis, assembly GCA_945903305.1. Taxonomy (GTDB): domain Bacteria; phylum Bacteroidota; class Bacteroidia; order Chitinophagales; family UBA10324; genus UBA10324. Next base: position 10,703 of record CAMDOA010000043.1, read on the forward strand.
TAAAAACCGATTCTCTATTCAATAAATTATGAGGAAATTAAATAAAATTTGACCGATTTGGTTAACTGTTTTTCAAATAACAAAAAATACTACATTTAGCGCTCCAAAAAATGCAAAACAAAATTCCAAACCAAATGAAAAAACTTTTCCTGTTAATCTGTGTTACACTGCTTACACTGAGCAGTTTTGCACAAAGTAATTTAAACGCAAACTTATCGTCGCCTAAGTTGGCTTTTAAGAAAAATTTAAATTCAACAATTGATGGTAATCAATCCGGATTAAATTTATCCGTACCCAACCCGCAAGGCATACCTCAGGCAAATCAATCGCGCGCTGTGGTATCAAAAATTAAATTCTCCAGTTCTTGGAATTTATTTACGGCGCTTGTATCTGAATCTCAGTGTTTATCAGGAAATTATGATTTAAACCTGATATCATTTACTCACCGTCAGTGCTTTTCTTATACAGGAATTAGCGGTCTAATTCAAACTTCATTTTCTACTGATGGTGGAAATACTTGGGATACTTCATTAATTATTCAAAATGACACTACACAATATTGTCGTTATCCATCAGGTGGAATTTATAATCCACCCGGAAATACAAATGTAGATAATGCATTTGCTGTAATTTCAGGACCAATTACTGATAACTCTTCTTGGGTATCAAATTATTTCGGAAGCTCGCAGTTAAACGGAACTAATAACGATTTACAATTTGAAGAGAATGGACAAACCGGCGTTTATTATCAGAATATGCCCCGCTATTCTTTTACAGTAACACCACAAGCCAAAGCTTTTGTAATTGGTGCCGATTATGATTTTAATTCTACGGCTACAATCATTCCTTACAATGGTATTGTTTTAAATACTGGTTCATTTAATTCAAACAATAATAATTTTGATTGGAACCGTCAACATATTGTAACACCGTTTGCACGCGACCCGAGCGATAATTCACAGTGGTGGTCAGAGTTTGGAAGTGTTGCATTTAATGCTGACGGAAACATTGGATACATTGTTCAACTTGGCCGCGATTCAGTAGAAGACTTTTTATCGCCAATGCCCATTATCTGGAAATCAACTGATGCCGGAAGCACATGGGTTAAACAACCCGGATTTGATTTTTCCGGAGTTTTAGCTATTCAACCTCACTTAACTGCGGTTACTACAGGTGAAACTGCACGCCCATATTTTACCACACAAAATGGTATTGACATTGCGGTTGATTATCAAAATAATTTACACATCACTTGTCAAATATTAAGTGGTTATTCTACTAATCCTGATTCCTTAGGTTTTATTTGGAGCGATTCATTAAACAATGGTACTGTGCGTAGTAATATGTTTGATGTGTATATGGATGGAACACAAGCTAACGGTTGGAATGCTTTTTTAATTGATTCAATTCAAGTAGCTACTGTTACCGCGTCTACTTCCAACTGGACCACCTCATCAGGCGGAATTGGAATTGACGGAAGAATGCAGATGTCAATGGATTTGTCAAGAGAAAAAATGTTTTATATCTGGCAGGAAACCGATTTTAATGTGGATATAAATAATTACTATCCTGATGTTGTTGGACGCGGATTTGATTTGGTTTCAGGATTACCAACTTATGTAAAAAACTTTACAGCAGGTACCCCTTATCAGGCAGATAATTTCTGGATTTATGTTGGCGATAAAACTTTTTCAGATGGTACAGGTGGATTTAATGTACCGGTTACAACAACAGGTTCTGCTGATGGATCAAACAACGGAGAAGCCAAAGTGTTGCATTACTTTTTAAAGGGAGTAAATTTTGAAGCTTCTGATTTTGGTAGTGATGGAATTAGTCAATCTGCAATAAATAATAAAATTAAAATTTCGCAGAACATGCCTAATCCGGCATCTGATTTAACCTCGTTTTATCTGCAACTTCCTTCAGCTTCGTTAGCGGCTGTATCAGTAACTAATCTTCTTGGTCAGGTTGTTTATTCAATTCCCGCAAAGCAATATGGCAGCGGATTAAATACAATCACCATTCCATGTGAAAAATTAGCCAGTGGAATTTATTTATATACTGTAGAGATTAACGGAGAAAAAATATCGAACAAAATGATTGTGGAATAAATATTATTAAAAATAAATTGAAAAAAAATTGCCTGTGTTTCACAGGCAATTTTTTTTTGCCCCTATAAAAACGAACAAACTAATTGACTTTTTTTTCTAAAAGGAATAACTCAATTGCGAATAAAAATCGACGCCGGAAAAACGATCAGCCACTAACCACGAAAGCATTTGGTTTGAGCCAAGCATCCATTTAAAATGTTTAGTTATTTTACCTGAAACATTCATTCCCATATTAAACCGTTGAAAGCCGCCATACGAAACAGTAACTGCCGGTTGTATCTGCTGAAAATTATAAGTTGCCGAACAAAAAACCATCGGAATATTTTCATATTGCGGTAGAAAACTGATTCCGCCAATCAGGCCAATTTTATTTTTATTTAATAATCGGTGCCAGATAAAACTAAATCGCAATGGCAGGTTGACATTAAATCCTTTTTTGTTTTGCTTGACTCCTAAATAATTAAAAATTGAATCTGTATTAATATTTTGAAGGTTCGATCCGGCATCTGTGAAAACATTCACTAACTCAACGCCTTCAAATTTTAAAGTGGTATCCATTGCATAAAACAACGATTGATTGTTCCAATGAATAAATCCTGCATCGTTAATAGCAAACATCATTTGCGATTTGCCTGCCGGAAAGGCCAGATTTAAATCCAGTGAAATTCCGTTTCCGTTAAAAGCAAATGAACCCGTTTGTGTGGTATCGTTTGTTTGAAAAATAAATTTTGAATTCATCCACAGATATTCACCCATTGGCGCCGTATATAATTTCGCGTTGCCAACACTTAATACATTCACATGATATCCCTGTAAATAGCTTAACGAAATATTCATTTGCCAGCTTGAATCACCCACACCTGAAATAGTAGAAAATATAAACCGTGCACGATGAAAATCCTGATTAATTATTCCACTGCCCCGCATAAAAATGGTATCATCTTCATAGTCAGCATTACCAAAAAAAACAAGTCCGAATAAATCTTTCCGATAGTTTAGTATAGAAACAGATTCTTCACTTATCTCTAATCCGATTTCCTTTTTTTTTATTCGTGTGCAAAATCCCGAACCATATTTATATCCGAACCGGGCGCCATTGTAATCTTTTAATTTATTTACTGCATTATTTTTTATTTCATTATTTAAAAAACCGCTTTGCATAATTTTTTTTGTAAAAGAAAACGGCAGCGCTTGTGTATTTAAAAAAACTGCCCCTGATGCAAAAAGAAAAGTGTTGCCATAATTGTTTTGAATGGAAAAATGATTTTGTGGTCCGGCCCAGTACAAACCATCAAACGCACTTTTAAGATGCACATTTTTTTTGAGAAGAATTGCAGAATCTGATTGGGCTAAAGAATCGGAAAATGAAAAATGAAAAATGAAAAATGAAATCAGAAATATTCTGTAATGAATTTTTATCATCATTTGCCAACGAGGTAAGTAAATCTTCCGGTCAGTCTTACAGAAAGATTATAGGTGCTGTAAATCTTAGTATAAACTCCGCAAGCTGTGGTTGATTTGGTATCGAATATCGCGCGCACCACCGCTTTTTTTGCATTGCGTATCCGATCCATTTTATTCGCATCGGCCTGAACCTGCAAAGTAGAACGCAACACTTCTGTTACTTTGCAATTACTGTTTAATGCTGCTGCCGAAATAATATGCGGAGCAACAATTAAACTATCTAAAAAACCACCCCACTCATCATACAAATACAATTGCAGACTTGCCTGCAATGGAAATCCATTTTCGGCAAACACAGTGAACACACCATCTTTAATGGCATCCAATCCTTTGGCGCTTGCATTAGATAAATCAAAATCAACAGTATCCTGAAAAACCAAACCAACGGCTTGTAACGAGAGTGGCATACTTGTATTCAGATTAACATTCAATGGACTGTTGTAGTACGCAAAATCATTGTAGTTACTTGTATTTCCATCCGGATTAATAAACAAATCAATTTTGTACTTCATTTTATCCGGCAACACTTCCACTAAGTTTTTAATGTTGCTGTTTCCGGTATTCAATAAAAAACTCATCAGTGATGGAGTTAGTGGAGGATCAGTAGCTCTCAATAAATTTTGCGGCGAATTAATAAGCGAATTTGTTAATGAAACCGATTGATTTTTTTTTGAATTAACTGCTGTCAATTCATACAAATTTAATCGGGCATTCACTCCTACTCCGTTTTCAATATCAATTCCCACATTCACATCTTCGAGAGAAATACTTCCGCTCTGAATATTTTTAAACAAATCGAAATTCACTTCTTCAGGGCCAAGTGTTAAAATCTGTTGCCCTAAAAATCCTTCAATGTATTCCGGAATAACATCAACCAAACCATAATCAATGTAAATGCTATCGGCAAACGAAAGGGTTTGCACCTGTCCGGTTGAATCAATGGATGCCGCAATATGATTGACAAATGCATTGTATGAATTATGATTCAGACCGGTAAGATCTAACCGGTAACCAGCTAAATCATACTCCTGAGTGAGTGAACTTAATCCACCTTGTGGTGCAGGTGGTAAATCAGTTGTCAGATTAATAGCTCCACCGAACTGATCGGTAGCTCCCGGAAATCCATAATTAAAATGCACCAGTTGTTTTATCGCGCTGTGAACAGTCATCTGTAATTTTCCGCTGTGCACATCTATGAACTTCAGTTTAGCTCCTCCACTTAAATTATAAATTGTTTCCTGATCCTGATTAATAATATCCTGCGATGGAAACACAGCGGTGGCAGAGCTTACAATCATTTCAGTTACCTGCATAGTCATTTGAAGTGCATCGGTCGTATCAATTAAAATTGCTGCTGCACTACCCGGACTATCCAAATCAATAATTTTAAAAACCAAAGTACCTTCCACGGTTTTACCACTCAAATCAACACGCTTGGTTGATGTACTACCGGAATTAATGTTTGTAAAAAATGTATCGGCTACAATAGTTCCGCTGATTTTATTTTTTATCTGAAATTGAATGTTGCTGATGTCGATAGGGAAACCATTGAAAATGGTAATGTCTAAAAACCCATGTTCTAAAGTGGCTGTTTGAAAAAATTGGGTTGCGTTCACATCATTATCACCGGATGATTGATTCACAATTGGAGGAATTGCTGCTAAGGTTCCGTTACTGGTAATAATAAACTGTCCTTGAGGGCCCATTTGCTGAGCGGCTTGCCCCAACGAAAGACTATAAACTATTGCCTGATTAGCTAAAGCAAGACTGGTTAAATTATAAGTTCCCTTCACTACAGTATCCGGAATTTGAAAGGCACCATCGCCGGGTTTTAAGCTGTACAAAGTGCTTTCATAAACTAATTGCAAGCTGCTGTCGCTGTTGGTTTGAATAATGGTATCGCCAACAATATTTTGCAGATTCAGATTGGATTTAAGAATTGGAACAAGCAGGGTGGTTTCCCACGATGGTTTTACTTCAATATTTTTTTTACAAGAAATAAATACAACAAACAAACTCAGCGTTGTAAATAAAAAAAAAGCATTTGTATTCTTTAGCATTCAGAATTGAAACGGTTGGGTGGTGAATTTAGAACAAAACAATTGTTGTGGTAAAAAATATTGTTGCAGTTAATTTTTTTCATTAACAATTCTTCAGAATTAAATTTCATTTTTTGGTTTTCAAAATTTGTTCGTGTTTTTTCAACAATGAAAAATGTTAAGGATTAATTCATACAACTAAAGCAATAATAGTTCACCTTTGTTCGAAACAAAATAATTCAAGTAAGAAAAGCATGGCGAAATCTCAGGAAACATTCGGTAAAAAAGACAAAGAAAAAAACAAGAAAAAGCAGCGTCAGGAAAAAGCGGAAAAAATGCAGGAGCGTAAAGCAAATGCAACAAAAGGCAAGTCGCTTGACGAGATGATGGCCTATGTTGATGAATATGGAAATATTTCATCAACCCCTCCTGACCCCATGAAAAAAAGAAAAATTTCTGTTGATGATATTCAAATTGGTGTGCCCAAACAGGAAGCAAGAGAACAATTATCAAAAAGAACTGGAATCGTTTCGTTTTTTAATACCGATAAAGGTTTTGGATTTATAAAAGATGTATCCTCCGAAGAAAGTATTTTCGTGCACAACAGTCAATTGGAAGCACCTATTAAAGAAAACGATAAAGTAACTTTTGAAACCGAGAACGGTCCGAAGGGATTGAATGCTATAAAAGTTAAAAAAATTATTTAACTCATTTTTCCTTTCAGTAATCATTGAATTTCAACTTGAAAATCTTTATGCTGATGGTGATTTATTTTATTTTCAGTAATTCAATTTAGCAAGTCATAGAAAAATTAATTTTTCAAGTGCATATTTGGCTGCGATGATTTTAAGCATCTACAATTTCACTTCACTTACTGATAATTTTCATTCCTTTCTATCAGCGCATATGGCTGAAGGATTTGTGCTTGCAACAGAATTAGTTGTAACAGGTTTACTTGTTATCACTTTTGTGGCAGTGCTGGCAATGGTGCTTATTTATCTCGAGCGCAAAGTGGCTGCTTACATGCAATTACGCGAAGGACCGAATCGAGTTGGTATTTATGGAACCGGACAAGTAGTGGCTGATGTATTGAAATTGGTTTTGAAAGAAGGCATTACTCCCAACGGTGCCGACAAACTCATGTTCAACCTCGCACCGTATGTTGTACTAAGCACCTGCATGCTGGCCCTTGCCCCAATTGCATTTGGAAACGGGTTAGTGCTGTGGGATTTAAATATTGGAGTGCTTTATATCACCAGTATTACTTCGCTCGGTGTTATCGGAATTTTAATTGCCGGATGGAGCAGCAACAATAAATATTCCATGTTGGGTGCCATGCGAAGTGGTGCACAAATAGTAAGCTACGAGTTGAGCGCAGGCTTGTGCATCATCAGTATTGTGGTGCTTTCAGGAAGTATGCAGATGAGTGAAATAGTAAATTCTCAGGCTGATGGTTGGTGGATTTTTAAAGGTCACATTCCGGTAATCATTGCATTTGTGATTTTTATTATTGCCGCAACAGCAGAATTAAATCGTGCCCCTTTTGATTTAGCTGAAGCAGAATCAGAACTCACTGCCGGCTTTCATACCGAATATTCAGGAATGAAATTCGCCATGTTTTTTTTAGCCGAATACATAAACATGTTTGTGTTGTGTGCGCTGGCAGCTACCTTGTTTTTGGGTGGATGGATGCCATTTCATATTGGAAACTGGACCGCTTTTAATAATGTAATGGATTACATTCCATCGCCTTTGTGGTTTTTCGGAAAAACATTTTTTATCATCTTTATCATCATGTGGTTTCGATGGACTTTCCCGCGTTTGCGTGTTGATCAATTGCTCGATTTAGAATGGAAGTACTTGCTGCCAATAAGTATGGTAAACTTGCTTGCGATTGCATTGATGAATATTTTAGGTTGGCATTTTTGAAATGAGAAATTAAAGATTAGAAAATAGAAATTAAATACTTGATACAAATAAGTTTACTGATTTTAAAAGTTGTTACTAATAACTGATAACAAATAACTGATTACATTCCTCAATGACTTTAGGCAATTATTTCGGAAATATTTATAAGGGATTAAAATCGCTTGCCACAGGTATGCGCCTGACCGGAAAATATTTTGTACGACGAGGAGATTCTTTAACTCAGAATTATCCGAATAATCGTGAGACATTAAAATTAGCCGATCGTTTTCGCGGTGAAGTGGTAATGCCACACAATGAAAGCAACGAACACCGTTGCACCGGTTGCACCGCCTGTGAGCTGGCTTGTCCGAATGGTTCCATAAAAATTCTGACCAAGTTTGTTGTAAATGAAGAAGGCAAAAAGAAAAAAGCCATCGACACTTTTGTTTATCATTTAGATACCTGTACGATGTGTAATCTTTGCATCGTTGCTTGTCCGACAGATGCAATCATCATGGCCAATAATTTTGAACACAGTGTTTTCGACCGAACTAAATTGTTAAAGGTTTTAAACAAACCTGAAAGTAAAATAATGACCGGAGTGGAATGAAAAAGTTTGAAGTTGAATGTTTGAAGTGAGAAGTGAATAGTCGCAAAAAAAAATTGCAGCCACCTAAAAGCTAAATGCTAAAACCTAACAGCTAAAAAATGAGCGCTTATCAAATCTGGTTTTACCTAATTGCATCCATGATTCTTGGCGGAGCATTGCTTGCAGTAACATCGCGAAAAATATTTCGTGCAGCTATAGCATTGCTTGTTTCGTTAATCGGAATAGCTGGTTTGTATTACTGGATGCATTACGAATTTATAGCGGCAGTACAAACCATTGTTTATGTTGGTGGAATTGTGGTGCTCATTATTTTTTCCATTTTCCTCACCCACAATCCCGGACATACTATTGAAGAACCGGTTAATATTCGTGAAGCATTTGCATTCGCGGGTTGCTTTGCAGGGTTTGCTTTTGTGTTTTCATTGCTCAGTAGATATTCTTTTGAACAAACCGGTGATGCGTTGAATCATACTATGCAAGTGGCTGATGTTGGTCGAGCATTGTTGAGTACAGGAGCCGGAAGTTACCTGCTTCCATTTGAAGCAGTGAGTTTGTTATTGCTGGCAGCAATGGTTGGTTGTATTGTTATTGCCATTAAAACAAGAGCAAAAAACTGATTTGATAATTTCGTAATTTCCGGTCTGTAGCTAAACAGTGATAATTTGAAGGTAAAATTCAGAGTAACAAGAAAAATTCAGACAAAAGTTTTAGAGTAATAAAAATACAGATGAACTAATGAACCAATGAACGAAATTCCACTCAACCATATTCTTTTTCTAAGCACAGCATTGTTTTTCATTGGCGCTTATGGTTTTCTCACGCGCAGAAACATGATCACAATGTTGATGTCTGTAGAATTAATATTGAACAGTGTAAATATCAATCTGGTTGCATTCAACCGGTATCTTCATCCGAATATTGATGGTGTCATTTTCACATTATTCATCATTGCCATTGCAGCAGCTGAAGCTGCGGTAGCAATTGCCATAATCATTTCACTTTACCGAAAAATCAATTCAATTGATCCTGAACAGGCAGAAGAGCTTAAGTTCTAAAGCAGATTATTTACAATATACTGAATAGATTTTTCTACTTAATCCCCAGCAACTCCACTTCAAAAATCAAAGTGCTGTTCGGACCAATTTCCGAGCCGGCTTGTTGTTCGCCGTAAGCCAGATTCGGCGGAAGAAATAATTTCCACTTGCTGCCAACCGGCATCAATTGCAAAGCTTCTGTCCAACCACTGATTACTCTGTTCAATGGAAAACTTGCCGACTGACCGCGCTGCACCGAACTATCGAACACTGTTCCATTAATTAACGAGCCATGATAATGACAGGTAACAGTATCAGTTGCTCTTGGTTTTGCTCCGTCGCCTGTCACCATGATTTCATATTGCAAACCGCTTTCAAGTGTTACCACTCCCGGTTTTAATTTATTCTGCTCTAAAAATTCCATTCCTTCCTTCAAATTCTTTTCAGCTTTATCTGATTTAATTTGAAATAATTTGTCGGTGATTCCCATTTTTTTATTTTTTAAAAAGTTTGATGATTAATTCCTTTTCTGAAGTGCAAACTTACTGAACTTACTTTCTAAGCAACAAAAAATTAAAGGACTGTAATTACTTATCTTTGTATCGTTCAAAATTTTCTAAAGAAGGATTTCAATTTTTCAAAAAATTGTTGAACAAAAAAATATAAAATGCTAAAAGACTCTTTCGGTCGCATACATGATTACCTGCGCATTTCGCTCACGGATAAATGCAATTTGCGTTGTGTTTATTGTCATCCTACCAATGCTTTGCATGGTCATCATGATTATGCGAAGAATATGTCGGCTGAGGAGATAGAAAAAATCGTTTCTGTTTTTGTGGGAGAAGGAGTGAATAAAATTCGCTTCACCGGTGGTGAGCCCTTAATCAGAAAAGACACGAAAGAAATTATTGAGCGCTTATCAAATTATCCGGTGAAACTAACCATCACCACCAACGGAGTTTTTGTTCATGATTTTATTGACACATTTAAGACTGCTGATTTAAAATCAGTGAATGTGAGTTTAGATTCATTGAACAAAGAGAAAAATTCCACCATCAATCAACGCGATGAATTCGAACGAGTAAAACGCAACATTGATTTATTGCTCGAAAATGATTTTCATGTAAAAGTGAATGTGGTGGTGATGAATGGAATAAACTCCGATGAGGTTAATGATTTTATTGAATGGACAAAAGATTTTCCGTTGCACATCCGCTTCATTGAGTTCATGCCGTTCCCCGGAAATAAATGGGACCATGAAAAGGTTTTTACGCATCAACAGATTATTAAAACTGTTTCTGAAAAATATCCGGTCGAAAAATTATCAGATGATGCTCACGATACTGCCAAAAAATATTTCGTTCCGAATCACAAAGGAACATTCGCTGTTATCAGCACCATGAGCGAACCGTTTTGCAGCGGATGCAATCGCATGCGGATTACTACGGATGGTAAAATGCGCAATTGTTTATTCTCAAAAACCGAAACCGATTTACTCACTGCACTTCGTGCAGGAAATGATATTGTTCCATTAATTCGCGAATGCCTTTATGGTAAACACTATATGCTTGGCGGCAATCATGATGAACATTGGGGCGAAGAAGAAACCGCATCACACAGAAGAAGCATGCTTGGAATCGGCGGATGAATTTTTTATTAATTTCATGCTCCGATGGTAACAGTTATAGAAGCAAGAAACGCAGTAATCAATACTGTTCAGCAAGGCAAAAAAGAAATTTTATCATTATCAAAATCATTAGGATGCATTTTATCTGAAGATATTTTTTCTCCGATTGATTCACCTCCATTTGATAATTCGGCAATGGATGGATATGCTTTTCGCTATGAAGATTTTATCAATCAGCAGGAAATAAAAATCATTGGTGAATCGGCGGCAGGAAAATGTTTTTCAAAAAAAATTAAACAAGGAGAGGCGATTCGCATTTTTACGGGAGCTGAAGTTCCCGTTGGTGCCGATACTGTGGTGATGCAGGAAAAAATTTCCATCGTGAATGAAAGATTAATTATTCAGGATGAAAAGATTTTTCTCGGTGCAAACATTCGTTACAAAGGTTCTCAGATAAAAAAGAAAGAATTGGCATTGAAGAAAGGTGCTCAATTAAACCCTGGTTCAATCGGATTTCTTGCTTCAATAGGAATTGGTAAAGTGAAAATATTTTCAAAACCAAAAGTTGCCATCATTGTAACCGGAAATGAATTGCAACAACCCGGAACAAAACTGAAAACAGGAAATATATATGAATCAAATTCTGTTGCATTGAAAACTGCATTGCAATCTGCTGGAATAAATTTTATAAAAACATTTATTGTTAAGGATAATAAAAAATCTATTCGCGCCGCTTTCAAAAAAGCAATGAAGCAATGTGATTTAATTTTATTCACAGGAGGAATTTCAGTAGGTGATTATGATTTTGTCGGGACAATAATGGAAGAAGAAAAAGTGAAAACCATTTTTTACAAAGTGAAACAAAAGCCGGGCAAGCCATTGTACTTCGGAACAATAAACAAAAACTACATTTTCGGGTTACCCGGAAATCCTGCATCGGTACTCACTTGCTTTTATGAATATGTGATTCCTGCACTGCGAAAATTTCAGGGATTTGAAAATCCATTTCTAAAATCCATTTCAGTTACTTTAACAAAAACAATTAATAAAAAATCCGGTCTGACTCATTTCATGAAAGCCGCAACTGATTATAAAACTGCAACACCATTGGAAGGACAGGAATCATTTATAATGAAATCATTTTCAGATTCCAACTGCTTCATCGTGGTTCCGGAAGAAGTAGAAACAATTAATGCCGGTGATTCAGTTGAAATTCATTTATTGTCTTAATTTTTTTCTGCTGATGAATCCTGAAAGTTCAACTATCATTTTTTTGCTCCTTCTTTTCGTCGTTGCATTTCTTTATTCCAGTGTTGGTCATGGTGGCGCAAGCGGTTACCTCGCACTCATGGGAATTTATCATTTCAGTCCCGATGTTATGAAGTCTTCCGCTTTGATTTTGAACATTGTTGTTTCACTCATTGCATTCATTCAATACTCACGAACCAATTCTGTTAATAAAAAATTAGTGTCCCTTCTGATTATCGGTTCAGTGCCGGCTGCATTTTTCGGTGCAGGAATTATGCTGGATGTATTGATTTATAAAAAAGTATTGGGTGTGTTGTTGCTTTTTCCGATTCCTCGCTTGCTTGGATTTTTCGGCAAGGAAGTTTCAGAATTAAAATCCCCGAATACATATCTCGCTGTTGCAATCGGAATTACAATCGGATTTATTTCCGGAGTAATTGGTATTGGAGGTGGAATTTTACTCAGTCCAATTTTGCTTTTTTTAGGTTGGGCATTCATTAAACAAACCGCTGTGATTTCATCGCTGTTTATTTTCCTGAATTCAATTTCTGGAATGATTGGTTTGGTTTCAAAAGGAATTTCAATTGACTCAACAATTTATTTATGGATTGCCATTGCAGTGGCAGGCGGAATTGCTGGTTCATATTTCGGAGCAAAAAAATTCAATTCTCTTGTTTTAAAAAAAGTGCTGGCCGTAGTTCTTGTTATTGCATCATTTAAATTAATTGTCAGTTGATTGCGTGTTATGAAAAATAATTCACCAACAGTCAATGGATACATTCTCGCAGGAGGAAAAAGTTCTCGTATGGGTGAAGACAAAGGTTTGATTCTGTTCAATGGAAAACCAATGATTGCGCATGTGATTGAACAATTAAAACCCGCGGTAAAAAAAATCATCATCGTTTCAAACAACAAAGCCTACGAACAATTTGGGTTCGATGTCATCAACGATTTAGTAACTGACATCGGACCAGCCGGAGGAATTCTCACTGCACTTTCTCAAACCGACACCAACTATAATTTTATTTGCAGTTGCGATATGCCCTTTATAAAAACAGATGCAATTAATTTTCTGATTGAAAATTCATTTGATTTTGAAATTACCGTTGCTGTTCATCAGGAAAAAATTCAACCATTATTCTCCGTGTATTCCAAAAGTTGTTTAGCTGAATGGAAAAATCAAGTTCAAAAAAATAATTTCATATTGCAGGAGTTGATTACTCAATACAATTTGCAGAAACTGGAAATGAAAAACATGCAATCGTTTGACGAAACTATTTTTACCAATCTAAATTCGAAATCGGAATTAGAACAACATCAGCAAAAAGTAAAATGAAAATGAAAATTCTCGCCTTCGGTATCATTGCCGATATCACCGGTAAATCAGAATGGACAATTGAAAATATTCAACACACCGATGAATTGAAAAAACATTTAGAGAATTTATTTCCGAGATTGAAAAACATGAAGTATGCAATAGCAGTTAACCTGTTAATCACTAATGGAAATTTTGAATTAACAGATGGAACAACAGTAGCATTGATGCCGCCGTTTTCAGGTGGATGATTTAATCAAAAAACAAAGGAGAATGTCAGAAAAAAAAATAAAAAAAGTATTTATCGAAGGAGCCATCTCACCTTCCTGCATTGCAGATTCAATTGCAAAGCACAGCACCAAAAAAGACATTGGCGCGCACAGCATTTTTCTCGGACAGGTTCGCAACGATGTCATTAACGACAAAGAAGTAAAAGCAATTGAATACACCGCCTACAATGAAATGGCAGAAGAAAAATTTCATGAGATTCGCGAAACTGCTTTCGAAAAATATTCATTGACCTGCATGCACATTTATCACAGCCTTGGCAGAGTAAATTCAGGAGAAATAAGTTTATTTGTTTTCACTTCTTCCAAGCATCGCAAAGATGCCATGGAGGTATGTTCATACATCGTCAATCGCATTAAAGAAGAAGCGCCGGTATGGGGAAAAGAAATTTTTGAAGATGAAAGTTACATTTGGAAGCAAAACACACCTTAACACTCAATCATAAAATCAGAATAATAAAAATGCTATCAGACTTAGACATTGCGCAAGCGGCGAAAATCACACACATCAAAGAAATTGCAGCCAAAATAAATATTGATGCTGACGACCTGGAGTATTACGGCAAGTACAAATCGAAACTTCCCCTTAAATTAATTGACGAGCAAAAAATAAAATCGAGCAAACTCATTCTCGTTTCTGCCATCAATCCAACTCCTGCAGGCGAAGGAAAAACAACTGTCTCCATCGGGTTGAATGAAGGTTTAAACAAACTCGGAAAAAAATCAATTGTGGTTTTACGCGAACCATCACTCGGACCAGTGTTCGGAATGAAGGGTGGTGCCGCCGGAGGTGGTTACTCTCAGGTGATTCCGATGGAAGATATCAATCTGCATTTCACCGGAGATTTCGCTGCAATAGAAAAAGCAAATAATTTACTGGCTGCGCTCATTGATAATAATCTGCAGAACAAACAAAATAATTTGGGCATCGATCCGCGCACCATCAAGTGGAAGCGTGTGATGGACATGAACGACCGCGCACTTCGTCAAATCATAATCGGAATTGGTGGCACCAGCAATGGTATTCCGCGCGAAGATGGATTCAACATTACTCCCGCATCTGAAGTGATGGCGATACTTTGCATGGCAAAAGACATTGATGATTTGAAAGTGCGCCTCGGAAATATTTTCGTTGGATTCACTTTCGATAAGAAACCAATTTATGCGCGCGATTTAAAAGCGCAGGGAGCAATGGCAATCTTGTTGAAGGAAGCAATCAAACCAAATCTGGTCCAAACACTCGAAGGCAATCCTGCCATTCTGCATGGTGGTCCGTTTGCAAATATTGCGCAGGGAACCAACACAATACTCGCAACAAAAATGGGATTGTCGTTAGGTGATTATGTGGTAACCGAAGCGGGCTTCGGTGCCGATCTTGGTGCCGAAAAATTCATGAACATTAAATGTGGTTATGCAGGTTTAGCACCGAGCGCAATTGTTTTGGTTGCTACCATCCGTGCATTGCGCCATCACGGAGGAGCAAAAAAAGAAGAGTACAATACTCCGAGCATGGACCGTGTGATAAAAGGTTTTCAGAATCTGGAAAAGCACATTGAGAATTGTAAAAAATTCGGAATCACTCCGGTTGTAGCAATCAATAATTTCCCGACTGATTCGCAGGAAGAAATTGAATTCGTGCAAACGCATTGCGCGAAGATGAATGTGAAAGCAATCGTTTCATATGGCTTTGCAAAAGGCGGCGATGGAACTAAAGAACTGGCACAAGCTGTTTTGGATGTTATTGAAAGCGGTTCAAATAAATTTAAACCATTGTACGATTGGAACCTGAGTGTGGAAGATAAAATCAATCGCATCGCAACTGAAATTTACGGGGCCGATGGAGTGGAATATTCTTCAAAGGCGCGCGGGCAGCTGAAAATGATAAAGGATTTAGGCTACGATAAATTACCAATCTGCATGGCGAAAACACAAAAGTCATTGTCCGATAAAGAAACAGTGTTTGGTCGCCCGAAAGGATTTACCATTAATGTGCGTGAGTTTGAATTTGCTGCTGGTGCCGGTTTCATCATTCCGATTTTAGGCGACATGATGCGCATGCCCGGTCTGCCTGTTATTCCAGCATCCGAACACATGGACATAGACAACAATGGAAAAATTACCGGACTGAGTTAATTTTAAAATGAAGAAAAATAATTCAGAAAAAAATTAAAGAATAAATTTTCGCGTCCATTCCCCTCTCCTTGAGAGAGGGGTTAGGGGTGAGGCTTTCAAATGAACATCGAACAATACAACGGTTTGTTTTTTAATGAAGGGAAATTTTCTCAAGTCGAAGATATTCTCGCTATTGAAGTCGCACTGAGTATTGCAGTCAATGAAATTCCGTTCACTGTTACCATGCAAACTCCGGGTAACGAAATGGAACTGGTGCG
>CAMDOA010000044.1 GCA_945903305.1 Chitinophaga pinensis
CGGCATTCCCATTTTCCACTGAAGTCTGGTTGCACTTCTAAAATTCCGGGAGCTTCAACCATTGCAGAGTTGTGCGCGAAAAACGGAATGGTATAATTTCCAATCCGAGCATAGTCAACAAAAATTCCTTCGAGGTATTTATTGCCCATGTCATCTTCAATGAACTTTGCTTTAAGCTCTGTTTGAAAAACGGAAGGGACTATGAATATTGAATCGCCTTGCTCGCGATAACTCTGGACGGGAATTTTTTCTTCGCCGTTGATGATGAAGAGTTTTTTTATTCCGGCGCTGTCTGTTACACTTAGCTCGAAGGGTAAACTGGCGGTTTGTGTTAGTTGCAAGCTGCAATGCCAGGTGCCGTTATCGAGTTTTGATTGGGCTTGGGTGGAAAGATTTATTAATAAGAAAACAGAAAGGAGAAAATATTTTGAATTATTCATGAGGGTAAATTTAACCATCCCGAACAAATGGGAACAACTCCTGAGTGATATCGATGCGCCTAACAAACCGAATGAGGTTTTGCGTGTCAGAAAATTTATGCAAACAATTACTTTTCAAAAATTAATTTTGCTTACACAAAATTATTTTTTTGATGACCACGCTTTCTCTTAAGAAAAGCATTCAACAGGTAGTTGATTCAATTGAAGATAAAAATTTTCTTCAGGCAGTTCTCACCATTGTTTCTGATAAGAGAAAAGAACTGGATTATAAATTAACACCTAAACAATTATCCATTCTGGATGATCGCGAAAAAAATCATCTCACTGGAAAAAGTAAATCTTATAAACTGAGTGAGTTGAAGAAAGCCCTTTCTGCGAGAGGATGAAATCAAACCGCGTCTTCATTTTAAAGGAAGAATTTATTTATTTGCCAAAATGTTCAAAAACCTCATTTCTACGCAAAATATGCACTTTCTAAAATAGGAATTTCATTCTCCGGTGTAGGAATTTCATTCTCCGGCGTAGGAATTATGTTGGCGGGTATAGGAATGATACTCGCGGGTCTGGGAATGTTTCAACTCTCCGCAGAAAAGTTACTCGCCTCCGCAGGACTGATTCAACTCCCCGCTCCAACGAAACAAGGAACCCCTCATAATGTCATACTAAATATAATAGCATAACACATCTCTACTTCATTTCCATCCTCCGTCTTGCAGTCGGTTCTTTTCAGTTACAAATCAAACTTAATTCCCTGCGCGAGGGGGAGTGAGTTGCCGTAGTTGATGGTGTTGGTTTGACGGCGCATGTAGAGTTTCCAACTGTCGCTGCCGCTTTCGCGCCCGCCGCCGGTTTCTTTTTCGCCACCGAATGCGCCACCGATTTCGGCTCCGCTGGTTCCGATGTTTACATTGGCAATGCCGCAATCGCTGCCGGCAGTGGAGAGGTATTTTTCTGCCTCGAGAATATTTTCGGTGAAGATGGCTGACGACAAACCCTGCGGAACATCGTTTTGCAAGTGAATGGCTTCGTCGAGATTTTTATACTTCATGAGGTAAAGAATGGGCGCGAAGGTTTCTTCTTTTACAATGTGCAAATTTCCTTTGACCTCAATCATGCATGGCTGCACATAGCAACCGCTTTGGTATCCCTTGCCCGACATGACACTGCCGCCGAACAAAATTTTTCCGCCCTGTGCCTGCGCAATCTGAATGGCTTCGGTGAACTGACGCACGGCATCTTTATCAATGAGCGGACCGACATGGTTGTTTGTATCGAGCGGGTCGCCAATGGTGAGTTGCGAATAAACTTTGAGGAGCCGCTCTTTGACTTTGTTGTAATTTTTTTCGTGAATGATTAAGCGGCGTGTGGAGGTGCAGCGCTGACCGGCAGTGCCGACGGCTCCGAATGCAACGGCGCGAATGGCTAAATCGAGGTTTGCATTTTCGGAAATGATAATGGCATTGTTGCCGCCGAGTTCGAGAATGGTTTTTCCGAATCGCTCGCCAACAATTTTTGCAACATGGCGACCTACGCGGGTGGAACCTGTTACACTTAGCAGCGGAAGGCGCGGGTCTTTTAAAATTTCGTCGCCGATTTCTTTTCCGCTTCCGATGATTAATGAAAGAACTCCTTCGGGAATTTTATTGTCGCGCAAAACTTTTTCCATTAACTGATGAACCGCCACTGCGCAGATGGGAGTTTTGGAAGATGGTTTCCATAACACCACATCGCCGCATACGAGCGCGAGCATTGCATTCCAACTCCACACTGCAACGGGGAAATTAAATGCGCTGACAACTCCGACCACACCAAGCGGATGATACTGCTCGTACATGCGGTGATTGGGGCGCTCGCTGTGCATGCTCAAACCATATAACTGGCGCGAAAGTCCGACTGCGAAATCGCAGATGTCAATCATTTCCTGTACTTCGCCCAAACCTTCCTGCAAACTTTTTCCCATCTCGTAAGATACTAATTGTCCGAGTGGTTCTTTATAGTTGCGGAGTTCGTTTCCCATCTGGCGAACAATTTCGCCGCGCTTGGGAGCAGGAATCAATCGCCATTGTTTGAAAGCGTTTTCTGCTGTTGTTAAAATTTTATTGAGGTCGGCTTTGGTTGCCTGCTTTACTGAACCTATTAACTGCGAATCAACCGGAGAATAGGAGTGTAGCACCTCGCCGCTTGTCTTGAGCCAATCAACACCGGTGCTTGCGCCGGAACTGAGTTGTTTGAGTTTTAATGCTTTGAGGAAAGCGTGAGAAGGTTTCGATTTTGATTTCTGTTTTGCAGGAGCATCAATCATTTGAAATGGAAATTTTGAGGATGCAATATTAGGTTGAAAATGTGTTTGGACGAAAGTTGAGAATGTTTGGAAGTTGAGAAAGTTGCTGAATGAGAATGGTAGAATTATTTTGAAATAATTTTTTCGCACTCATTAAACTGAAATTTTGAAGTTCATATTTATTGAGCTGATTATAATCATTGAAGAAATTCAAAAAATGGTTTCTATTTTTCGGATTCATAATTTTTTACTCATGAAAACACTCACCATTTTTGTTTTTGCTTTTGCAATTAATTATTCTGCACTAAGTCAAAGCTGGCTTACATCAGGAAATACCGGAACAGTTCCGGGCACCAACTTCATCGGAACTACCGATGCAAAAGATTTTGTTTTCAAAACTAACAGTACCGAAAAAGGAAGAGTAAAGTCAAACGGCCTTTGGCAATTTGGTGCGTCGGGCAATCTGGCAAAAATTGATTCGGCCGGAAATTTATCTTTTGCCGGGACAGCCGGATATAAAGTTGGCGGTAATAAGTATGCTTTTCAATATTCAGCTAACCCAAACTATGGATTGTTTTTTAACTTAACCGGATTACAATATGAGTTTCGGACAAGTACTGCGCTTTCAGTTTTTTCAATTGGCGTAAATAATGGAAACGGAATTTTCAAGGGTACATTAAAAGTTGGTGCTTATACTTTGCCTTCAACCGACGGAACAAATGGACAAGTTTTAAAAAGCAATGGCGCAGGAATTCTCACTTGGCAAAACGATAACAGTGGGGGAACAGTTGGTTGGGATTTAACGGGTAATGCAGGTACCAATGCAGCAATAAATTTTATTGGAACTACTGATAATACTTCATTGGTTTTTAAAACCAATAATATTATTTCGGGCGTGGTTGATCCTGATTTTCCGTATAATACTTCATTGGGATTCAACACACTTTTATCTAATTCTTCGGGTACTGAAAATGTATCAATCGGTTCAAGTAGTATGTATGCGAACACTTCCGGATATAATAACACAGCTATAGGAGCTACAGCATTAAATTCAAATGTTGATGGTTATTTTAATACTGCTGTTGGACATTCAGCATTGGTATCAAACATTTCAGGATATAAGAACACCGCTATCGGAAATAATGCGCTGGCAACACAAACATTAACGAATAACAATACTGCCATAGGTTATGGCTCATTAAGTATCAGTACTTACGGATGGGATAATGTTGCAGCAGGTATTAATAGTCTGTATTTAAATTCAGGTTCATATTGTGTTGCAATCGGTACCGAAGCATTGTACTCCAATGCGCACGATGATAATATCGCAATTGGGTACAGGGCGATGAAAAATAATTCTAGTGGGACTTCAAATATTGGAATTGGTTCTAATTCACTTTTATCAAATATTTCAGGTGGAGCAAATGTTGCTGTTGGAATTGAATCGATGAGATACAATTATGATGGGCAAAATAATGTTGCGGTTGGCGGTCGGTCATTATATTATAATTTAACCGGTGATGGAAATGCAGGTATTGGTTATGATGCACTCTATTTAAATACAGGAGATTTTAATACAGCAGTTGGTGAAAATGCTTTAAACACAAATACTTCAGGTTATAATAACACTTCAGTTGGTTACAATTCAGATGTTGCAAGTGGCTCATTAAATAATTCAACTGCTATTGGATACAATGCCTTTGTTGATGCAACCAACAAAATGCGTTTCGGAAACAGTTTTGTTTCCAGTATCGGAGGACAGGTAGGATGGTCAAATTTCAGTGATAAAAGAATTAAAGATCAGGTAATTGAAAATGTGCCGGGACTTGCTTTTATAAATTATCTCCGACCTGTTACATTTCATTATAACATTCAAAAGCAGAATGAAATTATGGGAATTTCAGATACAGCAAATTGGGAAGGAAAAAATGGTATTGAAAAAATTCAGTTCACAGGTTTCATTGCACAGGAAGTTTAAAATGCTGCTAACAAAATTGGATTTGATTTTAGTGGAGTTGACAAAAGCGGAACTTTGTTTGGGCTTCGGTATGCTGAGTTTGTTGTTCCTCTTGTTCAAGCGGTGCAAGAGTTGGATTCAATGAATTATAGAAAGGATGAGAAAATAAATGAGTTGCAAACTATATTAGAATCTCAGAAACAACAACTCAATTTATTGAATCAGAAAATAGAAATGTTATCTGCTATGAGTTTTTCTAATAAACAAACATCACATGATGGAGCAGTTAATATTTCTATTGGCGAAAATGAAGAAGCACTGCTCTGTCAGAATATCCCGAATCCGTTTGATAACAGCACTGTCATTCCGTTTCGCATTCCAAAAAACTGCAACGATGCATCCATTGTAGTTACAGAAACTTCAACAGGCAGAATTGTAACTGCCTTGCCCATTAGTTGTTCTGAAACACACGCAGTAATTGAAGCTGGTAAACTTTCAGCTGGTAATTACACTTACACTCTTTATGTTGATGGAAAATTGATTGACACTAAAAACATGGTGCTGACTAAGGATTAATTGTGAAGACCAGCGCGGTTTTCAAAACCGCGTCGGTTTAACGCGATTAAATTATTTCATCAAAAGATTTTCGCACTCCTTCAATCTCGTTCTTGAAAACTCATGTTGCGGATTGTATTGAAGCGCTGTTTCAAAATACTTTTTAGCGTCAGTGTAGTTTTTCTTTTGCATTTCAATTACTCCTGCATTTGCATACGCTTCCACATAATCAGGTTTGAATTTTATAGCCTTGATGTAATATTCTAAAGCTGCATCATAATTATTTTTTTGGAAGAAATAATTGCCTTCATTGAGATAGGTATTTGCGAGATTGCTTGCTGCCAATTGATGTGTTGGTTGAAGCGATAATGTTTTGTTGAAATAAAATTCAGCCGAATCAAATTTTTGTTTAGCAAAATAAATAGTTCCGATGCTGTTATAAGCGTCGGAATAATCGGGTTCCAATTCCAATTGTTTTTTAAAAACAATAAATGCAGAATCAAACTTTTGTGATGCATGCAGTTTAGCTCCTTTTTTTTGCAGTAAACTCAGTAAATTATTTTTGCCCATAACAAAATCAGGTTTTACCGCTAATGATTTCCTATAGTAGAATTCTGAGCTGTCAATTGCGTTTATCAATGAAAAATATGCACCCATATGATTTAATAAATCGGCGGTAGCAAATACTTTAATCCCTGTGTTAAAATAATGAAATGCACTGTCAAGTTTTTCTTTTTTTACTTTAATATCGGATGTAGCATCGGCTTCTGTCATTAAAATTGAACCGAAATTTAAAGTGGTTTTTACACTTTGTGGAACCTGCAATGCATCTGCGGCAAAAATTGATTTGTTGCTTTTCCAATTAAAATTTCGCGAATAGGTTTTATAAGAATAAACAGTAGAAATAATCAATACGAAAATGATAAAAATCTGGTTCTTTGTGGAATCAGAGAATACAAATTTTGATATATAAAACAGAAATGAAACTATAAAAACACATATTGCTATTGAGGGAACGAATAAAAATCGATCGGCCATTGAAGCGCCTACATTAAAAAATAAATTGGAAACAAGTAAAATGGGAAACAGCCATAAACTAACAAGCAATGCATTTTGATTTTTTTTGACAACTGAAGAAATAAAAAATCCGACAATGCAGGCTAAAATAATTATTGAAAACCAAACTTGAGGTTGATTAAAATTTTGATAAGGGATTGCGTTGTAAGTATAATCGTATGATAAGATAACCGGATAAATTGATTTCATTAAATAGATAAACAGTATCCAGAAAATGGTTGCATATTTCTCATTCTGGGTTGCAAGCAGAAATGGATTATTCATAATATCAGCAGCTACTTTATCGCCGATAGTTCCGGAAATAGCTGACCTGATAAACAAATAACCAATTGAAATAATAAGAAAGGGTATAATCGAAATCAGAATCTTTTTTATTGATGTTTCTTTATTCATCCACCAGGCAATGGGCATCCAGATGATTAATAAAATGGCGGTTTCTTTTGACAATAATGCCAGTACAAATGCCAGGATTGCTAAAATCAGATTCAATACTGTTTTGGTTTTTAGCAACCTCATCCATAAAAAGAAAACTAAAAGAATAAATAGCAGGCAAAGCAGTTCATCACGGCTTTTAACATTTGCCACAACCTCCGTATGCACCGGATGAAGTGTAAATAGCAGTGATGCGAGAAAAATAATTATTGGCGAAAAAGCTGGCAGCAAGCATTGTAAAGTGATAAATAATAAAACACAGCAAAGCGCGTAAAGAAAAACATTCAGTATGTGGGCCGGTGTTGCATTGTCATTCCAGAATTCTTTTTCAATGGCAAAGGTAATGAGGGAAAGCGGGCGATATCGTCCGCCGGTGAGTTCGCTTTGGCCTTTATCGTATCCATAAAAACTATCGAGAGTTAAAAGTTCGGGAATGCCGGAAATGCCTTTTTGAACAATTGAATTTTGTTGAATAACGATTATATCATCATAAACATATTCGTGATAAAAAGTGTTGGAGTAAATAATGATGGAGATAAAAAATAAAATAGTGCCTTGCAAAATTTTATTTTCGAGAAATAAATTAATAAAATCGGCTCGTTTTTTTTTGGAATGAATTTTATTCACAGAGAGTAAATATAAAAGTGTTTGCAATTCATATTCAAAAACTAAAAGAGCCCTTCGGTTTTTCGAAGAGCTCTTTTGATATCTTAATAAAACTCGGAGTTAATCTTTTACCATTCCCATTGACCAACCTGTTACACCTCCGGCAAGCGTTGCATTAATGGTTCCGACTAAAATGTCAATGAGAGTTCCGTTCAGGGTCATTAAATTAGAAGTACCGTACATAATAAAATCAAAGCCGGTACAATATAAAATTCCAATCACTGCGCCCATAAAAAGTCCGGACATTAAACCATAATGTTTCGACCAACTAAAAATAACTGAAAGCATAAAACCAAGTGCAAAGTTTCCGATAATGAGTGAAATAAAATCCATTTCCTCATCGCTTTTGTAAACTCCCGTTGCGCTTCCTGCACCGGAAGCCATCAGGTCTGTAAATAAAATTCCGTAGCAAAGCCAGCCAAGCATAAAATAAGCCACGCCACCAGCGAGGCCTCCGATTAAAATTCTTTTCATGTTCATTGTGTTTTGTTTTTTTGGGTTTAAAAAATTTTGTGATTTCGAAAGTTAAAAATATTCTGATATCACGATTAGAAATTTTAAACACACCTTCAATAAGATAAAATCGGAATAAGACAAAAATTAAAAATCCGAATCAAAAAAATGATCCGGATTTTCTGGTCGGGGTGACAAGACTCGAACTTGCGACCCCCAGCACCCCATGCTGGTACGCTAGCCAACTGCGCCACACCCCGAAATTGACTGCGACAAAAATAAAAAACAACTTCACAATTCATTTCACTCAGTTCCGTTATTTTCGCGGTTCAGGTTTTTCTAATCAAAATTCATAATTCCAAAATCTAAAATAAATATTGTCGTTTCTATATCCTTCTTTTCTCTGGGCTCTCCTCGCTATCAGTATTCCGGTTATTGTTCACCTGTTTAATTTCAGGCGATTCAAGACTGTTTATTTTCCGAGTATTCGGTTTTTAAAAGAAGTGCAACAGCAAACCCGCTCCACTTCGCAGCTAAAACATCTGCTGGTTTTGATGGCACGCATTCTCACCCTGTTATTTTTAGTGGCAGCTTTTGCACAGCCATTTATTAAACCAATTGATGGAGTAGTGAACACCGGTAAAAAAGCAATCAGTGTTTACATTGACAATTCGTTTAGCATGAATGCAAGAAGCGGCGATGTTCCATTGGTGGAATTAGCCAAACGAAAAGCCCGGGAAATTGCCTCGGCTTATTCACCTGACGATGAGTTTCAATTATTGAGTAATGATTTTGAGGGGAAGCAGCAGCGATTGGTTAATCGCACGCAGTTTTTCCAGTTTCTGGAAGAAGTAAAACCTTCTCCGGCTTCACGAACTATTTCGCAGGTAATTTCGAGAGAAAAAGAATCATTAGCACGCTCACAATCTGAACAAAAATTTATTTATATCATTTCAGATTTTCAGAAATCAACTTCTGATTTGCAAAATATTCCGATTGACAGTAACACGAAAGTTTATTTCATCCCGCTTAAATCTTCGGCGCAAAAAAATGTAACAGTTGACAGTTGCTGGCTCGAAGCTCCGGTGCAAATGGTGAATCAGCCGGCAAAGCTTCATTTGAAAATCACGAACTATGGTGGTGAAGATATTGCGGATGAAAGAATAACCCTGCGAATCAACGACGAAATAAAAACCATTGCCGATTTGAATATTGCCGCAAATAGTTCTGCAGAAGACACACTGGTGTTCAACATCACGCAGTCAGGTTGGAATAAGGGAGAATTGCAGGTGAGTGATTTTCCGGTGTCGTTCGACGATAGTTATTTTTTTACTTTCAATGTAAAACCACTTGCATCTGTTTTAATTGTGAACGGTACAAGCACGAATCCGTTTTTGGATGCCTTGTTCAGCAACAATAATTTATTTGCCACCACCACTTCTTCGCTCAATCAACTTAACTATTCATCCCTCAAGAGTTATGATTGTATAATTCTTAATCAGCCAAGTGTAATTTCTTCAGGATTAAAAGATGCATTCAGTCAGTATGTTTCAGGTGGAGGAAATTTATTGTTGGTGCCTGACCCGAATTGCAATTTGCAAAGTGTAAATGATTTTCTGTTGAGTTTGAATGCCGATGAGCTGCAGCAATGGATTAAACAAAACCGACAGGTTACAACCATCAATACCCGAATGAATTTGTTTGCGGATGTGTTCAGTAAGTTGAAGGGGAATATGGCGTTACCAAAAACATCAGGCTTCTTTTTATTGAAACAACGAACACAAAGTTCAGCAGAAGCTTTAATGAAATTCAATGATGGAAATAGTTTGTTCACCCGATATACTTCAGGCAAAGGAAATTTTTATATCTCTTCAGTTCCGTTTGATAAAAGTGTAACAGATTTTCCCCTCAATCCGATTTTTGCTCCGCTATTGTTTAAAGTTGTCGTGTTGAAGAATAGCAACCCATCACTTGCATACAGCATAGGAGCAAATTCGTTTTTCGAAGCGGAAAATATGGGCGAGGGTGAAAAAGAAATTTATAGAATAAAGGGAAACAATCGTGAATTCATTCCGGCGCAACGACCAATTGGGAATCAGGTGCTGGTGAATTTCGGAAATGAAATTCGTGACGCCGGATTTTATGATTTGTTTCGGTCAGATACTTCCAATCAGTACTGGCTTGGATTTAATTTCAACCGCAAGGAATCAAATCTTGCATTATTAAATGCAGAAGAAATAAATGTACAGGCAAAAAGAATTAAAGCGCAGGTAATTTCAGATGTTGATGCCGATATTTCAGTTTTAGTTTCTGAAATGAATCGAGGAATTGCGCTTTGGAAATATTGTATTCTGCTTTCTCTGATTTTTCTTGCTGCTGAAGTTTTGTTGCTGCGGTTTTTGAAATAAACAGTTGCGTTACTTTCTTCAACTTTCATTAACTCTTTTTCTTTCTATCTTGCGCCCGACAACAAAAAACTTTTTCATTATTCAATGAATCTTTTGCTTCGAAGTGCTACAGTAGTTGATTCCAATTCAAAATATAATCAGAAGCAGACTGACATTTTTATTAAGGACGGAATTATTTCTTCCATTGGAAAACAAATAAAAACTGAAGGAAAATTTAAAGAGATTGATTGCAAAGGATTATCAATTTCACCCGGTTGGTTTGATATGCAGGTTTCGTTTTGTGACCCTGGTTTCGAGCACAAAGAAGATATTGAGAGCGGAGTGAAAGCCGCTGCTGCAGGTGGTTTTACAGGAGTTGCAGTTTTACCGGATACACATCCTGCGTTGCATTCAAAATCAGAAATTGAATACATACTCAATCGTGCGAAAGGAAAAATTGTGGATGTGCATGCACTTGGCGCTATAACAAGAAAGTGTGAAGGGAAAGAACTCGCTGAGATTTACGACATGCATCACGCAGGTGCAGTTGCGTATTCTGATGCGAGCAATCCGGTAATAGATTCAGGAGTGATGATGCGTGCATTGCAATATGTAAAGTTGTTTGATGGAGTAGTTTTCTCGCATCCTGATGATGTGAATGTGTCGCATGAAGGAAGTATGAATGAAGGAATCATGAGTACCAATCTGGGTTTGAAGGGAATGCCATCACTTGCTGAAGAACTGATGGTGGTGCGCGATATTTATTTAGCTGAATACACCCAAAGCAGAGTTCACTTCAGTATAATTTCTACTGCTCGTTCAGTGGATTTAATTCGTGCAGCAAAGAAGAAAGGGGTAAAAGTTACTTGCGGAGTGTCATCAATGCATTTATTGTTTGATGATAGTGAATTGTCTGAATTTGATTCCAATTTTAAATTGAATCCTTCGCTCAGAACTAAAAAAGATATTGCTGCATTGATTGCAGGATTGAAAGACGGAACCATAGATGTAATTGTTTCAGCGCATCAACCGCAAAACATTGAATTGAAAGATGTGGAATTTGAGTATGCAGATTTCGGTGCAATTAATTTGCAAACTTCATTCGCATTGGCAAATACTTCTGTAGGAAATAATATCGGAATGGAATCGTTGATTGAAAAAATTTCCATCAACCCTCGGAAAATTCTTGGATTAAAAATTCCGACTATAAAAGAAAATGACGAAGCAAACTTCACCCTCTTCAATTCAAACGAAGAGTGGAGTTTGTTAAAAGCAAAAAATAAATCAAAGTCAAACAACACTCCCCTGTTCGGAAAAAAACTGAATGGGAGAGTGGTTGCCGTTTTTAATCACAATCAATTACTACAATCATGAACGAAGAAACAATTGACATCAACAAAAACACTAAACCAGAAATGATGAGTCTCATATTGCGTTGGGGCTTAATAATTTCATTTGCATTAATGGCCATTTCCATTATTGTTTATGTTGCCGGTATGTCAACTAACAAGGCTGTTGGCTGGATAAATTATATTCTGATGTTTGTTGGGGTGATTTTCGCTACAAAAGTTTATCGCGATGAAAAATGCGCTGGATTCATTTCGTTTGGACATGCCTTTAAATTTGGTTTTCTGACTTTGTTTTTAGTTGGTTTGATCACTTCAATTTATACTTATATATTTTTTGCGTACATCGACCCGACCCTTATAAACCAAATATTAGCGCAAATAGAAAATGATATGTTAAATAGCGGGCAAAGCGATGAACAAATTGAATTGGCAATGAGTTATACCGAAAAGTTTATGACTCCGGGTTGGATGGTGGCCTGGGTTCTTGTTGGATGTGTATTTATGGGTGCAATTTTCTCTTTGATTTCAGCAGCCATAATGAAAAAGGAAAATCACGAACTTCAACCACCGGTTTAAATAACTGCTTTTTAGTTAATTATTTGAATAATTTCTCCTGAAAAACTCATAATGATTAATAAAAAACAGACAATTCCATGTAAAAAACAGGCAATTCCATGTAAAAAACAGGCAATTCAATGTAAAAAATAGGCAATTCCATGTAAAAAATAGACAATTCCATGTAAAAAACAGACAATTCCATGTAAAAAATAGACAATTCCATGTAAAAAATAGACAATTCCATGTAAAAAACAGATAATTACGGGAAAAAAATAAACAAAAACAATTATAAATCTTCGAAAACAATAAAATATGCAGCTTTCCATTGTAATACCATTCTTAAACGAGGCCCAGTCGCTGCCCGAACTTGTTCAATGGATTGAAAAGGTAATGGCAGCAAATAATTTCACCTTCGAAATAATTTTGATAGATGATGGTAGCAAGGATGGTTCATGGAAGTTTGTGCAGCAAATTTGTTCAGAGAAACAAAATATTAAAGCGATAAAATTTCGACGCAACTACGGAAAGAGTGCGGCGCTCAACGAAGGATTTAAGCAAGCACAAGGCGATGTAATTATTACAATGGATGCTGACCTGCAAGATAGTCCTGATGAAATACCGGCTCTTTACAAAATGATTTCTGCTGATGGTTATGATATAGTTTCAGGTTGGAAGAAGAAACGAAACGACCCCATTTCGAAAACCATTCCTTCTAAATTATTTAATCGTGTTACACGCAGCATGAGCGGCATTCATATTCACGATTTCAATTGCGGACTGAAAGCTTACAAAAAAGAAGTAGTAAAAAGTATAGAGTTGATGGGCGAAATGCATCGCTACATTCCGGTGATTGCGAAATGGGCGGGCTTCACCAACATCACTGAAAAAGAAGTAACTCATTACGAACGCAAGTATGGCAAAACAAAATTCGGATGGGAGCGATTTATCAATGGTTTTTTGGATTTGCTCACAATCAGTTTTGTTTCCCGTTTTGGAAAAAAACCAATGCACCTGTTTGGTTCTCTTGGAATGCTATCGTTTCTGATTGGGTTTATCATTAGCGGATATTTAACCTTCGCCAAATTTTATTTAATGGAGTATAAAATGACCGACCGTCCAATATTTTATCTCGCACTTGTAGCTATGATTATTGGCGTGCAGCTATTTGTTGCCGGGTTTTTAGCCGAACTCATTAGCCGAAGTTCGCATGAACGGAATAACTACTCGGTGGAGAAGAAATTAAATCTTCAATAAGTTTATTCGTAAATGAAAATTATAATTCTCGGCTCCGCTCATCCCTTACGCGGCGGCCTTGCAACTTATAACGAACGATTAGCTAAAGCACTTCAGGATGAAGGTCACGATGTAACAATTTATAATTTCAGTTTACAATATCCTTCCATTTTATTTCCCGGTAAATCGCAGTACAGTACAGATGCCGCACCCTCAGATTTAGTAATAAAAACAAAAGTTAATTCTATCAATCCTTTCAATTGGATTGCTGTTGGGAACGAAATAAAAAATCTGAAACCGGATTTAATTATTGTAAAATACTGGTTGCCGTTTATGGGGCCATGCTTTGGAACAATTATCCGTAGGGCAAAAAAGAATAAACACACAAAAGTTATTTCTATTCTCGATAATATTATTCCGCACGAAAAAAGAATCGGCGATATTGCTTTTACAAAATATTTTGTAAAAACGGTTGATGGTTTTGTTTCCATGTCGGCAAATGTGAAAGAAGATTTAAAACAGTTTGATACAACTAAACCTTCAGTACTTCAACCCCACCCGCTATATGATAATTTCGGGGAACAGATTTCAAGAAAAGAAGCACTGAAAGAATTAAATCTTTCTCCTGATTTTCGATACTTGTTATTCTTCGGTTTCATTCGCAAATACAAAGGCCTTGATATTTTATTGGATGCAATGGATGATAAAAAAATAAAAGCACTGCCGATAAAACTTTTAGTAGCCGGTGAATTTTATGAAGATGAAAAACCATATCTCGAACAAATAGAAAAGTTAGATCTTGGTGAACGAGTGCTAATGTTCAAAGATTTTATTCCAAATGAACGAGTAAAATATTTTTTCTCCGCAGCTGATTTAGTTGTTCAACCCTATCGTCACGCCACGCAAAGCGGGGTTACACAAGTTGCTTATCAATTCAATGTTCCAATGATTGTAACTGATGTTGGAGGTTTGGCCGAAATTGTTCCAGATGGAAAAGCAGGATATGTTGTTCCTCCAAATTCAAATGATATTGCAAACGCTATTGTAAAATCATTACAATCTGATAATTTATCACTGTTAAAAGGTGGAGTAATGGAAGAAAAAAAACGATTCAGCTGGCAGGCAATGATGGAATCTGTGTTAAAACTTGCCGATATTAAGTAAAAGTAAGTGAAGTTGATAAATACAATTTTTGTTTGTAAGTACAATTTATTTCATAGCCATAAAACATTCCATACTTACAGTATACTTGCGAATCATGTTATCCTGAAGAATCTTTAACCAATGAATAAAATTTTTTTCTGGTCACTTTCTGTCGCCCTCGCTGGGCTCATCTTTGGATTTGATACTGTTGTGATTTCAGGCGCCGATAAAAAACTGCAAGAGTTATGGAACACTTCCGATGTTTTTCATGGCTTCGTGGTTATGGCTTCTGCATTATGGGGAACAGTTGTGGGAGCTATGCTTGGCGGAATACCAACCAACAATTATGGCAGAAAAAATATGCTCATTGCAATTGGTGTGCTGTACTTAGTTTCTGCAGTTGGTGCTGCGCTTGCTAATGACCCATTCACTTTTGCAATATTCAGATTCATTGGAGGATTGGGAATAGGCGCTTCAACCATTGCAGCACCTGGCTACATATCAGAAATTGCACCGGCCGAAAAAAGAGGGCGGCTCGTAACCATGTATCAATTGAGCATTGTGGTGGGCATCCTTCTCGCCTTCATGAGTAATTACCTTTTGAGAAATGCAGGTGAAGATGCTTGGAGATGGATGATAGGTGTGGCAGTTTTTCCTTCATTGATTTATGGAATCGCAGTACTGTTTATTCCGAACAGTCCGCGATGGTTGGTGATGAAAGGAAGAACCGCAGAAGCCGAGCAGGTTTTAAAAAAGATGGACACGCTCGCTGATGTAAATTCTTTTATTGCAAAACTGAAGTTGGGTGAAGCAACCATGAATGAAACTATTTTTATGAAGAAGTACCGACCCGCTCTGTTGCTTGCATTCTTTATTGCGTTCTTCAATCAGTTCTCAGGCATCAATGCCATCTTGTATTACTCGCCACGCATATTTGAAGAGGCAGGACTCGGCAGCAACGCAGCATTGCTGAACAGTGCAGGCATCGGTTTGATAAATGTTTTGTTTACAGTGATTGGCATGGCGCTCATTGACCGGCTTGGCAGAAAACAATTGATGTACATCGGTTCATTCGGATACATTATTTCACTCACGCTCGTTGCAATGTCTTTCTACTTTGGATGGCAAGGGTTGAGTATTCCGATTTTTCTTTTTGCATTTATAGCGGCACATGCCATTGGTCAGGGCACTGTCATCTGGGTATTCATCGCCGAATTATTTCCTACTCATTTACGACCGCAGGGCGAAGGATTTGGTTCATCGGTTCACTGGGTTTTAGCAGCAGCCATTCCATCGCTCATTCCTTTTCTGTTCTCCACCGTAGGCGCTGCAGTTGTGTTTGCTGCTTTTGCAGTAATGATGGTTTGGCAATTACTCTGGGTGAAATTTAAAATGCCCGAAACGAAGGGGCTCTCTCTTGAAGAAGTGAGTAGGAAATTAACTCAATAGACTTCTTCGGAAAATCATTCTACCCTTTATCCTCACCCATAGCCCCTCTCCGAAAAGGAGAGGGGAACGGACACGAAATTTTTTCATGCAGCTATTTTCCGAAGAAGTCTAATAGTATTTTTATTTCACTGCACCCACAGCTTCATAAAGTTTTAAGCTGATAAGATTTGATGGAATCGGTTCATTGCTCAAATGATTATGCAATACAAGAGCGGCACCAAGTGAAGATGCTTGTGCAATATCAGAAGCATAGATCTTAATATCCGGGAATGATGACGCAAGAAGATTCATATATACATCGTTCTTCCCAAAACCTCCATCCACAAAAATTTTTTTCACGGGTGATTGTGCAAGCACAAGGTTTGTTGAGAATACTTGTTGGTGCATAATGTCGAGCATCAATTGATGATACGCGGCTTCATAAGATTCGAAATTATTTAATGTTCTTTTTCGGAAAGCAGATTTTTGAATCATGGCCGTATCACTGTCGCTTTGTTTCAACGCATCTGTTCGCTGAAGTTTACTGACGAGAGAATTATCGTACGCAATTGTTTGATAGTACTTCAAGTCCTTATGAAAATATTCTGCGAATCTTTTCATCTGTTCTTCATGCTCATGGCCTACAAATAGTCTCGAAGCTTTCACCGGTTTCCCATCATAAGTTAAATAGCATAAACAATCGTTGTGCAATTCATAATCTGTTAGCGGATTTTGATTAAAAGGATTGAGCGTGATGCACCATGTTCCGGTTGATAGCAATATGAATGGCTCTTCAAACAGTTTCAGATAAGGTATCAGCGCTGCAGAACTATCGTGAAGGCCTGTGCCGATTGCAATGCTTGAACCATTTATTGCGTGAATGATTTTATCAGCTCGACAGATTGGAGGAAATTTATTTTGCAATCCTTCTGAAATCACCCAATCATGATATTTATTTTTCTGAAAATCCCACAACTGTGTGTGGCAACCAATGCTTGTTATCTCCGAAACTTTTTTTGAGGATAGAATAAAACTTAAATACTGCGGGAGATAAAGCGAATATTTTATCTGTGAAAAAACTTTTGGCTGCTCATGCTTCAAACGATACAACTGCATTCCTGAATTTAAACTGCCAAGCACAGGAGATGCGGTTTGCTTTGTGATCAGATTTTCATCGCCGTAGGTATCATAAAATTGTTTCTTTAATTTTTCGGGATAGGGTTTCAAATAATTATTCAGAGGAGTAAGCGGTTTGCCTGCTTCATCGAGATGAACCAAGCTTGCACCGTAGGCAGAAAAATTTACTGCGCGTAGATTGTAATTAGCATCAGAAGAATTCTCTTGGAATTTTTTTTCAATCCAATTTGTAAGTGCCTGAAGATTTTCGCAGGGAAAACCATCTTCATCTTTTATCTCTTCGAACTTTTCGGATTCTTCTGTTAGAATATTATACTTCTCATCATACAACAAAAACTTTTTGTTGGTTTTGCCGACATCGAATATTGCGAGGACATTTTGTTTGCTCATTACAATCCTGTCGCTACTGATTTGCTTCCTCTTTCTTTTTTCAATTGCTCTCTCACTTTTTCGTTGCGATAAACTTCCAGTGGATTTAATGCCCCGCCTGCTCTAAGTCTTGCTTCGGCAACAAGCACGCGAACATCTGTGCGAAATGCATTTTGCAATAACTCTTGCGCAGTAACAACATCATTATTGTTTTGTGTATCGGATAATTTTTTTCTGTCAACAAGAAGTGCCTGCGCATAAGAGAGCATTATGGCTTCAACAGATTGCAACAAATCTTCAAGCGGGTCTTTTACATTATGACTTGCATCAATCATCCAAGCAAGATCAGATGCGTGATTCATTCCTCTTTCATCCATGCCATCAATCAGCTCATTGAAAATTAAAAAGAGCTGGTAAGGTTTCATGCTGCCAACCGTGAGATCATCATCACCATATTTTGAATCGTTGAAATGAAAACCTCCGAGCTTATGTTCCATGAGCAGCAATGAAACGATCTGTTCGATGTTTACATTGGGTAAATGATGACCAAGGTCAACCAATGTATAAGCTTTGTTTCCGAGCTTTGATGTGTAGAGTAATGATTGGCCCCAATCGCCAACGCTCATGGAATAAAAGTTTGGTTCGTACGCTTTGTATTCAATGAACATTTTCCATTTGTCGGGTAGTGCTGCGTACACTTCCTGCAAACTCTCTAAAGTATTTTGAAATGCTTTTCTGAAATTTAACTGGCCGGGATAAGAACTTCCATCGCTCAGCCAAACGGTGAGAGATTGAGAACCTAATTCAACTCCGTGTTTTATTACTTCGATGTTGTGTTCAATTGCCTGCTTGCGTACTGATTTATCTGTATGCTGCATGGAGCCGAATTTGTAACTCAACTTCTGGTTTGCTTGATCTTGAAAAGTGTTTGAGTTCATGGCATCGAACTTCAAACCATTTTGTGCAGCGAGTGCTTTAATGTTGGCTGCATTTTCAGGTAAGTCCCACGGAATATGTAAGGAAATTGCTCCGCTTGATTTATTTAAAGCGTGCAGCAAACCAATGTCTGAAATTTTTTCTTCGAGACTTCGTGGTTCCCCGCCGCCTGGAAATCTTCCGAAGCGGGTTCCACCTGTGCCCAAAGCCCACGAGGGAATGGCGATTTGAAACGCTATTAATTTTTGAAGAACAGATTCAACATCATTTATTTCAGCAGCGATGAAATCAAATTTTCTTTTGTGTTCTTTGATGAGAGAATTATTCTGCGCTTCGATTTTGTGTTTTTCAATTCTCATATTTCTCTTTTAAGGTAGGTGGAACACTTCTTTCAATGGAATAGCAACGGGTGAATCATCGTCATTTGTTTCCATGATATCTTTCATATAGCTCCACCATTTTTTCATGACAGGTTCGTGTGGAAGTTCATATAACTTCGTTGCATCATCAATTGTTAGGTAAGCAAACAAATCGTTTGTTTCTTCATCAAGGAAAATGGAATAATCCTTTACTCCAGCTTGCATCAACAACTCTTTCAACTCATTCCATATTTCATCGTGACGCTTTTTGTATTCTTCTTCGAACCCTTTGTGTAATTTCATTTTAAATGAGAGGCGTGGCATACTTCAGAATTTTTTTATCTCATAAATGAATTAGCGATACCACCGTCAACATTCAAAGTATTGCCTGTTGATTTATTCAGTAGTCCGCTGACAAAAGCAAAGCATGCATTGGCAATATCTTCAGGCAAAATTGTTTCGTTGAGTAATGTGCGCTTTGCATAAAACGCAGGCAACTCTTCAACTGTAATTCCATAAGCTTTCGCTCTTCCTTGGGCCCAACCACCCGACCAGATGTTGGAATCTGCAATCACTGCATCGGGGTTCACAACATTCACCCGAATTTTATCCGCACCAAGTTCTGTGGCAAGCAATCGTGAAAGATGTGCCTGCGCTGCCTTAGCGCTTCCATAACCTGTGTTGTTGGGGCCCGCCACTACAGAATTTTTTGAAACGACATTGATGATGTCACCTCCCAGATTTTGTTTGCGCATGATTTCAATTCCGGCTTTTGAAACAAGGAATTGTCCCTTCACTAAAATATCATACAACCTATCCCAATCTTCAATGCTATGATCAGAAATCGATTTTGAAATACTGATGCCCGCATTGTTTACCACAATATCAACTCCGCCAAATGCAAGTGCCGTTTCAGCAAACGCTTTTTCAATGGTTGCATTGTTTGTGACATCAAGCATCACTGAAGTTGCAGTGTCTTTTCCAAATTTTTTTTGAAATTCTTCCATTGCACTTTTCATTCGCTCTTCGTTGATGTCGTTGAGCACAACACACGCACCTTCTTCTGCAAACTTTTTAGCGATTGCTTTTCCGATGCCGCCTGCGCTTCCTGTTATCATAGCAATTCTTCCGCTTAATGTTTTTGGTTTTGCCTGCCGTTGCAGCTTCGCTTCTTCGAGCAACCAGTATTCAATGTTGAATGCTTCCTGCCGTGGTAGCGATGTGTATTCACTCACTGCTTCAGCACCTTTCATCACATTAATTGCATTGATATAAAATTCAGATGCAACTCTCGCAGTTAGTTTGTCCTTTGCAAAAGTGAACAGGCCCACACCGGGAAATAAAATCACAACAGGATTTGCATTGCGCATGGCAGGACTGTTCGCTTGCTTGCAGGTGTTGTAATAATCGGAATACATTTTCCTGTATGCTTCAAATTGCGGTGCCAATTTTTCTTTTAGTTCAACTAAATTATTTACATCTTCATCAGCAGCAAGATTTAAAACGAGCGGGGAAATTTTTGTGCGCAAAAAATGATCGGGGCAACTTGTGCCCATGGGTGCAAGTTTTGAAAGATCATTTGAATTGATGAATTCGAGCACACGATCATCATCAGTAAAGTGACCAATCATTTTTGTTTGTGAAGAACAAAAGCCTCTTAACACCGGAGCTAGTGCTGTTGCTTTTTGCAACCGCTCTTCTTTTTTTAATGATTGAATTTTTTGTCCGCCAAACACTGCGCGCTTCTTTCCATAATTCTCTTCAAGATACTGTGCGCAGCATTCAATCACTTCAAGTGAGTTGAAGTAACATTCTTGAGAGGTATTTCCCCAAGTGAACAAACCATGTGAGCCAAGCACAATTCCGCGAAGTGCCGGGTTTTCATTAACACATGCTTTTAGCTTTAAGCCAAGATCAAAGCCCGGTCTTTGCCAATCAACCCAACCTATTGTTCCGCTAAATAATTCTTCAGTAATTTTCTTTCCGTCTTTTGAAGCTGCTATTGCAATGGTTGCATCCGGATGTAAATGATCAATGTGTTTGAAGGGAAGAAATCCGTGCAACGGAGTGTCTATCGAAGGTGCTTTTGATTTCAAATCATAAATGCAGTGATTGAACAATACAACCATTTCATCTTCATGCTCTATTCCGCGATAAATATTTTTCAAACTGCGCAAGCGGTCAACATACATTGCAGCAAGTCCGGTTCGGTTCATTGTTCCCAAATCGCCGCCGCTGCCTTTCACCCACATCACTTCTGTTTCTTTTCCGGTTAATGGATCTTTTGCCATTGCCTTGCAAGATGTGTTGCCGCCACCAAAGTTTGTCAATCTCAAATCGGCTCCCAATAAATTGGAACGGTAAACAAGTAACGAAACTTCATCTCCTTTCAACGAAGCAGCTTTTGCTTCATCCCACAGATATGAAACATGTTTAATTTTTTTTGTTTCTGAACTCATGATTTCAAAAATATTTTTTGTGCAAAGTTTTTTTAACCACAAAGACACGAAGTCACAAAGCAACACAAAGTCTTCGTAAAAATTAGAGTCATTGAGACATAGTGGTTTTATCACTCACTACTTAATCGCATTCCCATAGCCGACCAACGCAACTGAAAAAATAATGGTGATTATACCAATGATGATTGTTGTTTTTGTTCGCGCAGATACACCTTTCCATTCATTGAGTGCGAAGCCCCACATGTTTGCCACAAGAATGATGAATGCCATGTGGAGTATCCATGAACTGGCACTGTTACCGAGTTTGCTTTCGCCCATGCCGTAAAAGAAAAATTGCAAAAACCATGTGGTGCCTGCAAGCGCCGAGAAAAAATAATTTCTTGCAAGATTAACCTTGCCATTTGTGTAGTCGCCGAAAGTTTTGTTGCGGAAATTCAGAATCATGCACCACACAAAATTTGTAGTGAGTCCGCCCCACAAAAGCACGATGTAAATGACATTGTTGCGATACAAAAAATTAATTGTCTCATTCGGATGTTCCGATTTCCACATATTGTTGGCGACCTCTGCCATTGCAGAACCAGTTTCAATTCCATAATTGAAACAAGCACTGAGAATCCCGGAGATGATGCAAACGAACAATCCGATTCCAAGGTTGAATTCCTTTACACTCTCTTTCTTTTTTTCATCCGGCAATTCTTTTTCTTTCATCACTCCCGCTTTTCCGCAGATGTAAATTCCGATCAGGCACAGTACAACACCAGCAAGCACGATGCGTCCCCAGGGTGTGGTGAGCAAGTCAGTGAAAGTTGATTTACCAGGTTCAGGATAAAAGTTGTAATAGATAGACGGAACAAGTGCACCGAATGCTGATGTAAATCCAAGCAATACTGAATTACCCAAGCTCATTCCAAGGTAACGCATGCCCAAACCATACATCAATCCGCCAATGCCCCAAAGAATTCCCCAGAAATAGGTCCACCAAAAAGTCGAAGTATCAGTTTGAGATATGATCTCCATAAAATGAGGTACAGTAAGCCATGCAGCGATAGGCGGAATAATGAACCAGGAAAATAATCCGCCGATGATCCAGTATGATTCCCAATTCCATCCTTTAACTTTTCGATATGGAACATAAAAACTTCCTGAAGCAAAACCGCCGGTGAAATGAAAAAGTATTCCAAGGATTACTTGCATGTTCTATGATTTTTTGAATGTTAAAGCTATCATGAAGAAAAGAAAGTACGCGAATGTTATGTTGTACCCTGAGCTTTTTTAAGACCATCAGGGGCGGAAAATTAAACTTATAATTGCAAAAAGTTTAAGAGCAGATCGTCTAAGCAGAAATATGAAAGCAGCGAACAAGTCATCAAGAGTTTACCGCTTGGTTTCAAGAGTTGGTTCAATACTTCTGAAGAATTTAAAACTCTTCATCGGTATTGCCATCGGAATCCTCAGTGTAATCATTTATGAATTTTTTAATTCAGAAATGAAATGGAATGAAGAACAACGGTTTCATAATAAAGTGATGATTGCTCAACAAACAGAATTGATTGAATCAAAAAAGAACAGTGCATTGCTGGATGAAATGAGTCATGCAGTAAATCAAATGCATGATGATTTGAATCGCGATTCAAAACGGATTTTGAGCGATGAAACGATTGCCAGAGTTGCCGCATTGAGTTATTCATTTACACCATATATACATGTTGACGGAGATAGCATATCATCAAAAAAGCAAAGTCCGGAAAGAGGGCAATTGTTGTTGGTTATTGCAGGGATGAAAATGGATACAAGTTCATTCAAAAGACTAATGCAACAGTCGTTGTTTTCATATGCTGATCTCAGTAAAGCTGATTTGAAAAATGCATATTTAAAAGGAGCCACACTACAAGGCGCAAATTTGAGAGAAGCTAATTTGGAAGGGATCAATTTGAATGAAGCAAACCTGAAGTCAGCTGATTTATGGGGAGCAAATCTGAAACATGCAAACATGAATCTTGCTGATTTAACATCTGCCGAATTAAGCTGGGCCAATTTGAATGATGCTACTTTGAAAAGAGCAAAGCTTAATAAGGCAATTATCAAATCTGCTCAGTTGAGAAAAGCTGATTTAAGCGGAGCTTTATTAGTGCGCACTGATTTAAGCGGAGCATTTTTAAATGAAGGAAATCTTAAAGGGACTGAAATGCTATCGACAAAAATGTATAGAACAAATCTAAGTGGTGCAAATTTGAGTGATGCTAATCTGACCATTTCGTCGGTGGCAGAAGCGAATCTGACCGGAGCTAATCTCAGCAGAACCAATTTAACCGGCTTAATTGTGGCAAGCGAAAATTGGCTTACACTTTTGGATGAATGGAAAGTTATTGGCGCAAATGAAATTATTTCCAACTACCAATTAATTGCAGATACAATAAAACTTGTACCTCATTACCATCTGAGCAATCGAGTCAAATAGATTCAGCAATGCGCTTTAATTTATCTGCCGGCTAATCGGATTTTTGTTTTAAATCACCTTGTTCATTTTCGAAACAAACCGCACTACAATTTCTTCATCAGAAGTGAACGGTTTAAAAGCAATTTGAAAAACCCAGGAGTGGTAACTCTGAATGTCATT
Organism: Chitinophaga pinensis; assembly: GCA_945903305.1. GTDB lineage: Bacteria > Bacteroidota > Bacteroidia > Chitinophagales > UBA10324 > UBA10324. The sequence goes on from CAMDOA010000044.1 coordinate 23,840, forward strand.
TAGGAAGTCCGACAGTAATTGAGGCGTCCAGAAAGTGCGTTGGTTGATATGATATTTTTCACATAAAACTTTACCAAGTTTCTGTCCCCATTCATTGTTGATTAAATCGAGGTAATTATCTACAGGACCGAATTCTACATCAGCAATTTCCATTGAAGTAAAATTACCAGTTATTAATTCGGGCATTGCAGATCGTTCATGTGCATCTCCAACGAAGTCTGCTAAAGCTTCAGAATAAATTGAAGTCATCATCGCTTGAGGAATTATATGATTAAAAGTATTGAGATAGCCCTTTTCTGAAAGGTCTTTTTCTGAAAGTTTTACTTTATCCTCATCTGAAATATGATGAACCATACTTTCAGCGAGGTCATAAAAAGCTACATCACCATGTCCAAAAATTTCATATTTTCTTCTACCCAAGTATTCAATGGTTTTTAAGGCTTTTTTATTCAGAACTGCATATGGACATCTTATTCCCAGCCATAACTTATCCCAGAAATTTCCATTCGCGGCGCGGGAAAAATCATTCTGACCAAATCCTGATTTTAATTCATGTGTTACTTGAACACCTCTACAGGAGTAAGTAAGACATACTCCACTTGAATCTTCCAAGTATTTAATCTGAATCACTGATTTCAATTCCTCAAGTGATTTGAATTGTGTCAGAAGTAATGCCTCGCCTTGATTAGAGTTAACTTTTATACTCATCAACAAAGTACCTGATTCAACAGCTATGGAATCCGTATTGTCAGAAACATTTTCATGCTGTCCGCAACTTAGGGAAGCGATTACAAATAACAGGAATGGAAAAATGAGTTTATGCATACCTATTTATTTAAAACCCCTTTCTTATTATCAATTTCAACATGCTCTGTGTTGTGCAATACAATTTGGAAAGTCTTGCTATCACCTTCAATTTTCATCGTTTGAATGTCAAGATTTTTTACATCATCAAATACCAATGCAGGTCGATAATCCGGTGCTGCAATGGAGAGTTTAATATTTTTCATTGTTAGGCCATCCATGTGCCTTACATAAAATCCCCATGCAGGTAATTCTCTGAACATCGAAAACTCCGGGTAGTGAGCTTCATTTTCCGGAACTTCTTCTAAGCGCGAAAGTGGCATGTTTGCAAATCCATCATTGCCTCTGCCGGGATAAATGATTTCAATATTTTCAAGTGTTACATTTTCTACAGGGTGCTCTGGAATGCCGGTGATAGACGAGGGAAATGTATTATGGAAGAATGGCAATTCCGGTCCGCGGATTTCGTATTCAGAGTCGGGGCAACCGAACGGAACAGTCACTTTCATATTTTTTATTGTAACATTTTTTAAAGTTCCGGCATCTCGTTTTTTATTTCTGTCTCCCAATCTGATAAAGATTGCATTGCCTGTATTTACTGCTACTACATTATCAATTAAAATATTTTCAATGACACCACCATCCACACATTCAATTGCAATGGCAGAACGGAAAGTGTCGAAGATTTTGATGTTCTCGATTGTTACATTTTTAAAACCACCGTGAGAAACTGTTCCGAATTTGACGGCGCTTGCGCTTGACCGTACGGTGCAATTCCCAATGTAAATACTATCGCAATAATGTTCTGCCGATTGCGACTTCAAACAAATGCCATCATCAGCAGAATTCACATAACAATTTGTGATGCGAACATTGCGGCAATCTTGAATGTCTATTCCATCATTATTCCAATACGCATCGCTGTTAACTATTATACTATCCAGAATAATATTTGTGCACTGGTCGTAGGTCTGTACCCAGCACGCTGCATTCAGAAGTGTAATATTCTTCACTAAAATATTTTTACATCGCACAAACTCGATGAGTTGCGGGCGCACCAAGTGCGATGGCCTTACTTCAATAAAATTATAATAAACACTGTCTAACTGACCGATGTAAAAAAGACTATCAATGTTGAGTGCTAAGCGGCGACCTTGTCCGTCTATTTTTCCTTTACCTGTGATGGAAATATTACTTTGACTATCCGCAAGAATGAGGGATAACCATCTGTTCAGTTTGAGATAGTGGTCGCGGTTGGTGCTTCCGAGCAGAATTGCTTTTTCTTCTAAATGCAATTCAACATTTGATTTCAGGATGATGCTTCCTGTTAAGAAAATTCCTTCGGGCACTATCACTCTTCCTCCCCCATTTTTATTTGCAGCATCAATGGCGGATTGAATTGCGGTGGTGTTCATTGTTTTTCCATCTGCCTTTGCGCCGTAAGCGAGGATGTTGTAATCCTTTGCTTGTACTGCAAATTGATTTGTGATAAGAAGGAATGATATGATGAAAAGGCGGAGCATGATGAGGCGAAAATAAAGATTAACCACAGAGTTGCACAGAGAATACATTTAACTGGGAGTTATAGGAGTAAA
>CAMDOA010000045.1 GCA_945903305.1 Chitinophaga pinensis
AATCAGAAAGCCATTCAGGTGTGGCAAAACTACGAACACATTCAACACAAGCGGAAGCGGTGTTACATTAAACTATTTTAGTCTGTTGTTATAAGTTTAATGTTATTCGTTATTAGAGGCTACGAATAACAGATAGCTTATAACCAATACCTTTTTCAAAATTCAAATGAATACTGCAAAGTAAAATTTCTCGGTGCATCTGGTTTGCCGACTCTGATGGCATAATATGCATTCAATAAATTATTGCTTAGCAAAGCAATTTTTCCATAAGAAGTTTGATAGGCAAATCGTAAATCAAATACCCAATCGCCCTTCAAATGTGTTGCGCGATAGTTTTTTATTCCGGGAATGAAAATAGAAAAATAAAAATCAATGTTATCCATTCGGCTGTAGTAGCGACCGGTTCCACCGAAAGAAAATTTATTCCACTCAAAATCAGAATTGAATTTCAGCAGGTGACGGTTGCGGTAGCGAAGCAATCCGATTTTAAATAAACTGTCGGGTTTAGAAAACCCTTTTGCAAATCCTGAAATAAAATTCGATGGTGTTCGCAATAAAGAGTCGGCCTGCAAATCAATTGGATACGAATAAGTGTACCCGCCATTAAAATTCCATTTTATTTTATTAATATAAGTTTTTGCTCCGGTTTCAAATTCAAATCCTGCGATTCGTGCTTCGTTCACATTCATGGATCGGAAACCGATTCCGATTAACGGGTCGCTTGGTTTCCCCCACTGACCAAAAGCAAACTCCATCATGTTTTTATAACCCATCATGTACAACGCAGCATCAATATATCCGTTGAACTTCTTTTTATCAATTTGTTTGCGGACACCCAATTCTGCACTCCATCCACTCTCTGGTTTTAAAGTATCGTTCGGGTAAATATTGATATCGCCGATGCCATATTTAACAAATCGCTCAGCCGGACTCGGCACACGAAATCCCTGACCGAAAGATACGCGCATGAAAGTTTTTTTATTCGCAGTGTACTGAATTCCGATTCTGCCAACCGGTTGTGAATGGTCGGTTAATGTATCTATCTTGAATAATTCATAGCGTGCTCCGCCTTCCATTCTGAATCGTTTCCAGTTTTTTTCTATCTGAAAAAATGCTGCTCCTGAATTCCCGATGTGCAATCCACCCAACCCATCGTCTTTGAAGAAATAAATATTTCCGGTTATTCCCCCGCTGAATTTCCACGATGAAATTTCTTTCAGGTACGAATAGTCACCACTAAAAAGATTGGAAACCGGCTGCCACAATCCGGGGGATATTTGATTGGTGTGATAGAATTGTAATTGAATGTTGTGCCGCGCTCCGTTTTTTGAAAACAGAGTCAGGTAAGGATTGATGGTCGAAAAAATTTCTTTTAACGGAATCAAAGTGGTGCTTCCGTTTAATGGATGATAAGCTCCCGTTGAATCATTACTCCAGAATAAAAACTGCGAAGTATTCTGAAACAATCCAGTTGCGTTCACACCAAATTGAATTTTATCATTTGCGCGATAACGATATTTAAAATGACCGCGGACTCTTTTAGCCGAATCACCTTGCAGCCAGCTCTGCGATTGATAACCATACGCATCAAAAACAAAATCGCTCTTCCCGATTTTTCTTTTGTGAAGAACATATCCTCCAATGGAAAAAGGGTTTTTATCGCCGACTAAAATCTGACTCGCAGGAATGCTTCCATCAAATCGGGTGATAAATAAATTGAGTTTCGTTTCCGGTTTATCAGACGGAAACGAAGTATGAATATTCACCACACCATTTAATGCAGCCGAGCCATATTGAACCGATGATGCGCCTTTTACAATTTCAATCTGTTCAATATTTTCCATTGGAAGAAAGCTCCACTTCACATCATTTCGGTCGGCGGTTAACAATGGTAACCCATCCACAACAATCATCACCCGGCTGCCGGCGCCAAATGCATAACCACTGCCACCTCGAATTCCGGCCTGACCATCAATCACAGTAATTCCCGGAACCTGATCGAGCGCATCGGCAGCATTTTGTAAATTTTTATTTTGTAGTTCGTGCTGTTTAATAATATTCATGCTTACTGTTTGTTCAGCAAGGGGGCGACTGTAACGGTTTGCACCAACAACTATTTCGTTTAACTCATTTCCTTTCTTCGAAAGAATAATTGTTGGAATTCCATCCCCTGATTTTATTGTCCAGTTTACAATTGTATCATTCCATCCGATGTAAGAAAATATAATCTGGTGAGTTCCTTCGCGCAACTCAAGCTGCCAGGTGCCATTCAGGTCAGTATAAGTTCCGGTATTATTTTCTGCAAGAACTGTTACTCCCACCAGAGCTTCTTTTTTTTCATCGTCAATTACTTTTCCTGAAACCCAAATTGTTTGAGCAGAAGTTTTCTCCAATGAAAAAATCAAAGCGAACACGCAGCAAAAAAATTTTATCAGTGATTTATTATTCATCCATTTGAAAATTCCGTGCTGAAAATATTATGCGATTTTGATTTTCAGTAAAAAGGTTATTCAACAAATTTTCACCTTTAATTAAACCGCATTCAATCTTAATCTTGTTTCTGTTATTTTTGTCGTGATACGAAAACCCAAATGGAGCAAACTGTTTATCATTCTTTTTTTGAAGCCAGAAAAAATAACCGCAAAAAATTTGCTGTACTGATTGACCCTGATAAAGTCAGCAGCGATTCTATACTCAGTACTGTGGAGCTGGCGGTGAAAGCAGAAGTGGATTATTTGTTTTTAGGGGGAAGTTTATTGGTGAATGATACATTGGATGTGTGCCTCGATATTATTAAAAGCAGTTGCGATATTCCGGTGATATTATTTCCGGGAAGCACCATGCAGGTGAATGCAAAAGCCGACGCCGTTTTTTTACTTTCACTTATATCCGGCAGAAATCCTGAATTGCTTATAGGGCAACATGTAATTGCAGCACCGATGTTGAAGCAAAGCGGACTGGAAATTATTTCAACCGGCTACTTATTAGTGAATGGCGGAGTGCCGACAACGGTTTCGTACATCAGCAACACCAATCCGATTCCTGCTGATAAAAATGACATTGCAGTTTGCACTGCACTCGCAGGTGAAATGTTGGGCTTGAAAATTTTATACATGGATGCAGGCAGCGGCGCACAACAACCCATTCGCAGCAGCATGATAAAAGCTGTGCGCGAAAATGTAAATATTCCCATTATTGTTGGTGGTGGAATTACCACGCCCGAAAAAGCAATGGAAAGTTGCTGCGCCGGTGCAGATATTATTGTAGTTGGAAATGCTATTGAGAAAGATACTTCTCTGATTATGCAAATGGCAAATGCCATTCATGCGCAAGCGATGATATGAGCTGCAAGTTGGAAGTTGGGAGTTTTTTTAAGTTCTCCTTTTTAATTTTTAATTTATTGTGAAGGGCAGAGTAACCAAATCCACCGGAAGCTGGTACGATGTGTTGACTAATGAGGGTGTAACCCTTCAATGCCGTTTGAAAGGAAAATTGAGATTGGAAAACCGCCGCACCACAAACCCTGTTGTGATTGGTGATTGGGTGATGGTGGAACCGGAAAAAGACAACAGCGCCGCTGTGATTAGTGAAGTGTTGAAGCGCAACAATTACATCATCCGACAGTCGGCGCGAAACAGAACTGCTGAACACATTCTTGCTGCAAACATTGACCGCTCATTTATTATTGCCACTGTCAAACAACCGGCAACCACCACCGGATTCATCGACCGTTTTTTATTGACCGCCGAAGCATATCACATTCCATCTACTATTCTATTGAACAAAATGGATTTGTATAATGAAGAAGATTTGAAGCAAGTTGAATTCTTAAAAAATATTTACAGCAAGGCAGGTTATTCCGTTGAATTAATTTCTGCAAAGACAGATGAGCATCTGAATGCAGTTCGTGCAATAATGAAGGGCAAAGTGAATTTGGTAGCGGGTCACAGCGGAGTTGGCAAAAGCACTTTCATTAATAAAATGATTCCGGGAATGGATTTGAAAGTGGGCGATGTATCGGATTATCACAGCAAGGGAATGCACACCACCACTTTCGCGGAGATGTTTCATATACCGGAAGGCGGATTCATCATTGACACACCGGGAATAAAGGAATTCGGTATTCTGGATTTAGCGCCTGAAGAACTTGCGCATTATTTTCCGGAAATGAAAACTCGCATGCACGATTGCAAATTCAATAACTGCCTGCACATCAACGAACCGAAGTGCGCCATTCGCGATGCGGTTGAGAAAGGTGAAATTTCTAAAAGCCGCTACGGAAGTTATCTTGCCATTGTGGAAGATGTGCGCAACACCGAAAAAATTTACGATAAAGAATGAGAGTGGTAATTCAGCGCGTGAGCGATGCAAGTGTAACAGTTGATGAAATTGTTATTGGAAAAATTGAAAGTGGTTTATTGATTTTGTTGGGAATAGATGATGCAGATACACAAGAAGACATTGAATGGCTCAGTAATAAAATATGTACTCTCAGAATATTTGATGATGAAAACGGAACAATGAATTTATCGGTAAAGGAAGCAAATGGAAATATTTTGTTGGTGAGTCAGTTCACCTTGCATGCTTCAACAAAAAAAGGAAATCGCCCGTCGTACATAAAAGCAGCAAAGCCTGAATTCGCCATTCCGATGTATGAAAAAATGATTGTGCAATTGCAAAATGATTTGGGTAAGAAAATAGAAACCGGAAAATTCGGAGCCGATATGAAAGTGGAATTATTGAATGATGGTCCGGTTACCATTTGTATTGATTCGAAGAACCGTGAATAAGCATGTGTTACAATTATTCCTACATACAAAAGCGCGGATTAAAAGCATCGCATCACGCTGGCGAAATTACTGAGCAGGAATATCTCGAACAGGTGTTGCAATTGAATGCCGGCCTACCGGTTCGGCAGGGTATAAAAATTTCCGATTCAGCCATTACAGAAAATAATTTAGAAGAACAATTTGTTTTTCCGGGAATGGCATCACTTGTGATCACTATCGAAAAATTAATAGTTGAAGATTTTCAATTTGGATTTTTACCGGAGTGGTCGAAGGATTATAAAGACTTCCGTAAAAATTTTAACGCGCGCAGCGAAACCATTTTAGAAAAACCCACCTGGCGAAAAGCATTTCAGAAAAATCAGCGATGCCTCATTATTTCGTCCGCATTTTTCGAAGAGAATAATAAAACAAAGCAGCGATACCGTTTTTCATTGAATACAAAAGAACCTCTTTTGTATGCCGGCATTTACAGTAACTGGATTGATAAAAAGGATGGAGTAGTGGTGCCGACTTTCGCCATCATCACCTGCGAAGCAAACGAAACGGTTGCTCCGTATCACAACCGAATGCCTGTGATATTAAAAAAAGAAGCCCAAGAGAAATGGCTCGATAAAAAATTAAATCATGAATTGATTTATGATTTGCTGCTACCGATTTCTTCTTCAGCTATGATTGCCATTGAAACAAATCCACTGGAGCACAAGAAGAAAAAAGAAACTAAAAAGGATCGTCAGTTGGGGTTTGAGTTTTAGTTTTTAATAATTTCAAATCCTTAAAATATTTTTCGAGTTGCATTTTCAATGATTTTGTTTCACTATTTCCAGCCCATCTCCTTCTTCATGATAATCTGAATCAGTATTTATATCCCAAAGTTTTTCGTGCGTGCCTTTTAAAATTTCTTTCGCTGCAAGTAACCCCATCAACATGGAATGGTCCTGATTGTTGTACTTGAATGCTCCGTATCTTCCAATCACACGAAGATTTTTTATAGTGTCGAGATAAGTTTTTATCAACTCAACATTCGCAGCATAACCGGTTTCATATACCGGATAACAACGGCGTAGTTTTTCAATGTGACAATTTAAAACTTGGTGTTCCGGTTTTATTAAACCTGTTTGGCGCAATTCATTTTCTCCCAATTCATGAAAATAGTTTTCATCCCTCATCCATATTTCATCTTCATCAAAACACCAGTATTCCAAACAAAGTATTGAGGTTTTTTTATCGCCATATAATTCAGGCGACCAGTTACGGAAATTGGTGATGCGCCCGTGAATAACATCGGGATTGTGAACATAAATCCATTGGTCGGGAAACAAATTGGTTGCATCTACTTCCAGATAAACAAGAATGGTATTGCGGAAAAAAAGTTTGTCGCATGCCTGTTTTACATTTTCAGGAACATCGTTTAACCCTTTCACCATTAATGTTAATGGCATGGTACTGATGACTTCATCACATAAAATTGTTTCACCGCTTTTCAAAACAATGCCTGTGGCAATTCCATTTTCAACCAGCACTTTTTCAACCGGAGCATTTAATAAAACTTTTCCTCCTGCATTTTCAATGTTGGTTTTTATTTTCTGATAAATCATTCCGGTGCCATGCTTTGGATAAGCAAATCGGTCAACCAATGTTTTATGCTTTCCACTAGTGTCGGGTATAATTGCCGCTTTCACTGCTTCCAGTAATGAAAAATTTTTTATTCGTTGCGCCGCCCAGTCAGCATCAATTCGCGAACACGGAATGCCCCAGAGTTTTTCAGAATAATTTTTAAAAAAAGTATTGTACAATTTTCTTCCGAAGCGACTCACCACCCAATCTTCAAAGGTTTTTGGATTGCGAATGGGATTCATTCGTTGCCGCACATAACTCCACATACTTGCAATAACTCCGATGGGCCCTATATTAATCAGCACATTCATCGCCTTCAGCGGATAGAAATAAAATTTCTTGCGGTAATAAATACGGGTGAGGCGGTTGATATGAATAAAATCATCGCCAACCACTTCTTTAAAAAAATCATTTACGATTTTATCATTCGAAAAAAATCGATGCGGCCCGCAGTCAACAATCTGGTTCCACAATTCAAAACTGCGCGCAAGTCCGCCAACTGTTTTACCTGCTTCGTAAACGGTTACTTCACAGTCCCCTTCCGTAAGTTTTGATGCGGCAGTTAATCCGGCTGGTCCGGCGCCAATAACAATTACTTTTTTTTGAGTCTTCAAGGGTTGGTGAATATATTTTATAAAATCACTTTATAATTAAAGGCACTTTTATAAACCCTGAAATCCGTTCACCCAACAATTTTATTTCTTCCGATGAAATTCCTTTTTCACTACTGAGAATTATAAGTTGATTCGTATCCAATCGTAATGCAAGAGTTGAATTTCCGTTTAAACTGATTTCTACATTTTCAATAGAGCGTAGCGGTGTGGAATATAATTTCTGTATGTAACCAAGGTGTTTGTAGAAACGAAAAAGTTTCCCTTCATTTTTTTCAAAATAAATTTTTCCGGTGCCGCTGAGTTTCCAAACACCAACTATTAAAATGAAAGTTGAAATCATTAATGGCAGTGCTGCAATTTGTTCGTTATGTATTGATTTGAAAAACATAGAAGAAATAAATGCAATGCACCCGACGGTGAACCAAGTATTAAAAACTTTCCGTCTGCGATTGTGAAGAATCAAAAGCGAATGGTCTTCGCTGAGGAATAATGAACAATGAACGAAATGCAATTTATTCATGAAACAAATGTAACAGTGCAAACATTTTTTATTGAAGAAATGATTTTGCTCTGCGATTATATTTGGCGGGCATGTTAACCGAACGACAATTGTTTTTAAATCTGGTGGCGCAAACTTCATCTGCTCCAATGCTATTGGAGCCGGAGAAGGCTGAAGGAATTTATGTTTATGATAAATCCGGAAATCGTTACCTGGATTTAATTGCTGGCATCAGTGTTGGAAATCTCGGGCATCGGCATCCTCGTATTGTAGATGCTATAAAAAAGCAAGCCGATAAATACTTGCATTTGATGGTTTATGGTGAGTATGTGCAATCGCCACAAGTTCAGTTGGCACAGTTACTCACGCATCATTTACCTCCACATCTCAATACAGTTTATTTTACCAACAGTGGCACTGAAGCAACTGAAGGTGCTATGAAATTGGCAAAGCGCTATACCGGAAAATTTGAAATTGTTTGCTTCAATAAAAGTTATCATGGAAGCACACAAGGCGCTCTGAGTTTAATGGGTGATGAATATTTCAGAAACAGTTTTCGTCCGTTGCTACCTGGAATTACGCATGTTGATTACAATGATATTCATTCGCTGAATGGGATAAATGATAAAACCGCATGTGTAATTCTTGAACCTGTACAAGCGGAGTCTGGTGTAATTGTACCGGATATTTCTTTTCTGAAACATCTTCAAAAAAAATGCGAGCAGCATAAAGCCCTTTTAATTTTTGACGAAGCACAAACCGGAATGGGAAGAACAGGAGAGTTGTTTGCGTTTCAAAAATTCGTAGTAACACCTGATATTCTTTTAACTGCAAAAGCGTTAGGAGGAGGATTACCGCTCGGCGCATTTATTTCTTCCAATGAAATTATGAGTTCACTCACGCACGAACCCGTGCTTGGTCACCTCACCACTTTCGGTGGAAACCCTTTGAGTTGCGCTGCGGGATTGGCTGCTTTGCAAACTTTGCTTGAAGAAGGATGGATGAAGCAAGTGGAAGAAAAAGAAAAATTATTTCACAAATTATTACTGCATCCACGGGTAAAAATGATTCGCAGTTATGGTTTGCTGATGGCGATTGAGTTTGAAAGCGATGATTTTAACAAAAGAGTAATTGAAGAATGCTGGAAGTATGAATTGATTACCGATTGGTTTTTGTTCGCACCCAATTGTTTGCGCATTGCACCGCCATTAATAATTACTGAAGAAGACATTGAAATTGCGTGCCGCATTATTTTACAGGCAGTTGAAATTGCCGCATCAGAAATAAAATCGCTTTGAAATATAACTTGCCGCAGAGGCGCAGAGGCGCAGAGATTTTAAAATTTTATTTTGGAAGAAATTCTTTTTTTAAATTTCATTGTTGCAAAATACTGCCTACTGCTTACTGCCTATTGCTTACCGCCTACTGCCTACTAATTATCAGTTGTCAGAAAAAACAAGAATGGAATTGGAGTGAAGTGAAGCAGCTTTCGCAATATGAAATTTCAGATTTAAAGAGAGTGGATGATTCAACAATTATTGGTGTGGGTGGTGAAAGGTATTCTCACGGTGAATTTTATTCAAGCATTGATAACGGAAAAACATGGAATGAAAAAGAAATTCTCGATAAACAATTGTATGGAATTTCATTTCGGAATAAAGACACTTTGATTGCAAGTGGTTATGATGGAAAAATTCTTCAATCAACAAATGGTGGAATTGACTGGAACATTACTCAGAATTTTTTATGGCGATTAATGCGGAATGTTTTGTGGTTGAACGATAGTGTGATTGTTTCTTGTGGTGGTTCAGGTTTCACAGGCGGAATAATTGCAAGAAGTACTGACAAGGGATTGAATTGGAAAAACGATACGCTCAATTCAGAAATGCGCGGACTTTGTTCAACTGATAACCAAACTATTTTCTGTTGCGGTTATGGAAAAATTATTAAGAGCACTGATGCAGGTGCAACCTGGATACAACAAGAAGCAACCGGAGATTTTTTTGTTTCCATTTCATTTTCATCTCCTGAACATGGAATTGCTATTGGTTTAGCAGGAACAATTATGATTACTGAAGATGCAGGTGCAAACTGGAAAAAAATCCGTAACGGAAATTCTTTAACCAATCAATCATGGATTTTCAGAAAAACTATTTTCCGCGATTTTAACAATGGATATATTGTTGGTGATAATGGGCTTTTGCTTTCTACAACTGATGGTGGAAATCACTGGATAAAAATTAAAAATGCTCCGGATGCAAATTTCACTTCAATAGTTTTAACTGATAATGGTGGATTAGTTGGAAGCGAAGAAGGAAAATTATTTCAGTTTTTGGAAGAATAATATTGCAACTGCGAGAATAGGACTTTCTATTTCAAACAAATTATTTTCAATTCGCTTTCGCAGCTTTCGAGTTTTCAGTTTTTTTCCCTGAGAAAATAGCTCCAATCTCTTTTCCGATATTTATGAAAGTGAGTTGGTTCAATGGAAATTCCAGTAAAACATGAGTGAAACTGAGAAAGAACAACCATTGCAATCCAACGGCATAATCAATGGAATACAAACCAATGGATAATAACCAAAGCACCATAATAGCTACAAATCGTGCGCGCGGAATATTGTGCCATTGAATGACTGATGTTTTTGAAAACCAGTTTAAATAATGATACAAGTAGGCAAATCCAATGAATGCCATGAGGGATAATGACAGGGGATTCTGAAATAAAAAATTATTAAACCCATCAACAAATGTTTGAAGGTCAACAGTTGGTTTCCCAAAATCGTGCAGATTAAAAACAGACATGATGTGGTAATTCAAGCTGATAAAACCCTCGGTAAACGAACCATCATTTTTTAAATGACCATAACTGCCCATTACATATTCGGTAGGCGTGTACTGCCCGTTGCTGATTGGCAGGTAAAAAAAACTCATGGCAACAGCTATAAAAACTATTAATGAAAGTATGCCTGAAAGACTTCTTCCTTTCAAGGCGCCAACTAAAATAAATAATCCGGTAAAAATAAACACATGAATCAGCGTTGGCATAAATACTCCGAAAACAGATTGAAAGGAATCAAGATCAACTAAAAATTTACTGCCGATAGCCGCTGCAATAATCAACACAATTCGTAATACTGTATTTTTTACTGTTACAAAAATCAACGAGGCTATGAATGCAACAAAAATGATTACTGTTCCGGCTCCAGCGGGTAAATTAGGAACCATATTAAAATTAGAAAGTGTGATAATAATACCCGCAAGCAACAGCCAAACCCAGTCAAATTTTCGTTTTGTAAAATAATTTCTATCGTGCAGCCAACTGATTTCAGTTAAGTAATGCGCCGGTCCGAAAAAAGCGTAAGCAAAAAGAAATGTTTCGAACGGGCGGAAGAATGCGCACACAGCCGCAACTAACATTAATCCGATGTTGAGGTAGTTAACCTGGTCAATTGTTGGTTTAAATTTCATGGGCTGCTAAAATATAAAAAGCGAACTGCGGTTAATAAAATTTTCGGTTTTGCTTTTTGCTTTTTTGTAAAGAAAATATTTTCAACAATAAAAAAGGGATTGCTTCGTGTGAAGCAATCCCTTTCAATAAAAATTATTTTAACAATTAATCTTTTATAAAACTGGTTTTTAAATGTTGTTCTCCGTTATTGATATTTATAAAATAAAATCCGGATGAAAATTTAGAAACATCATATTTCAATAAAGTAGTTGAATACTCAAATTCATCATAAATTTTTCCATCGATACCGGTAATTTTAATTGAAGAAATTACATTTTTAAACGAACTCAAATCAACTAATAAATAATCGGAAGTCGGATTCGGATAAGCAGACACAACAGCAACACAATTAACATTGGCGGCAACAATTTGCGAATAATAAGTTTCGCTGTTATTATCAACCTGCATTAATCTATAGTAACCAATTGCACACAAAGGCGATTGATCAATAAAATTATAATCATGCGAAATTTCACTTGTGCCATTACCATTTACTTTTCCGATTTCAGTAAAATCAACACCATTTACACTTCGCTGAATTGAAAAATAATCGCAATTAATTTCTGCTTGAGTATTCCAGAACAAATCAACTTGTTTATTGTCAACTACCGTTGCGGTAAATGACGAAAGTTGAACAGGAAGTGGTACTCCACCAAAGCCCAAAGCAAAATCTGAAAAAGAAGTAACACCGGTACGCTTAGCTATGGCAGTACCACCACCTATTGATTGTGTTGCGTTATTATGGAAACCGTTTGTACCAACCAGAGTGGTGCCGCCCCAATTTGCACCGGAGTTTGCGCGTTTTATTACACCTAATTGATTTGCATTACCAGAAAAATTACTGTAACCACGCTGATTTAATGTAACATCATAATTTACAGCTGTATATGCATTTGGAGTTATCGTCCAGAAACCGGTATTTAGAATTCCAAATATTCCATCGCCATTGATGGTAGTTGTTGGATAACTTGGTGCAGTGCCGGTAATGGTAGTATTAAAGAAAGCAAGTATGGTACTCATTCCGGTTGAGCTATTCAGCAACACATTTGCTAACTGATAATTTGCTGCATCGCCAACAGGGAAATCATAATTACCGGTTGCTGCAACTGTTCTGCGAAGATTGCCCGCTACCCATGAAGCATTTGAAGAACCAATTACTGAAGCGATTGCATTATTGGTAACCTGTAATTCATTGGCTCCAGTGGTAATATGGCCATTAGTCAATTTCAATTCGTTGGTTACAATCAAGTTGTTGTTTAAGGCAGCATTATTACTATTATTCAATTCAAGATTGTAAAATGTTTCAGCACCCGTAAATGTTTGGAGTGCAGTTCCGGAAAGAGTAACCTGAGTAATTCCTTCGGTAAAACCTGCTTGATTATAAGTGCTCCAGTTTCCTTTTATAGAAATATTATTGTTGTTAGGATTTAATAAATTATTTAGTGCATTTGTATTTTGAATAGCTAAACTTCCGTTCATAATCAGAGTTTGTCCACCTGCAACCGGATAAATTTGTACTGCGTTAATTAATGACCCAGCTTCAGCATCAACAGTGATACTGTATGGCCGCGCAACGGTTAATCCTGTTCCAGCTAAATCGCTCAGGTGAATATCAGTAGCTGCTGCTGCACCAAGACAAACAAATTTTAAAGTGCCTGTTAAATTATAATTAGTTGAAGCAGAAGAAACTCCACCAATCTGCGCATCGTCGCCAATGTTAAGCGTGTTGCCATTATCAGTTACAACAGTTGCACCCGAATGATCGAGCATTAAATCATTTCTGATATATATATCTGAATTACCTGCGGGCGCTGCAAATACCAGTGAAGACGCGCCAATAGATTTTACAGATGTTAAATTCAAACACTTAATCAATTGATTATTGCCAGTAAAGGTTTGTATGAATGAACTTGAAGCAACAATATTTAATAATGTTTTGCAATTCTCGCTCATAGTTCCACCGTTTTGCAAAGTCAAATGACCATATTGTAATGCTCCTGTATTTCCAAGAGTTAAAGTTTTAAGCGATGTATTAATATTAAATATTGCAGCATCAACGGTAAGTGAGCCATTTACTGTCAGATTTCCGTTTGGCGTTTTATTGCCGCTAACAGATCCTTTCAGGTGATGGTAATTAATGCCGCTCTCAATAGTTTGATCGCCTGCTGCTGAATATTCAAAAGTTGAACCCGCGTTGCAATTGAAAACATTATTGGTAACATCAAAAGCTGAAAATGCGGCCACGCCATTTAAATTTAATAACCCACCGCTTTCAATTGTTAAAGTATGTTTCGCTGCACCACTTAATGCGGCATCAACAGTTTTTATATTAACAACGCCTCCGTTTTTTATGGTTAATGAAACAGTATTGGCTACAAGAGAATTATTTGTTTTCATGTAATAAATACCGCCAACATTTAATGTTCCAAATACGGTCATTGTTCCCCTTTGTGTTGCACCTGCATCGTTTCCATTTATTCCATCAAACGATACATTACCGGTTGTAGCCGGAGTTGAAACAACTGATCCGGTATTTATTACAATATCAAAACGGGTTGCGTTTCTGTTATTATAAATTACTGTATTCAAATAGGCGGTTGGGCCAGGTGAATAAGTTAAATTAATATCCATATTGATATTAAGTTTAGTAATTGCATTGAGGTTAAGATTTTTTCTTAATCGCGATACCGTAAATGAACCTGTTCCACCAATGGCACATCCTGTACTTAGTCCTTCTGCGTTGAGGGAAAGTGCATCAGGTGTTACTCCATTACCAAATGTTCCATTGCAAATAATCTGATTAAACATTTCTAAATAAGTATTGGTGGTGTTGTTGCCTACATAAACTTTTCCGCCTGCTTGAATATCTAAATTATAAAACGAATAAGGTGCTCCGTTTGGGTTTGCGTTTGAAACCAAAATAACATCTCCAGAAACAATGGTTGCTGAACCTGTAGGTGTATTTGGAAACTGACCTGATGTTGCAGGTATCCATGCTGCTCCGTTCCATCTATTCCATATCAGATAATCTTTCCAATTGCCTCCTCCGGTACCGTTTGACATATAATCACCTACTGAAACGGTTGGTGTTCCACTAATTAAAACACCAGTGCTCCAGGTTGTTCCGCGGCGTACAAAAATTTTAAGTCTATAAAGAACCGTATTTGTTAAACCAAATAAAGTAAATGCAGTACCTGTTCCTTTATAAACACAATATTCATTAATGGGCATGTTTGCTTCACTTGCAGGATCGCCATAAAAGAAATTATCGAAGTATAATGAGCCATTGCCGGTTGGTACAACTGTTGGATTTACTCCATTATCCGTTGCAACTACAAAAATAGAATCATAGCAAGCAGGGTTAGTCCATGTAAAACCTAATGTTCCATTGCTTATAACTACCGCTGGCGATGAAATATTTTGAGCACCAACAAAAGAACTCATTGTAGCAGTTGCTACTGAATAGGTTGATACAACATAAGTATATGCTCTGAAATTGTAAGTCAATCCGGGTGTAAGGCCTGAAACCGTTACCGTATTTCCGGTTCCTGCATAAACTAATTTATCGGTAGCACCCCAGGTAGAACTTAAAGTAATATTGCTATTAGCACCTGTATATCCTGATCCGGCACCGGTAGGATTATGAGCAGGATTAGAAGTAGCGCGAGCGAAAATTAAAATATTATCATAAAACCCGGCTGGTGTGTTCCAGGTAAGCGTTACATTATTAGTTGCTAAATCAGAACAAGCTGCAGTAAACGAACCCGGAATATTTGGTGGCACTAATAAATTGGCTGATGCAGGAGTTGGAGTTAAGTATAATTCGTTTCCACTATTGCAATTGTATTCAAATATTTTAAAGTTATACGAAGCACCGCCAGTAAGATTGGTTACATTAATTGAACTGTTGAAACCATTGCTCACTACATATTCACTCGCAGCAATGGTAGCACCGCTTCCAAATGTTGCATTGCCTGTATATGATGATAGGTCTGTTGGTGTACCACCAATAGTTGCATTTTGTTTTGCAACAACAATTCTGTTAGTTCCATTACCGTTTGTCCAGTTAGCAGTGGCTGAATTTGTAGTTATGGCACTAAAAGTTAAGGCACTTGCATCTGTTGTAGGAGTTAAGCACGAAGGCGTAATAGGAGGTACTGCTGCAATTGTGTTATAAGTTGTGAAATCATCAACAAAAATATTAGCCTCATTCGAAGTGCTGTTTTTTCCTATGAAAGTAATTGCATCAACAGTTGCTCCATTTGATGCCTGACCTTTATTTACATCGTTTAAAACACGAACGCCATTTACCCAAACATCATACATATTATCAGGAACTGATTGTGCTGTTCCGTAAGTATAATTAATTGTTCCACCTGAATTGCTTCCAATAATTTCAATGGTGTATTTATTTCCTTGTGTTTGAAAAGTTGATACCGCAGTCCAAGTTGATGTATTTAAATACTCAAAAGTTAATGCGCCGCTTGCTCCATATGTCCATCTTAAACCTGTAAATACTTTGTTTGCTGCATAATCAGCACCATCGGCATAAAATCCACCTATGGTAGTTCCCTGATAAAACGACCATTCACCTGATGTAGCGGTATTACCCCCACTTACATCTCCAAATAACACATCAAATTTTGTGTAAAACTGATTGCCAACAGTGTATGTAACCATCGGACTGAATTTTACAACCGAAGCTCCTGATGAAGCACTTGCTCTAACTTCAGATCCTGTTCCTAATACCGCTAATCCCGGATTAGTTAAATCAATATCGCCTCCTTGTGCGTTGCTTATTCTTCCCCAGGATGTTCCGCTCACTAATGGGTTTGGTAACCAAGCGGCACTGCTTGTATTACTCGTGTTCCATGTTCCTGTTCCGGTTCCAAAGTCTTGCGAAGCTGTTTGTGCTAAAGAGCAAAATGAAATCAGACTAAATAAAATCGTGTAAAGTTTTTTCATAATTCAAAAATTAATTTTTAAAAGTAAAGGAATTAATTGTTTTTAGGAACAGCAAAGGTTAACATTTTTAATATAATATTAGAAAACATTCGATGATTGGCGGTATTTATGGGTTGAAATATTAAATATGACCTATTAGTGGTAAAAAATAATTATTAAAAAAAATGTTTGTAAACAAAACCGCCAATTAATCCAAGAATAATTAAAACGGGTGTTTGCAATTTTGTAAAATTCAACAAACAAAAAGTTGCGATGATTACAAAAATATTTATCAGATGAAATTCAAGATTGTTAAATAAAATAACCGCAGCACCTAAAACAATTCCGGTTGCTGCTGCATTGATGCCTTCCAATGACCGTTGTATGAACCGATAACTTTTTAAATATTCCCAAAGAGGATACAGAAAAAAAACAATTAATGCGCCCGGTAAAAAAATTCCTACTGTTCCTAAAAAACATCCAAGCACCTGGTAGCTCAATCCAAATTCTTTTAAAGCCATGCCTCCGGCAAATGTGGCGAATGCAAATGCGGGGCCCGGTATCGCCTGATTCAATGCATAGCCGCTGATAAATTCATTAGCTGTTAAATACTCTCTGTGTTTTACAAACTGTTCAAACATCATAGGTACTAAAACACTTCCGCCTCCAAATGTCATGGAGCCGAACCGCAAAAAATTTTCGAATATTATTATTGATCGGTGCTTTGTTATTGCTCCTGCTATCGCCACTCCAACAAGAATTAAAATCAACAGAAATAAATTAAACGAAGATTTTTTCCAGTCAATGGGCAATCGAATTTTCAGTGGTGGAAGTAGATGTCGGTTACTGATATTGGTAATAAATCCTCCGGCAAATAAGGCGATAGGAAATACCAATGGAGAGTTGAAGAAAACGGTAAACACCAATGCGATAATTAAAATAGCAACTCCATAACTATTTTTTATTACTGCTTTTCCAATGCTAAAAGCAGCAAATAAAATTATTCCGATTGCCATTGGCTGAACAAATAATAAAAATTCCAGAGAGAAACCACGCGCTTCGAATAAGGTGAATGCAAGCGTAAGTGCGGTCATTAGAATTGCCGCAGGCAAAACCCAAACTAGCAATGAAAGTACGGCGAGCAATGTTCCACCGCGCTTCATGGCAATTGTTAAAAGTGTTTGCGTGGAACTTGGCCCGGGCAATATTGAACTGAAAGCAAGCGCTTCCATTAATTCAGCTTCAGTTAAAAAATTTCTTTTGCGAACAAACTGTTGCAGCATCATAGCAATATGCGCTTGGGGACCACCGAAAGCAGTAACGCCAAGCAGGAAAGTGTCTTTGAGGAAAAGTAAATTTTTTCCTTTTATCATTCCTGATCAAGCATTGGGTTTCTTCAAACCAATTTCAATTAACCGCTGATCGAGGTAAGCACCGGCAGTGATATCGTCATACTTTTTCGGATTATCAAAATTCACGCATGATGGCAAACAATTCAACGACATTTCGGAACGCGGATGCAAAAAGAACGGAACACTGTATCTTGAATTTCCCCACATTTCACGCGGAGGATTCACTACCCGGTGTGTTGTGCTTTTTAAATAATCATTTGTTAATCGCTGTAACATATCACCAACATTCACAATAATATTTCCGGGTTGAGCGGTAGCATTTATCCAATCGCCATTTTTTTTCTGCACTTGCAAACCATCAGCAGAAGCACCCACCAATAATGTTATCAGGTTTATATCTTCATGTGCTTCGGCACGCATAGCTGAATCCGGATCTTCGGTTATTGGCGGATAATGTATTGCACGAAGTATGCTGTTGCCGTTATGAATTTTTTCGTCGAAATAATTTTCATTCAGTTTTAAATACATGGCAATAGAACGAAGAATTGTTCGGCCGCAATTTTCGAAACTGCGGTAGGTATGCAAGCCGGCTTCGTTAAAACCAGGCAACTCATCAACCCATACATTATCCGGATATTCTGAGCCAATAGGATCATTGTCAATAACCGTTTGACCAAACTGCCAGAATTCTTTCAGGTCACCTTTAATACTTCCCTTTGCATGTTCTTTTCCAAACGAAGTGTAACCACGCTGACCGGCGAGTTCGGCTTTTTCATACTTGCTTTTAATTTCATCAGGCAAACTGAAAAATGCTTTTACCTCCCGATAAAAATCTTCAATCAATCCGTCAGTAATTCCATGATTCTTTACTGACACAAAACCAACTTCGCGATAGGCTTCGCCTATTGATTTTATGAATGCAATTTTCTTTTCAGGTTTTTCATTTGAATAATCAGCAAGGTCAATTACAGGAATAAAATTCATGTGTATTTATTTTGGGGTTGTAAAAATAGAAGGAACTCTCTCAAATCATTGCCGATTTTTTCAGGAAGAAAAAATATGTTTTTGCCTCAGAATTTTTTTTTCAACAGTAAAATAACTGATAGTGGCAATTAGAATGGTGATGGAAAGGGCAAGAATTGGAAAAACAACAAACGATTGAAATGGCGAGTTGAACCAATTAAACTGTTCTAAAATCTTTTTTGCAAAGATGATTCCCAGGGGGTGAAAACAATACAATCCGTATGAAATTTTTCCGAGATAATTGATGAATGCAAACCGACCGGCATTAAAAATCCGTTGGGTGTTGAAGCATTGGTCAATGATAATTAAACCGAAAAATATTCCGAGAACAGGCCGCTCAATCACGGTCATGAAATTTCCGGTGAAAATTTTTTCATAATTACAATAACCAAGAATTATTACGAAATAAAAAAACAACCAGTAAATTTTTGAAACGGAAAACAATCGAATCAGTTTTTCGGTTTTATACAATGAGAAATAGGCAATCAGTCCTCCTATTCCAAAATCGCTGATGATGCTGAGTGTATTGAAGTAAAGAGCTTTTGGATAATCGAGAAAAAGAATTCTCGCAATCACATTCGAAACAATTATCAGAATCAAAAGAAGTAAAATATTTCTTTTGAAAAACTTTAACAACCACGGCCAGAAAAAATAAAACTGTTCTTCCACCGCAATGCTCCACAACATGGCCAGCAAAGATGAGTGCGGATAGTATCCAATGATGAAAGCAAAATTTGCTGTAAAAGTTAAATAAAAAACCAACGGACTCGGTTCAAAAAAAGTTTTGTTGAATAACGGAAACACCAACGGAAGAACAACGAAAGAGAAAATAACGATTCCAAAATACACGGGCCATATTCTTAAAATACGCCGGCCATAAAAATTAAGAATATTGAATGTTCCGGATTCGTTTTTTTCTTTCAGCAATAAATAGGTGATAAGAAAACCGGAGAGAACAAAAAAGAAATTGACACCGAGCACCCCTGTATGGGCATGCTTTCTAATGAAGTTTGCATAACTGAATGGTTGTTCGTTTACTGAATGAATCAGCAATACATGCGACAGAAACACTACAAAGAATGCAATGAACCGAAGCGCATCGAGGTTCGGAAAAAAAAGTTTAGTGCGTGAGTTCAATGCGTTGTTCAACCCTGATAATTTGTTTGCGGTCAAATGTGAAAATAATTCCTTTCGGCAGGTTGTGCTGTTTCAAAAAATTATACGCTTCGTCAGTAGAGCGAATTGTTCTCAAATTTCGCTGTGCATACCAAACCAATTGTGGTTCATCCGGAATTCCAATAAGAAAAACAACTTCATCAGTACTTGTATTTTCATGAATAAAATTTCCTTGCTGTAAGTACCTATCATAATTATCACCTGTTAAAGAAATTTTTCCCGGAGGATTTATCAGGTAGAAAAGAATAATGTTGGCGGCCAATGCAACTGAAAAAATAATTTTCATCCAATTTTTATTGATTGCAACAAACCCCATTGCAATTGTTATTGCCAAAAAAGGTGATGCTTTCATCTGCTGAAAATCGTGCGCTGATGCATTGGTAAATAAAATGTGATGCAACAAAACCGGAGCGAACAGCAGGATTGAAAAATGAAAGATTGGAAGATTGCCTGCGGGCCAATTTTCAGACGAGAAAATTTTTCTTTTGAAAATATTTTTTCGAAGTAAAAAAATTAAAACTACCAACAATAAAATCCACGGCGCAAATCCGGTTAAATAATTCATGGCAATAATTTTCCAACTCAAAAACAAATGAGTGATAGTTATATGTAGGCTTGTACCCCGTTCTGCATATCGCAGTTGCATAAATTCCATCAGTTTTTCCCAGCCACCGATTAATGAATACTGATACAGCATTAATGCCGTGGCGAAAACTGAACCTAAACATATACATATTGCATTGAATAAATATTTTCGGTTGAAGAGCGAGTAAATAAAAATGACAATTGCAAAAGTTACTCCGAGATATTCAGTATATGAAAATAAAAATGAAGTGATAAAAAATGCAAGCAGCATTTTATTTCGGTTCGTCAGGACACGAACCGAGGTGCCGTAATTCGTGACTTGGTTGCCGTGGTTCGTGTCTTCACGAACCACAGTAACTGCGCTATACTTCAACCAAAGCCAAACATTCAACAGAAAAAAAGTAAGCACCGGCATATCAGTGAAATAAACATTTGCATGAAACCATAATAAGCATGGAGAAAACAAATGAACGAGTACAGCAATGATTCCGATTTTATTTATTCCGGTTCGTGAAGACACAAACCGAGGAAACAACAACAAACAGTTTTGGTACAACAAAAAACATTCAATCAAATGCAACAACAAATTGAATAACTGAAGCGATAAAACAGTTGGGGCATTCAACCAACCACCTAAAGCAATGTAGGGCAGTATGTATGCCAGGGGTGGATAGCTGAGATAAAAAGAGTTTCCTTCCGAATCATAATTTTCTGTCGTCTGGTTGTTAATGAATTTATTTTCCTTTCCGGCGTAACTCATTACCGGATTAAAATGGAAGTTCAATACACCTTGCTGATTCCATATTTCCAAAATACGCAATGTATGAGCTGTAACAAATTCATGATGCTTGCTCAGTGGTCGATTTAATTGCGGAACTCTTATGGCAACAGACAGCAACCAAAATAACAAAATGAATAAGATCGGATTTTTTATTTGCTTCATATTGGTCTTAATCCATATTTCAAAATTTGTTTCAGTTTTGCTTTTGCTATAATCAAATTGACATTTTTATTTATTTCAATTAAAGATCCTTTGTTTTCTTTCTTTAAAATTTTCAATTCTGCTTCCATTGGACTATTATCAATCCAAACATAAATACTTTCAAAATCTATTGCTTAGGTTTTCAATGTGTCCCAGTTTGTAGGTTTTATTTTCTTCAACATGTTTAAATAAACCATCGGAAAATATTTTGTCAAATATTTTATGGCTGTTGAAGCCTCTCCTTTGCAATGTGTCGTTAACCAGTAGCAATCAAACTTTTCAGTAACAAATTTTATAAATGGTTTACTGAAATTTTTTGTTTTTGAATTTTTAGTTGTTACTAAAACACCATCAATATCAAGGTATAATTTTATTGGCAATTTCGGCTTCATTAATAAGCAAATCAACAACAGAATTCCTATTCTAAAACGAACCAAAATAGAATTTCATTATTTTGGAATTTCATTTTCTACTCTAACAATGAATTTTAATTTTGGACTTCTTAAAAACTTAATTTATGAGCATTGATAGTTTACTAAACGAATGCCGCGGGCACATGGATAAAATTGTGCAACACCTGGAAGTGGAATTATTGAAAGTTCGAGCCGGAAAAATTACTCCCAATATAGTAGATGGAATTACGATTGATTATTACGGAACACAAACCCCGATTAATCAAGTTGCCAATGTTGCTGTTGCCGATGCACGCACATTGAATATTCAACCATGGGAAAAGAAAAATCTGGAGTTGATTGATAAAGCCATTCAGGCAGCCAACCTGGGAATCAATCCGCACAACGATGGGAATTCAATTAAACTGTTTATGCCGCCTCCAACTGAGGAACGACGCAAAGAGTATGTGAAGAAAGCACATGTGATGGCAGAATCCGCTCGTGTAAGCATTCGTAATATTCGCCGCGATACCAATGAGCACATTAAAAAATTAGCAAAAGAGCATGTGCCTGAAGATGCCATAAAAGATGGTGAAGCTAAAGTGCAGGACCTCACTAATAAATTTTCCGGCATAATTGAAAAGCATATTGAAGTGAAGGAGAAAGAGATAATGACCGTTTAGTTCCAGATTAAAAATTGAAAAGGCCTGTCCGCATTTTCGGAAAATATTAAAAATCAGCCGCTGTATTTTCTTTATGCAATCAAAAAGTTTTTACTTTTTACTTTTAGTTACTCGCTCCAAACTTTGGTTCCTTCAGTGCAATTAGTGCATATATCAATTTCACTTCTTGCTTTTAACAATGAAGTGCGGAAATTCTGGTACGATTCATTTCGCCACAGGTCTTTAAAACTTTGTTGCTTTAGCGAGCCTAGTTTGTGTGTCGCGTCTTTATCGAAGCAGCAGGGCACCACCCAGCCGTCCCATGTTACAACGCATGAGTGCCACATTTTCCAGCAATGATTCAGCAATTTATTTTTAATGCTCCACTTACCAACTGAGTTTTTTTTGTAGCGTGAATATTTTTCTATTGTCGGAATCAGTTCATTTCCGTTTTCGTAATCATAAACTTGCGCGGTTTTAAACCATACATCATCTACTCCTAATTCCTTTCCGAGTTTTTTTACTTCTTCCACCTGATGTTCGTTGGGTTTCACAACTAAGAATTGAAAAACAATCATCGGCGTTTTGCTTTTTAATTGCTTGCGCCACTTCACAATATTTTTTGTGCCTTCAATTACTTTCGAAAGTTGTCCGCCAACCCTGTAGTTCTCATAAGTTTCTTGCGTGGTTCCGTCAATGGAAATTATCAGTCTGTCCAATCCTGACTCAATGGTTTTTTTTGCGGCTTCATCATTCAGGTAATGCGCGTTGGTGGAAGTTGCCGTATAAATTTTTTTCGATGATGCGTATTTCACCATCTCTAAAAATTTTGTGTTCAGGTATGGTTCTCCCTGAAAATAAAATATAAGGTACAACAAATGCTGGTGCATTTCATCAATCACCTGTTTGAAAAAATCTTCCTGCAACATTCCGGTATTGCGCGTGAACGAACGCAAACCACTGGGGCATTCCGGACAGCGAAGGTTGCAACTTGTAGTTGGCTCAAACGAGATACTGATTGGTGAACCCCACAACGATGCCTTGCCTGTTGCGCGTGAATAAAAATAACTGCTCAGCACTTTCCCGGCATTCAATGCACGGCGTGGAGTGAGTTTTGAAATAAAATTCGTGGAATCGCGAAACGAAAAAGACATCGCTTCAAATGTAAGCGCTGCTACTTGTTGTATTTATAAAATCCTTCTCCAGATTTTTTTCCGAGCTTTCCTTCGTCAACCAATTTTTGTTGCGTAGCACTCGGTTTGAATTTTTCTTCATTCTCCATCAATTCATACAATGATTTAGTGACATTGAGATTTGCATCCACTCCAATCAAATCAATCAGTTTGAAGGGGCCCATTTTAAAACCGCTTGCTTCCATCAATGCATCAATGGTTTCAATATCTGCAATTCCCACTTCCAGAATTTTTATTGGTTCGGTGTGAAAAAGTTTTCCAATTCGATTGACAATAAAACCCGGACGGTCTTTCGCCATTACCGGATGCTTGCCTAACTTTTTTGATAAATCAAAAATCAGTTGCGCTACTTCAGGTGAAGTTTCTTTTCCTGAAACTACTTCCACCAATTTCATTAAGTGAGGCGGATTGAAAAAGTGCATTCCGGCAATTCTATCCGGATTAGAAATCCCTTGAGCAATTTTTGTAATCAGAATGGATGATGTATTTGTTGCAAGTATGCAATCATCTCCATTCACTTCAGCAACATTTCGAAACAATTCCTGCTTGACTTTTAATTTTTCAAGCACCGCTTCAATCAACACATCACACTTCAAATCAGTAATTGCAGTTGTAGATTTTATTCTGGAAAGTGTTTTCTGTTTTTCTTCTTCACTTAGTTTTCCTTTCTCCACTGCAACAGAAAGATTTTTTTCAATTAGCTGCATTCCTTTTTGCAAAGCAGTTTCAGCAACATCATACAACCACACTTCATATCCTGATTGCGCACACACCTGCGCAATGCCTGCGCCCATTGTGCCTGCACCGGCTACTGCAATTGATTTTATTTCGGAGAGAGATTTCAAACAAATAACAATTTATGCATTCGAAAACTGTCGCAAGAACCGCACATCATTTTCAAACAACATTCTGATATCAGGAATGCCGAAGCGCTGAATAGCTAGGCGCTCTATTCCCATTCCGAAAGCAAAGCCTTTGAACTCATCGGGATTGATGTTGCAGTTCTGTAACACTTTCGGATGTACCATTCCGCAACCAAGAATTTCCATCCATCTTTCGGTTCCCTTTTTTCTGATATCCATTTCTGCTGATGGTTCAGTGAACGGAAAATAGCTTGGACGAAAACGGATTTCGAAATCTTCGCCAAAAAACTCCTGCACGAAGTAGTAAAGGGTCTGCTTCAAATCGGCAAACGATACTTTGTGGTCAATGTAAAGTCCTTCGAGCTGATGAAAGAAAACATGATGCTTATATGAAATGGTTTCGTTGCGGTAAACTCTTCCGGGAGAAATAATCCGGATGGGTGGCTTAGTAGTTTCCATCACACGCACCTGCACAGTTGATGTTTGCGAGCGCAACACTAGCGACGGGTCTTGCTGAATGTAAAATGTATCAGTCATATCGCGCGCTGGATGGTCGTCGGGAGTATTGAGTGCTGTAAAGTTGTGCCACTCATCTTCGATTTCCGGACCTTCGGCAACAGTGAAACCAATGCGTGCAAAAATTTCTATCACTTCATTCTTCACAATGTTCACCGGATGGCGCGAACCTTTCCATATCGGATCGCCTGGCATGGTGAGGTCAATATTATTTTGTATTGAAGTTTTTTTATCGCCTCCGATTTTTTCTTTCAGTGAATTAAATTTCTCTTCGGCAATTTGCTTGAGTTCATTCACCACTTGCCCGAATTCTTTTTTCCGTTCATTCGGAACTTCTTTAATGGAGTTGAATAAATCTTTCAGCACATTCTTGCTGCCCAAATATTTTATTCTGAATTGCTCCAATGCTTCCGCCGCATCAGGTAACTGATTTTCAATTTCTGATTTTAGTTGTTTTGCTTTTTCGAAAATGTCCATTAGCTGCAATTTGAAGAGTTGAAAATTTGGAGATTTGAAAATACAGATTCTGTTTTCTATGTAAAGAAAAAAATAAAAGAAGAAATTGTTGGAGTGAATTGGAGAGTCTGTATTTCCATTTTCAAAATTTCAAATCATCACATTTTCAAATCAAAAGTTATCTGCTATAATTCGGCGCTTCCTTCGTAATCACCACATCGTGCACATGGCTTTCCTTCATTCCGGCATTTGTCATGCGAACAAATTTTGCTTTTTGCAAAGTCGAAATATTTTTCGAACCGGTGTAACCCATACCTGCGCGCAATCCACCAATGTATTGATTCATCACTTCAGCTAGTGTTCCTTTGAACGGCACGCGACCAACAATTCCTTCGGGCACTAATTTTTTTATATCGTCTTCCGCATCTTGAAAATATCTGTCCTTGCTTCCTTCGTGCATTGCTTCTATGGAACCCATGCCGCGATATGATTTGAATTTTCGTCCTTCGTAAATGATAGTTTCACCGGGTGATTCTTCCACCCCTGCAAACAGCGAACCCGCCATTACACAATCTGCACCTGCTGCAATTGCTTTAACAATATCACCGGTATAACGAATGCCTCCATCAGCTATCACCGGAATTTTTCCTTTCAATGCTGCTGCTGCTTCCATCACTGCGCTGAGTTGGGGAACCCCTGCACCTGTGACAATTCGTGTGGTGCAAATACTTCCGGGACCAACACCAACTTTAACAGCATCCGCTCCTGCATCAGCCAATGCTTTTGCTCCTGCACCTGTTGCAATATTGCCTGCTATGAGTTGTAAGTTTTTAAAATTCTTTTTCAGCTGTTTAACCATGTTCAACACGCCAAGTGAGTGTCCGTGTGCAGTGTCAACTGCAATTACATCGCAACCAACATTGAGCAATGCACTCACTCTGTCAAAAGTATCAGCTGTTACACCTACAGCTGCCCCAACAATTAATCTGCCTTTGAAATCCTTGCACGAGTTTGGAAAACTTTTCAGTTTCAGAATATCCTTGTAAGTAATGAGCCCGAC
>CAMDOA010000046.1 GCA_945903305.1 Chitinophaga pinensis
ATTTCAGAAGGCTTTTTTTTTCATTAATCTTTCCAATACCACCAATCCAGTTTTTTCTTTTCATGCTTTGTTGTTGAAGCATAATAAACTGCGCATTTGAATACATAAAGCAGGCAGCGATCATGTTGAGCTCCCGTCAACACAGTCATTTAATCATATAATTGTTGTGGATTTTTATTTTTCAAATCGTTCACACTTCTGATGCCCAGTAAGTACAAATCACCGGCAATAGATTTTCCAACTCCGGGAATTACCTGCAATGATTTTAAAATTTCTTTTTCCGTTGACAAACCGAACTGAATGTTATTTATTGAAATTAATTATTGTCCCAATATTGCCATTTGGTTCCTGAATGTTCAGCAGATTTGAAAGGGTGGGGGCTATGTCAGTTATAAATTGCAAGTGACTTGATTCGCCGGCTTTAATTTCCCAACCATACCATAATAAAGGAACATGCGTATCGTACGAAAATACAGCTCCGTGTGTGGTGCCTTTTGCTCTTCCACCAAACCAATATGGATCATACAGAATCATAATATCACCACTTCTTTTTGGTAAATAACTGTTGTTCAAAAATGATTTCAATTGGTCAGGCATTGTAGCGGCATTCAAATCTTCAATAACAAATGAATTATAATAACCTTTTTGTCGGTATAACATCGGGCGAATACTTTTTAATACTGCTTCAATTGAAATGTTTTTATGCACGAGAATATAATGATCAAGATATAGCTGTTGGTTTTCATAGGCGAGAATAATTCCAGTATCACCCAAAGTGTTACTGAGGATATTTTTCATTGAATCTAAAAGTGCAAGTTCATTTATTGAACCGGCTGGGATACAATAATCATTTGCCAGCCCTGGAATTGGTGCAACACCATGATCAGATGTAAGAAACAGTAAGTAATTATTTTTTCCAACCCATGAATCCAGAAATGAAAAAAAATCAGCAAGGTCTTTATCCAATCTTAAATATGTGTCTTCAGCTTCAATGGAGTTTGGTCCGAATAAATGACCAACATAGTCTGTTGACGAAAAACTAACAGAAAGAAAATCTGAAGCAGAATTTTTTCCGAGGTTTTCATTTTTTATTGTACTGATTGCAAAATCTTTTAAAAGAGTATTTCCAAATGGAGTGTACTTAACCAAATCATACTTTACCCAGGTAGAATCGGAAAGGAGATGGGGAAAAATGGGCTTAGTATCTGATGGAAGCGAAGATTCATATCGGATACTATCAATAGTGCTTTCAGTATATTGCTCTATCGGAAGAAGTGTATTCCAGTTTTGAGAAAGATATTTTTTTGGTTGTTCTTCAGAGTTAATTTCAGTAACCCATTTCGGTAATTCATTCATGTAATAAGAACTGGTAATCCAATTTCCTGTTTGTCCCTCCAGCCAGTATGCTGCATTACCGGTGTGACCTGCCGGAAGAATAGCGCCTCTGTCTTTTAATGAAATACCGATTACTTTCGATTGAAAATTATTTGATAACCGGAGTTGGTCAGTAACAGTTGTTGTCAGCATTCGATATGGCGACATACCCCCTGCCAAATTATTGGAACCAATAGTTTTGTAATTATTATCATTAGTTACATACACCACTGAATTAGTTTCTCTTTCAAACCAATCATTCGCCACAATTCCATTTATTGCCGGAACACTACCTGTATAAATTGCTGCATGCCCGGGGCCAGTGTAAGTTGGAAAATAATTAAACAATACATTTTTGCAATTATAACCCTGCGTCATTAATCGTTTAAATCCACCCTCACCATATTTTGCATAATAACGATACAAAAAATCATAGCGCATTTGGTCAACCACAATTCCAACAATCAATTTTGGTTTATCAGGAATAACAACTTGTTGGGCAGAAATATTCTGAAAAGTAATCAGGATTAACAGAAACGAAATAGTCTTTATCACGATTTTATTTTTTGTGCAAAATAACCACCCTGATTAATTACAGCAATGTATCAAATCATTAAATTTAATTTACCAATGAAAATTTGAAATTCTGTTTCAAAGAATATCCACAGGTTTTAGTGGGAACGAGTAAAATCAATTTTTTAATTATATGACTACATTGCAACGCAGGACTTTTTCATCAAAAGAGTTTCAACGAATATATAATAATGGCCGAGAAAATTTTTAAGTACGACGAAGACAGCATTAAGTCACTCGATTGGAAGGAGCACATCCGACTTCGCCCTGGAATGTATATTGGTAAACTGGGAGATGGCAGTGCAATGGATGATGGCATTTATGTATTGCTCAAAGAAACCATTGACAACTGCATTGACGAATACACAATGGGTTATGGAAAAAATATTGACATTGAATTAACCGACCACACAGCAAAAGTTCGTGATTACGGAAGAGGAATCCCGTTGGGAAAATTAGTGGAATGTGTGAGTAAAATAAATACTGGAGGTAAGTATGATTCAAATGCATTTCAAAAAAGTGTTGGACTGAATGGTGTTGGAACAAAAGCAGTTAACGCACTTTCATCATCATTTAAAGTACAGGCATGGAGAGATGGCAAAACAAAAGTGGCGGAGTTTTTAACAGGTGTTTTAAAAAACCAGAGCAAGGAAGAAAAATCAACAGAACAAAACGGAACATATGTTGAGTTTATTCCGGATGAAAAAATATTCCGTAACTATCGATACATACCCGAGTTTGTTGAAAATCAAATATGGAATTATTGCTTTCTGAATGCAGGACTCAATATAAATTTCAACGGTAAGAAATATTTATCGAAGGATGGATTGTTGGATTTATTAA
The DNA here is from genome assembly GCA_945903305.1 of Chitinophaga pinensis. Classification (GTDB taxonomy): domain Bacteria; phylum Bacteroidota; class Bacteroidia; order Chitinophagales; family UBA10324; genus UBA10324. The sequence continues at coordinate 2,791 of CAMDOA010000046.1, forward strand.
AACGAAAATCAAATGCTGAGGAAATTCGTTACCCGATTATTCATTTGAAAGGTGAAGACATTGAAGTGGCTTTCACGCACGACAATCAGTATGGCGAAGAATATTATGCATTCGTTAACGGTCAGCACACCACGCAGGGCGGTACACACTTGCAGGCATTCAAGGAAGGGATGGTGAAAACTTTGCGCGATTTTTATAAAAAAGATTTTGATATCAATGACATCCGTCAGTCAATTATTGCCTCGGTAAGTGTGCGTGTTCAGGAACCTGTTTTCGAATCGCAGACAAAAACAAAACTCGGTTCGCAGTTTGTGAGCGAAGGCGGTGCTTCCATTCGCAGTTTTGTAATTGATTTTCTCACCAAGGAGTTAGATAATTTCTTACATAAAAATCCTGCCACTGCCGATGCCCTGTTACAGCGTATCATGCAAAGCGAGCGCGAGCGCAAAGAACTTTCGGGCATTCGCAAACTCGCCAACGAGCGCGCGAAGAAGGCTAACCTGCACAATAAAAAACTGCGCGATTGCCGCTTGCATCTCAACGAAGACCAGAAAAAAGAAAATGTATTGAACACCACGCTCTTCATTACCGAAGGCGATTCGGCAAGTGGTTCCATTACCAAATCACGGGATGTGGAAACACAAGCCGTGTTCAGTTTGCGAGGTAAGCCACTAAACTGTTACGGATTAACCAAGAAGATTGTGTATGAAAACGAAGAATTCAATTTATTGCAACACGCATTGAACATTGAAGAAGGTTTGGAAAATCTTCGTTACAACAGGGTAGTGGTTGCAACTGATGCCGATGTGGATGGAATGCACATTCGTTTGTTGTTGCTCACATTCTTCCTGCAGTTTTTTCCTGACCTGGTGAAGAATGGTCATGTGTATATTCTCGACACACCACTTTTCCGCGTGCGCGATAAAAAGGAAACCATTTACTGTTACAGCGAAACGGAAAAACAAAACGCAATAAAAAAACTTACCGGCAAACCGGAAATCACCCGCTTTAAGGGGCTCGGCGAAATTTCGCCCGAAGAATTTGCCAATTTTATTGGCGACGAAATAAAATTGAACCCGATTATTCTGAAACCCGAAATGACCATTCAGAGTTTATTGGAATACTACATGGGAAAAAATACTCCGGCAAGGCAAGAGTTTATTATCAGCAATTTGAAGTTTGAAAAAGATTTGGTGGAAGAAGAAGCGGAAATGATTTGAAAATTTGAAAATGAAATACAGTTTAGCGAATGAGTGAAGAAGAAAAAATAAAATCTGACTCGTTGCACGAGAGCAAGCTTGTCGAGAGCATGTACAAAGATTGGTTTCTCGATTATGCATCGTATGTGATATTGGAAAGAGCTGTGCCCGCCATTGAAGATGGATTTAAACCGGTGCAGCGACGCATCGTTCATGCGATGAAGGAAATGGATGATGGTCGCTTCAATAAAGCAGCGAACATCATCGGGCAAACAATGCAATACCATCCGCATGGCGATGCAAGCATTGGCGATGCTATGGTGAATATCGGTCAGAAAGATTTGTTGATTGAAACACAGGGAAATTGGGGCGATGTGCGCACCGGAGATTCTGCTGCTGCGCCTCGTTACATTGAAGCGCGGCTTTCAAAATTTGCACTCGAGGTTGTGTTCAACGCACAAACAACACGATGGCAACTGAGTTACGACGGACGGAAAAAAGAACCACTCACTCTGCCTGTAAAATTTCCGTTGCTGTTGGCGCAGGGTGTGGAGGGAATTGCAGTCGGACTTTCCACGAAAGTGTTGCCGCATAATTTCTACGAGTTGCTCAAAGGTTCCATTGATGTTATCCGAAATAAAAAAGTTTCGCTCTACCCTGATTTTCTCACCGGAGGATTAATTGATGTAAGCAATTACAACGATGGTGCGCGTGGCGGCAAGGTGCGTGTGCGTGCGCGCATTGAAGAGCGCGATAAAAAAACTTTAGTAATAAAAGATGTTCCGTTCAGTGTAACAACCATGCAACTGATTGAGAGCATTGTTAAAGCAAACGACAACGGAAAAATTAAAATCAAGAAAGTAGTTGACAACACTGCTGCTGATGTGGAAGTGGAAATTCAACTCGCTCCCGGAATTTCTCCTGACATTACGATTGATGCGTTGTATGCATTTACTGATTGTGAAATTTCTATTTCGCCAAGCGCGTGTGTGATTATTGATGACAAGCCGCACTTTGTTTCTGCTACTGAGTTGTTGAAAGTTTCTACTGACAACACAATGGAATTGCTCAAGCGCGAATTAGAAATCAAGCTTGGTGAGTTACAGGAAGATTGGCATTTTTCTTCACTCGAAAAAATATTTATTGAGAAAAGAATTTATCGCGATATTGAAGAATGTGAAACATGGGAAGCAGTAATTCAAGCAATTGATAAAGGACTTTCGAAGTACAAGAAATTATTCCGTCGTGCGATTACTGAAGAAGATATTGTTCGACTGACAGAAATCCGCATCAAGCGTATTTCGAAATTTGATTCGTTCAAAGCAGACGAACTCATCAAGGGGGTGGAAGAACAAATGAAGCAGGTGAAGTACAACCTGGAACACCTTAAAGAATACACGATTGAATATTTTGAAAACCTGCTGAAGAAATTCGGAAAGGGAAGAGAGCGCAAAACCGAAGTAAAAGTTTTCGATACCATTCAGGCGAAATCAGTTGCAATTGCTAATCAGAAGTTATATGTGAATCGAGCAGAAGGTTTTATCGGTCATGGGTTGAAGAAAGATGAATTTGTGCTCGACTGTTCTGATCTCGACGACATTATTGTTTTCCGCAAGGATGGAAAAATGGTGGTGACACGAGTGGCAGAAAAAACTTTTGTCGGCAAGGATATTATTCACCTCGACATTTTTAACAAAAATGATGAACGCACTGTTTACCACATGGTTTACCAAGATGGAAAAACAGGGCCTGCAATGGTAAAGCGATTTAATGTAACAGGAATTACACGCGATAAAGAATATGATTTAACCAAGGGCACCGATGGAAGCAAGGTGGTTTACTTCAGCATTAATCCGAAAGGAGAAAATGAAATCATCACGGTTACACTTAACCCGAGTGCGAGTGCGCGCATAAAAGTTTTCGAATTCGATTTCAAGGAAATAGCAGTGAAGGGAAGAGCTTCTATTGGAAACATTGTGACGAAGTATCCCGTGCGCAGTGTGAAATTGAAATCGAAAGGCGCACCGATGATTACCGGAAAGCGATTGTGGTTTGATGAACAATTCGGAAAACTGAATACTGAAGAGAAAGGAAAATACCTCGGCAACTTTGAAGATACAGAAACCATTCTCTCGGTTTATAAAGACGGTACTTACGAAATCACAAACACCGAACTTGCCAACAAATTCGACCCAGCCCAATTGTTGTTGATAGAAAAATTCAACCCTGCGTATGTTCTGTCTGCGCTTTACTATCACGCACTAAACAAAGGATATTATTTAAAGCGCTTTGTGATTGAAACACAAACACTCGATAAAAAATTTTCATTTGTGCCGGAGGAAGAAGGTTGTTATATTGTAACTGTTACAACTACCGATGAACCAAAACTGTTATTGCTATCAGGCAAAAAGAAAACTCCAAGGGAGCAAAAGATTAATGTTGCAAAAGACATAGAAATAAAAGCATGGAAGGCTGTCGGCAACAAGATTTGCGAAAATGATTTTGTAGATGCGCAATGGATTGGAGAGAAAACTGAAAAAAATGCAGAAAGCAAAACCCCAGTAGCAAAGAAAGAAGTTGAAAAACAAACGGCTGTATCTGTTAAACCAGAAAGCAAAAGTGTTACAGTAAAAACTCAATCACAAAAACTCGAAACCCGAAACCCGAAACCAGGAGCTGTAATTAAAAGGAAACCCGGAACCAAGATGAAAGATGTAACAGATGTTGATTTATTCAATCTGAAATCCGATATGGAATGGGATATAAAACCTTCAACAAAAAAACCGGACGATAAAAAATTAGGGAAAAAAAGTAATCAGGCGAGTTTGTTTTAAATAAAAAATTTAGATAAAAGAATATAAAAAAAGTTATCGTTTCATCACCCAAACATCAGCAATACCTTGACTACGATAAGTGCGCATGCAGTCAAGTGCTTCTTCCGAAGAATTGAAGGAACCTTTTCCTACTCTGTAATAAGAATCCTGAATTAATACAGTTACATCAATACCTTTTTTCTTCATTTGCTCAATGAACAAATCTGTTCTGTTTTGAGATTTCAAGCAGGCGAACACTACAAAATATTTTGTTTCATTTTTTTTAATGACAGATAATGCATATGAAATTGCTGTAGCTACCGACGCATTGAATGCCGGATGTTTTTCAGAAGAATAAACTGTATTTGTTTTAGTTAAACTGGAATCATTTATATTAGAAACAGATCTTGGTAAAACCGGATACACTTCAGTAGTAGTTGATGTTGGATTGGCCGGTGATTGCTGGTAAACAATTATCTGCACCAAAGTATCTTTCCGGTGCGAAGGTGTTTCAACTGAAATATTTGCTTTTGATACAGCTCCTTCTTTGGAATTATTAGAAGAATCAGCTGAAGTGAAAATTGATGTAATGGAATTCCAGAAATTTGATTTGTCTAAATGAAAAGGTTTAAAATCATTGCTCACATTGATAATTTGTAACCCAACAACTATAAGCGCGAGCAACACACCAAAACCTGCCCAGCCAAAGCGGGAGCGCACTTTCTTTTTTACCGGTTCATTAGTCAATTGATGAATAACCTCTTCGCGGCGCATAACAGGCTTCGCTACAAAGCGGTCGAACCCGAAAGCATTGGTCAGGTAATTATTTTCTTCTGATGATTCGAACAATAGATTGTGTTCAATGTCATAATAGAATTTTCCAACACCTGTAATTACCGCTTGTCCTTTACCGGATAAATCATGTTCTAATTTTCGTACATACTGATGAATGGCAATGGTTGCAGCATCGTAAGAAACACTAGTGTATCGGACAATTTCGCTTACCAATAAACCATCGTTATGAATCAGGCTTTTATTAAACGCAAGGGTTTTATGAGGAGGACTGAAAATATTTTGAATCGGATGAACCTGCGCCGATGCATACTGCGCCATTATTCCACCAAAGTTTGGAATGATGACACAATCATTGCGATAAAGCAATTGTTTTATGTATGGAGTGAGTTCAGCCATTTTTAATCGAAGCCAAATTTAACTATTTGCACCGGCTAATTTATATCTGTTAAAATTTATTTTTCGTCTGTTTTAAAAACTTATATCTATATATAACTCCAAATTATATATTCTGAATTGCATCTGCGTTAATTTGCAGGCCTAACTAATTTTTTTTTTCATGAAATTAAAATCACTTGTTCTCTTTTTAGTTATTTCATTTCAAAGTTTAATTATTTGTAAAGCGCAAACCTATCCTGTCATTCATCAATCGCGACCAAGAATTTATATCGACTCATCAAGATTCGATTGGCTCAGTGCAAATATTTCAGCAGGTGATTGCCAAACGACTTACAATTCCTTTCACAATGCAGTTTACGGTAACTGGTACAATGATCCTCAACTTTACTTGCTTGGAACTGATTCAACTTTGTGGACCTGGGATTTCAATTCGAATTGGGAGCCCTATCAGATAAAATTTGTTCCATCACTTTTTAAAATCAATGGTGATCTGTCAGAGTTAAAGCGTTGCCGGTTTTTAATTACACAATTAAATAATCGTTTCGATACACTTGATTTTTCAAATTACAGTTGGTACACAAATGAAGATTACATACGCGACTTTGCCGATGCAGGTGGCATGTTGCTCGACTGGTGTTACAATGATTTGCCCATTGCAATGCGCGATCATCTTGCACAGAATTATTATAAAGTCGCACGATACTTTATGAATACTTACATTACTTCAGCCTCCGGAAATTCATATGTGAGCAGTCACAATGCGTGGAATAATATTTATGCCAATCAGTATGCGCTGGTATTGGCGCATGCTGATGGATTAACAGCATTGCAACAGGATACCGTACAACAGTGGTATGAAATTACTTACGATAAATGGTTTAATGGTTTTAATCCGTGCTACGAATATTATCGTGATGATGATGGCGGATGGAACTGGGGAGCTGCATATTCAATGTGGAGTCTGGTTGATCAGTTTCAGTTTTTTGAAAACATGCGCATCGCTACAGGGAATGACTTTTATTCTGAACTGCCGTGGGTTAAAAATTCAATTAATCAGTACTGGTATTTTATTCAGCCAAATAACTATACAATAAACTGGGGCGATGGCTTCAGTTACATGCAAGCTGATCGTGTGGTTTATCGTCATGCTCAAATATTTAATGATGCTCGCAGTCAGTGGTTGGCGCAATATTGGTCGCAGGCGCAAAACATAACCTGGACATGGCCCATTTATCAGAAGATGATGTATAAAGACTTTACAATACCAACAGTTACCAAGCCCGACATAGCACATGATTGGTTCAGTGATAAGGTTGGCTTGAGTGTTAGCCGCACCAACTGGGATAGCAGTGCTGCACTGGTCTGGATGTTTAATTCTCCAACAAAAAAAGCGGCACACGAGCACCGCGACAACAATTCATTTTGTATTTATAAAAACTCGCCGCAGATAATTAACTCCGGATATTATTATTCATACGGCGATGCCCATTACACCAATTATTACATGCGCACCATTTCGCACAACAGCATTTGCGTGTATGATTCGAGCGACCAATACACCAACTGGGGAGTGAATGTGAGTAATGATGGCGGTCAAAGTGAATCGCCCACGCTCATGAACTTTGCAAACATTTTGGAGCCACAGTTTCAGAAAGGAAATTGGATATTGTGGGGAAGCGGTGATGATTATTGTTACAACATTGCTAATGCCGCATTGAGTTATGATTCCGCAAAACTTGATCACTTCACTCGCAGATTGTTTTTTTACAAACCTGAAAAAGTAATAGTGCTTGACTTTGTTCATTTAAAAAACACCGCAACAAACCAGCGCGATGCTAAATGGATTTTGCATTTTCAGAATGAACCAACCATCAGTGGAAATTTAGTGAACACTGAAGTCGCAAATCATATTGAGACTTTCGATGGAAAGGATATTCAGCAAACAAATGGCAATGGCAATGTTTCCATCAGAACAATGCTTCCATTGATTACGAACACCACACGAATAGGAGGGAGCGGGTATGAATTTTTTGTTGATGGAATTAATTATCCGGTTGCTGGCGCCATGGATACCATCCACACCACACCCGGTAATTGGCGCATTGAAGTACAGCCAGCAACAGTTTCTGACGCACTTATTTTTCTTCACACTATTAGCATTGGCGATACGGCGACCGCATCTGCACCAGGAGGAATTCTTCATCAGAATAGTATCAGTATTGCGGTTGACTGGAATACAGAATTATTTTATTTCAATGAGCAGGGCGACACAGGAGTAGTTCATCATCTCGCACAAAATATTCCGGGTGGAAGAGCGCTGAGGATTGTAGTGGCCGATTTAAAACAAAACACTTTGTTTGATGTGTTGATTGATAATATTCAAACGGCAATCGCTGCTTCTGATAGTAATGGAGTTTTAGAAACAAACATTGTACTTGCTCTGGGCAATCATGCAGTTGAAATTGTATTACATAATTCTTCTGCAATGCAAATTGAAAATGATGTTCAAATAATTTCTGTTTCACCAAATCCCGCACACGATTTTATTTTCATAAAAATGATTTCAAAGAAAGAAAAAATTCAGATAAAGATCACTGATGAAAAAGGAATTCTTGTTTTAGAAAAATCAATTTCAACAGATTTAAAACTCGATGTAAAAAATCTTCCCGCAGGTATTTATTTTATTGAAGCAAAGAATAAATCTGAAAAACAAATCGTCCGGTTTGTGAAATCATAAATGGAAATTCAATTTTTGATATGAGTCAACTCAAAAAAATATTTAAGCGAAACACACATAATAAATTATTTAGCGCTCTCGCCGGTTTCGGTCGTTCAATGAATCGACTTTATGAAAACCGCAATCATGATCCTGAAAGCAATGGAGAGTCAGTGATACTGAAAAAACTGAATTCACTTTCACCTGAAATTATTTTTGATGGAGGTGCCAATGTGGGTGATTACAGTTTGCTTGCTTCAGCGAATTGCCCGGATACAAAAGTGTTTTCTTTCGAACCCGTTAAATCTACTTTTGATTTGCTCGTGAAAAATATTTCGGCGAGCAAAAATATTTTCCCAATCAACTTTGGCTTGTTCAGTGAAACAATGAAAAGGGAAATTCAGATTTATGATTCGCACACGCATTCATCATTGTATGAATTGAAAGGGGTGAACTACTCAGCAACAAAAACAGAATTGATTGAATTAGTCACCGGAGATTCTTTCATGAAACAAAATGAAATTGATAAAGTAGATTTTCTGAAACTCGATGTGGAGGGAGCGGAGTTGGATGCATTGAAAGGTTTTGACATCGCGCTTAAAAATAAATGTGTACGGATGATTCAGTTTGAATATGGTTACATCAATATCACATCAAAAAACCTGCTTGCAGATTATTACGACTTTTTCAGGAAGTATGATTACATGATTGGTAAAATTTATCCGAAACAGATTGAATTCCGGGATTATCACTTCAGACAAGAAGATTTTATTGGTCCAAATTTCATTGCCATTCACAAATCAGATGAACCACTAATAAAAAAGTTATCGAGCCGTTAGTATATTTTTTACTGTTGGATTAATGATTTTTTTTGAACAGGTAATTAAGTATTAAATTCGTAGCGCAAATTTTCACAAATCTGTGAGTTAAATTTGTACCACTCAGAAATTTTTAAAATGAATTTTATTTCAATGAATAAAGCCAGAAAATTTTTTATAGCTGTTTTATTTTCAGTTTTTATTTCATCCATTTCTTATTCTCAAACAATTACAACCGGTGTAATCATTGGAAGCCCGCTTTGTCAATGTGGTGCAGTAACCGTTCCGTTCACCAGTACAGGAATTTTTAATGCAGGGAATATTTATACTGCTGAACTATCAGATGCAGCCGGAAGTTTTGCCCTGCCAACTTCAATCGGCAGTTTTCCAAGCATATTGAATATAGGCAGTATTGCAGCCACAATTCCTTGCAATACAATTGCAGGAACGCTTTACAGAATCAGAGTTACAAGTGATAACCCATCAACCATCGGAACGGATAACGGAATTGATTTGCAAATTGATTCAGCCGTTACCGCATCAGTAACTATTTCAGCTCCTCAAAATATTATTTGTGCCAATCAGCAACTTGATTTTACTGCAGTTCCGTTCAATGGGGGTGCGGCTCCTTCTTATCAATGGCAAGTGAATGGTGGTAATGTTGGAAGCAATAGTCCAACTTACAGTACCACAACTTTAGCGACTGGCGATATGGTTACCTGCATAATGACCTCAAATGCAAATTGTGTTTCGGGATCACCCGCTAATTCTAATACTGAAATTATTACAGTGAATGCAAGTGTTGTAGCATCTGTAAGTGTTTTTGCAAACATCACAACAATTTGTACAGGTGGTCAGGTGGATTTTACTGCAACACCCTCAAATGGAGGAGCACCTCCAGATTATCAATGGCAGGTAAATGGAAGTAATGTTGGAACCAATAGTGATCAGTTCAGCACCACAACTTTGAACAATGGCGATGTAGTAACTTGTATAATGACTTCAACTTTAGCTTGTGCAACCGGATCACCCGTTACATCAAATGCTGTTGCCATTACAGTAAATCCAATAACACCGGCTGATGTTTCTATAGTTGCAAATAGTACAAATATTTGTTCCGGTCAGCAGGTTGATTTTACTGCTACACCCGTTAATGGTGGTGCGTTTCCGGCGTATCAATGGCAGGTAAATGGGGGAAATGTTGGAGTCAATAGCGCAACATACAGTACTACATCATTGAATAATGGTGATGCCGTAACTTGTATAATGACTTCGAGTAATTTGTGCGCAACCGGTAATCCGGCAACATCCAATACCATTGTCATTACAGTAACACCTTCAGTTATTGCCGCTGATTCTATAACTGCAAGCACAACCGTTATCTGTACAGGCGATCCTGTTACTTTTACTTCTATTGCCACAAACGGTGGATCGGCTCCTGATTACCAGTGGCAGATAAATGGAGTTAATGTTGGTCCTAATGCACCAACCTATACTACTACCACACTGAATAATGGTGATATAGTTATCTGCATTTTAACTTCAAATGCAAACTGTGTAACTGGTTCACCAGCAACTTCAAATGCTATCGCAATTACAGTAACAACAGGGTTGGTTGCCTCAATTTCAATAAGTACACTAACAACTACTATTTGCTTTGGCGATCAGGCTGATTTTACTGCAATTGCTGTAAATGGAGGCGGTCCCCCATTTTATCAATGGCAAATTAACGGAGTAAGCGCCGGAACAAATTCATCAGCTTTCAGCACAACTATTTTGAACAATGGAGATGTAGTTACATGTATTATGACTTCATCGCTCAGCTGTGTAACCGGATCACCTGCTACATCAAATGCAATTGTTATGACGGTAAATGTTGGTGCTCCTGTCACACTTTTGATTGCGGCTTCCACAACAGCTATATGCGCAGGTACTCAAATTGACTTTACGGCAATACCAACCAACGGTGGCACTGCTCCTGTTTTTCAATGGCAGGTGAATGGAGTAAATGTTGGCACCAATTCAGCCACCTTTAGTTCCACAACTATTAATGACAATGATGTAATCACTTGCATTATCACTTCAAATGCAATTTGTGTTTCAAATAATCCGGCTAATTCAAATACAATAACCGTGTCGGTCACTCCGCTAACAATTGCATCGGTATCTATTACCGCTGATAATAATATTATTTGCGAAGGCATGTCGGCAACAATTATTGTAACCGGTTTAAATGGCGGAACAGTTCCTTCATACAGTTGGTGGATAAATGGTGTGCTTACAACTAATACCGGTTCTTCTCTTACTTCGAATTTTAATGATGGAGATAACATTTTTGTTATAATGACTTCGAATCAGAATTGTGTAACCTCCAATCCGGCAACCTCCAATACTATTTTCATAACTGTTCAACCAAACCTCGTTATAACAGTTGATGTGGATACAGTTACAACTTGCTGGACAACACCAGTTACATTAAATGCAAGCGGCGCAAACAGTTATTACTGGTTTCCTGATTTGCATTTAAGTTGTTTGGATTGTGCCAGCACTATAGCTGACCCTTCAGACACTACGATCTATACTGTTACCGGAACATCCGGAAGTTGTACCGGAACTGCGCAGGTAGTTGTAAATATTAAATGCCCTGAAGTATTTGTACCATCCGCATTTACACCGAACGGCGATATTTTTAATCCGGTTTTTAAAGTATATGGATTACCAATGGAAGAATTCACCCTCATGGTTTTTGATCGATGGGGGCAAATGGTTTTTATTTCGCATGATCAGAATGAAGGTTGGGATGGCACTTTTAATGGTAAACCGTTCAGCACGGGAGTTTTTGTCTGGATGTTTCGTGGTAAGGATAGAGATGGTCGAAGTGTATCGGTAAACAGAACAAATTCAGGAGATGTTACTTTGATAAAGTAATTTTTTATTTGGAAGGAAATTTTTTGTAGGAAGAGAATCTGATTAATAAAATTTTAAAGAGTTTATTCTAAATTTTTTTATTGATATATTATTTTCTGATTGTGATTTCTTCAAATGAAAGTTCCCCTTAAATTTGGCGACCAATAGTCGGCGTGGTGAAACTGGTAGACATACTGTGCTCAGAACGCAGCGCCTGCAAGGGCATGAGAGTTCGAATCTCTCCGCCGGCACATCATTTAATTCTTAATGGATATAGAATTAATTAACTTGCCTCAAAAATTATTTTATAATTAAAAAATGAAAATAGGATTCGATGGCAAGCGGGCGTTTAACAATTCATCCGGATTAGGTAATTACAGCAGAACACTTATTGATTCCTTGGCTCAATTTTACCCTGACAATGAGTATTTTGTTTTTTCTGCAAAAACGAATGCTGATAATTTCCATTCACATCATTTCAGAAATAATTCAAAAATTATTTCCACCAATTCAATCAGTAATACCTACTGGCGGAGTTATAAAATGGTGAAACAATGGAATAAATTAAAGATGGATATTTTTCATGGATTAAGTAACGAGTTGCCTTTTTATTTAAACCGAACAAAAACAAAAACGGTAGTGACCATACATGATGTCATTTTCAAAAGTCACCCTGAATTTTACTCCGTAATTGACCGTAATATTTATAATTGGAAAACAAAGCATGCGTGCAAAGCGGCTGATAAAATTATTTGTGTGAGTGAGAATACAAAAACGGAATTGATTAAATATTATCATACTCCCGAGGAAAAAATAACGGTTATTCCTAACGCCATGCCCGGCCATATAAACCGAATGATTTCAGATATAAAACTGAACGAAATAAATGAACGCTACCAGCTACCTGATAAATTTATTTTACAGGTAGGTACTATTGAAAGAAGAAAAAATTTATTAACTGTCTTAAAGTCTTTACATCAACTTGGAAATAAAGCGTTGCCATTAGTTGTTGTAGGAAAAGCCACTGAATACCTGAAAGAAATAAAAAATTATTTACGCATTAGCGCTCCTCAATTAAAGGTTGTTTTTATTCATGATGCTGATAACGAAATGTTAAATATTGTTTATTCGAGAGCATTTATTTTTATTTATACCTCCTTGGTTGAAGGATTTGGAATACCGCTGATTGAAGCTGCAGCACATGGTATTCCTTCCATTGCATCAAAAAAAACTTGTATGACAGAAGCGGCTGGCAGCGGTGCTTTATATGTAGATGCTGAAGATGTAAACCAAACGGCTAATGCTATTGAACAATTATTTAATTCAACTGACTTATACAATAATTTATCAGCTATAGCACTTGCAAATTCATCGAAGTTCAGCAGTCAAAACATATCCGATAAGTTAATGAAACTATATAACGATCTAATTAAAGGTTGATTTTTTCAGAAAGCAAATGAAAATTTTATTTCAGATTAACACTGCAGGAATTTAGATTGAGTAAGAATTGGTTTATTTTTTAAAAAATCAAAATCGTATTCATTTTACTTTTGACTCAATGAAAAAAATAATCTTCTGTTTTTTATTTTCTCTGTCAGTTTTATTTGTTAAGGAATCAGGCGCACAAAATCTTTTCAGCAATGCTGACTTCGAAGTGTTTGCACCATGCCCTACCACACAAGGACAAGTGCCTAATTGCACCGGTTGGATAGAGATTGTACAAAGTGCCGATTACATGAATTGTGCTTACACCTGCTGGACATCGCAACAAACAATTGGTGCGCAAAGCGGAGCGGGTTACATGGGTTTTGCTACTTATGGCGGTAGCAATGCATCGGAAGCATTGGGTCAGTTTTTAACATCGCCGTTGGTTGCAGGAGCTAGTTACACCATTACCTTTTGGGCAAAAAAAACTTCTTCAGGTTTTTACAGTAATAATTGTTCAGGAGTTTCTTTCTGGGCATATAACGGAAACCCGGCCGCAAGTGGTTCGCAGGTAGGGGTGTGCATGGGTTCCATGGGAAACAATCCAACATTATTAGTTACAAGTCCATTAGTAGCTAATTTAGAATGGCTTCCTTACACGGTTAGTTTTACATCGCCGGGCGTATTTGATTTTGTGGGAATGTGTGTGGAGTGTTCGAATTGCGCACAATATATTTTTGTCGATAATTTTAATTTCGTTCCTGACAGCAACAGTTTCACTTACACTAGTGCATGCTTTGGCGATTCAACTTTTTTTCAACTGCCTGTTATTGCCGGCATTGATTCAGTGGATTGGAATTTCGGCGACCCTTCAACAGGCGCACAAAATTTTTCAGCATTACAAAATCCTGCACACTTATTTTCAGCAGCAGGAAATTATAATGTGCAGGTGTTTCAATACCATACTTCGGGTTTAATTGATACCCTTACCAATACAATTACAGTTGGAGCTACACCGGTTGTTAATCTCGGAAACGATACTATTATTTGCAGTGGTCAACCTTTATTATTAGATGCAGGAAATGCCGGACAAACTTATTTATGGAACACCAATGCAATTACACAAACCATTTCAGCAGCCGCCACGGGAACTTATTGGGTAACTGTTGGAACTGGGAACTGCATAACCACTGATTCCATCTCAATTACTATTGGTTCATCAGGAATTTTGAATCTCGGAAACGATACTACTCTTTGCAGCGGACAATCATTGACACTGAATGCAGCTAATGCAGGAAGCACATATATATGGTCAACGGCAGCAACCACTCAAACTATAAATGTGAGTACAGCAGGAAATTATTCGGTAACTGTTACCAATGTTTGCGGAATGCAGAATGATGACATAAATATTTTAACAGCATCGCCACCTGTTTATGTTTTAGGAAATGATACAATCTATTGCAGCAATTTCGGTTTGCAATTGAATGCCGGTAATGCAGGCGCAACTTATTTGTGGTCGAATGCCACAAATCAGCAAACACTGAATGTGAATGCAGCCGGAACATACTGGGTAAATATTACAAATGACTGCGGTACCATTACCGATTCAATAATTTTTTCGCAATACAGTGTACCTGTTGTTTCATTGGGAAACGATACACTTTATTGTGCTGCATTTAACCGGGTGCTGAATGCCACCAATGCCGGTTCGGTTTATTTATGGTCAACCGCAAGTACTGCGGCAAGTATAAATGTTAATGCAGCCGGAACTTATTTTGTGAATGTAACCAATGCGTGTGGTGCAGCAACTGATACCATCGCTATCACACAATCATCGCTTCCGGTTTCGTTACTTGGCAGTGATACTTTGTATTGCAGTAATTTTTCAAGAGTATTAAATGGTGGAACCAATACCGATTCGTATTTGTGGAATGATGGAACTACCGATCAAACCATTACTGTAAACCAGGCCGGCACTTACTGGATTCAATTGAATAACAATTGCGGATTTGTTTCAGATACCATTCATATTCTTCAGGCTTCACCACCACAGGTGAGTCTTGGAAACGACACCACTTTCTGCGGCAATTTTTCTATTACTTACAATACAGCTTGTATTGCGTGCAATTATTTATGGTCGAATAATTCAATGGCACCGCAAGTATCTTTTAATAATTCTGGAGTTGTTACAGTACAAGTGACCAACCAATGCGGAGTTGCCAAGGATACTGTTGTACTCAATCAAGTGCAGTTTCCATTTGTAATTCTACCGGCTGATACCATGCTTTGTGTGCCCGAAGGATTTCAGATTACCGCTTTTACTAATGCACAAAATATTCTATGGTCAACAGGCGATACCACTCTTTTCATTCAAATACCAAAAGCCGGAACTTACTGGGTAGATGTAGCTAACTCATGTGGAACTGATGTGGATTCTATAACTGTTTCAAAATGTCCGGGAGAATACATTATACCAAATGCATTTTCTCCTAATGATGATGGCCGAAATGATTTCCTGTTTCCAATTCGGATTGGTGATGCCTCGTTGCTGCAATTTGATGTTTATAATCGATGGGGGCAAATGGTATTTACTTATTCAGAGGGCAATAACAAATGGGATGGAACTTATTACGAAACGCCCTGTGCAATTGGCGTTTATATTTATGTTGTTCGATACAAAGACAATATTACAGGGAATATATTTATGCTGAAGGGTAATGCAACTTTATTGAGGTAATTGAATTTATTACTGATTCTGTTTTATAATAAATTTTTTCTTTTTGTTCATTGTGTAACAATTGTAAAAAATTATCTCCTTTGATTATAATCATTGTTTGTTTTCTTTGAAAACAGAATAATGCCCAAAGGGTTTCTATAGAAAAAATGAAAAGAATAATTTCTGTTTTTAGTTTGTTGTTATCAGTAAGCTTTTCTTTCGCTTATGAATATCCTGTGTTCTCAACAGTTTTATCAAACGGTTTGAAGGTGATAGTATGCGAACGGCCAACCGGAGAAATGATTGAAGTGCAACTGTGGTACAAGGTCGGCAGCAAGGATGAAGTTGACGGCATTCGCGGCATGGCGCACTTGTTTGAACACATGATGTTTCGCGGCTCAAAAAACTTTCAGGGCGAAGGAAGTATTTACCTCGATTCGATTGAAGCACTGGGTGGAACAGTAAATGCTTACACTTCATTTGATCGAACGGTTTATCACCAAACTATTCCGAAAGAAAAAATAATTAATGTATTTAAAATGGAAGCCGACCGCATGGATAATCTGATATTGAATCAAAACACTTTGGATGTGGAACGGCAGGTGGTGGGAGAGGAGTTGCGCAATGGCGAGAACAACTGGTTTCAGCGAATGCACAATGTTGTTTATGATCAGTTGTATCCGACAGGTCATCCATATCGGGTAGATGTGATTGGATACCTGGATCAGATAGTTTCGTTCACCACAAAACAGTGTCAGGATTTTTACGATAAATATTACAGTCCGAATAATGCTGTGTTGATTATAGTTGGGAATGTAAAATATGAAGATGTGTTTGCATTGGCTGAAAAAAATTTCGGAGTCATAACCAAACAAATTCCTCCCTTAGAGAAATATAAAACACCTGATATTTTTTCAGACTCCTTGAGGCAGTATGAATATTCAGTTGATTTTCCGGTGCAGATTTATGGCTACATGATTCCAAAACCCGCTGTGGGCGACAGTGATTTTTATAAATTTTTATTTCTGAAAGATTTGTTGTTTACCAATCCGAATTCAGTTTTCAATAAAGAAATTGTGCAGGACATGCAAGCCGCCTATCAGATTTCTCCATTGAGTGACGACTGGAGTTTATATACCAACTATTGCGAACTATATATCATCATGCAGGCAGCGCCCGGAAATGTGAAAGTGAAAAAAGCAATCAATACCGAAATTCAATCCATTATTGATGAAGGCATGGATGAACAAATCATGAAAGATTATTTACAAAATCTGAAAGCCCAACGAACATTGAATTTGTATCAGAATGATTTTATAGCAAGTGAATTAGGCATGGCTGAATTATACACCGGCGATTTTCAGAAATATGATGAAATGATAAATGCATTTGAAAAAATTACTCCTGAACAATTACAACAAACAGCAACCATATATTTCAATCCCGAAAAATTTAAAGTGTTAAACATTAAATCTACTTTCTGATTTGATGATTTCCTGTCTGCCACAGGCGGAGGTAATTCATAATTCATAATTAACAATAAAAAAATGAAAAAAGATTTTCTTCTCGCAATCATATTCACAATTCACAATTCACAATTTACAACTGCTGTTGCGCAAACATTTCCCGAGGTGCAGCAATTTCAACTGGCGAATAAATTGAAAGTGTATGTGATTCCTTATGGAGATATTCCGGCAACTGAAGTTACATTATTCGTAAACTGCGGACAGAAAAATGAAATTCCCGGTCAGCAATCGTATTCAGAAATAGTAGCGAACTGTTTAACACTCGGCAGCGAAAAATATGACCGCACACAATTGCAGGATGAACTTTTTAAACTCGGAACCGGAATAAGTGCAACAACCAATGAAAATTTCACCACTGTATCTGCGCGTTTTCTAAACGATAATTTGGATAAAGGGATGGATGTTTTTTCATCAGTGATTATGAAACCATTGTTTCCTGATGAAGAACTGAAACAATACATTTCGCAAACTGTTGACTTCAACAACATAAATAAAATGGATATCGGCTCGTTGGCCAATGTGTTTTCAAACCTCAGTGTTTATGGAATTAATAATCCACTCGGAAGATATTTCTATAAAGACCAGTTGATAAAAATTACTCCTGCCATATTGAAAGAGTTTTATTCGTTCAACTACACGCCTGGAAATTCGCGATTGGTTATTTGCGGAAAAGCGGATTTAGTATCAGCAAAATTATTAGCCGAAAAATATTTTGCATCCTGGACAGCTCCGTATGGCGAAGTAAACGGAGTAAATTTTTCTATTGACCCGATTAAGAAAACTGAAATCGGTTTTATTAATAGAAGTGGTGCAACGCAGGCATCATTGCAATGGAATAAAATTGGTGCGCAACCAATGACAAAGGATGCTGATATTTTCAGAATAGCCAACTATATTTTCAATCAGGTTTTGTTCAAAGAGATTCGGGAAAAAGGAGGAAAGACTTATGGTATCAGCAGTTCGTATAATCCGGGTTCCGGCTCTTCCATTTTTTCAATCAGTACACAAGTGCGTACCGTAGAAGTATATAACACCATGTTGTTATTTGATCAAACATTAACAGGTTTTTATAACAACGGAATCAATCAATCGCAATTGACAAAAGCAAAACGGTCAATGGAAAAATCAGTAACCGGTATTGATAATCCAACATCGTGGACCAGCTTTTTTAATCCGATAATTTATCCGAATGCCGATGCAAGAAAAAATATAGTTAACATGATTGAACTCATCACGCTCGACGATGTAAATAAAATCATCAAAAAATATTACACTCCAGATTCATACAAGTTGATTATTGCCGGTCAGGAGGCAGATATATCCCCGTTAATTCCGAAATGGAATAGTATAAAAAAATATTCGGAAGGTGATATAACGGGCTTATAGTTAATCTTATCCTAATAAGTAATAAACCTATCGTAAAATAGGGTAGCTTTTATTGATTAGTTATGGCAAATGGTTTATCTTGCGCAGAAATAACCAACACATAAAAAATTTTTACATAATATTTTTTCAGAAGCTTTTGGCCGAGATTTTTTTATGTAAAAATTTCATGTTTGTTATTTTAAAACTAAATAATAATAATAATTCAGTTTGTGATTTAAGCTAAATCAAAATACTGATGTTTCATTGGTGGGGTTCAAATACAAAGTATTCCTGTTCATCAGAATTATTGATGACGAATATGAATTATATTTTAATCATTGACAGGCTTAAAAAGGAGAAATAAAAAATCAGCATGACTAAGCAAATATTATTTATTGTTTTGCTTAATCAGAGGTTCAGGATTATCAATTATCATATTAAGTCAAACACAATATTTTTCTTAACATTCATTCTTGTTTTTATTGTTGGGAATATTTCACTTGCACAGAATTACCCAATGACAAACGGAACTATCAACACTTGTTCCGGAAATTTCAAAGACCCGGGAAATAATGGTCAATATGCAAACAATTCTAATTTCACTGAAACAATCTGTAGCAATATAGCAGGTCAGTGTGTTTCATTAACATTTACAACTTTTAATTTAGAAGCAGGCTTTGATTTCCTTTATGTTTATGATGGAGCAAATGCCACACAAAATTTAATTGGAATTTATACTGGAACTACTTTGCCTGGAACCGTTACTTCATCCGGTGGTTGTTTAACATTTGTTTTTACTTCTGATGGAACGGTAACTGCTCCGGGCTGGGTTGCTGCAATCAGTTGTGGTCCATGTAATACATCTCAGGGGTATATCATGTCCGGTACACCAATCGTAGGTTGCAGTGGAACTTTTTATGATCCCGGAGGAACAGGTAATTATGCAAACAGTACGACATATACACAAACCATTTGCAGTGGAGTTGTGGGGCAATGCGTGAGTTTATTTTTTTCACAATTTGATATTGAAGATGGGTTCGATTTTCTAACAATTTATGATGGTTCTACAACCGGCAGCCCGTTAATTGGAACATATACCGGAACAATTTCTCCGGGTTCAGTCACTGCTACAAGTGGATGTATCACATTAGTATTTACCTCTGATTTTATAGTTAGTTATCCAGGCTGGGCAGCATCAATTTCATGCAATACTTGTGGAGTAGTAAGTTCAAATTGCGGTTGTCCGGTAGGCGGAGTTCCACCAGTTAACGACAATTGCAGTGGAGCAATAAATCTTGGGGTATTACCAACACCAGCAGCATGTCCTAATGGGGTTGGAGCAGTAATTAATTCATTGAGTACAAACAATTGTGCTACCGCGCCGGCAAACTTCGCAAGCCAGTTAGGATGTCAACCAGCCGGCAATCAGCCTTGGCCTGCGGCAGATGTATGGTATCAGATAACAGTAACCGGAACTGAATTACATGTGCAGATTCCCGGAGGAGCTTTGCAGACACCTTTTGTTGGATTGTATCAAGGTATTAATTGTAACAACTTAATTCCGAGAGGATGCGCCATTGGAAATGCTGGCGGACTTAACGCAACCTTTGCACCTCTTGCGCCCGGCACATATTGGTTACAAGTTAGTGGTGGTGATTTAAATGATCAATGTGATTTCACCATGAATATCTGGAATAATTTTGATTGTACAGGTTGTAATCTCGCGAGTTCATTAACAGTTAATCCGCCTCCGGTAAATGGATATTATCAACCGGGTACTCCGGTTACTTTTTGTTATACAGTTTCAAATTATAACCAAACTAGTTTTAACTGGTTACATGGTGTGGTTCCAACATTTGGTTCGGGATGGAATTTAGCTACGCTCACTGTTGTTCCAGCAAATAATTGCGGTGCTGATGATGCAGGAATATTTTGGGATAATAATGCTGGTGTTTGGTCGTGGTATAATTCAGTTACAAGCACTGCAACCGGTGCAACATATGGCCCAGGATTTTTCTTTGAACAATCACAACCGATTGGAGTGGTTGATGGAAATCCTGGAAATAGTTATGGTGATAATGGATACTTAAATAATGCATCTACTTCTGGAGTCTGTACTTGGACTTTCTGCTGGACTATCACTACACAACCGAATTGTAGCATAGGAGCTGATTTAGGAATTGATATTAATACGCTTGGAGATGGCGAAAGTGGAGGATGGGCTTCAATTGGTTGTCAGCTTGATCCGAATACAACTTTTAATGCTTTAATGCAATGTTGTTTACCTCCAACAATTATTACTTCAAATCCTACTTGTTCTCAACCGGATGGTTCAGCATCAGCATTGGGCGATGGAACAGGGCCTTGGACTTATGATTGGTATAATGCAGGATCAAATTTATTACAGCATGATGCATTGGTTAATGGTTCTTCTTCCTTTGGAAACCTGGCTGTTGGAAGCTACTATGTAATTGTAACGGATGCAGCAGGTTGTACTACACTTACAAATTTTTCAATTTTACAAACTTCTTCATTGAGTCTGACAACAACACAAACAAATATTTCATGTTTTGGTGGAGGGAATGGTTCAATTGATTTAACAGTAAATAGTATAAATCCTCCATTCACATATTTATGGTCGAACGGAATTACAACCCAAGACCTTTCCGGATTAGGGATTGGTACTTATACAGTTACTGTATCTGATATCAATGGATGCACAGGAGAAATTTCTGCAACAATCACTCAACAACCAGCAATAACAAATTTATTGGCAGCCACCAGTATTAATTGTGCCGGATCAGCAACGGGAACAATTAACGCAACTCCTTCCGGTGGTATTATGCCATATATTTATGCTTGGTCAAATGGCGCTACTACACAAGACTTAATAAATGTTGCAGCCGGGACTTATCTAATTACTGTTACAGATGCAAATGGATGTACCAAAGTTGACGGAATAATTTTAGCTGATGGAATAGCTATCAATCTTCCTTTCATACAGGTTAATGTAAATTGTTTTGGTGCAGGAGCTGGTTCCGTTGATTTGACAGTAACAGGCGCAACTGCACCAATTTTTTATTCCTGGTCGAATGGTGCAACAACACAGGATTTAACAAATTTATCTGCAGGAGTTTATTCTGTTACAGTTACAGATGGAAATGGATGCACTGCAACAACTTCGGCCACAATTACACAACCGGCACCGTTGAATTTTTCAAGTGTTATTACTAATGCAGGATGTGCAATAAATAATGGCTCAATATATATTACTGTAACAGGTGGAAACACGCCATATAGTTTTTCTTGGTCAAATGGATTTACCGCTGAAGATATTTCAAATCTTGCTCCCGGAAATTACAGTGTAACAATTTTAGACGCTACTTTTTGTTCATATATATGGACAGGAACAATAGCAGCACCAACCGCACAAACACTAAGTGAAACTCACATCAATGCAACTTGTGGTTTTTCAAACGGAAGTATTGATCTATCAGTTATAGGAGGGACTCCGGCGTTCACCTATACCTGGAGCAATGGTGTTACTACTCAGGATATAAATAATTTAAACCCAGGTGTTTATTCAGTTACAGTTACCGATTTAAATGGATGCACTGCATTTGCCTCTATAGTTATTGTAAACAATGGACTTCCAACAACCACGAATAATACGGCCGCAATTTGTCAGGGACAATCATATAATTTACCATGGGGAGGAACAGCATCAACAGCAGGAATTTACTCGAACACTTATACAACTGGAAGTGGTTGTGATTCGGTTGTAAATATTACTTTGACTGTGAATTCAATTTTCACAACGAACAGCAATGCTGCGATTTGCCAGGGACAATCATACACATTACCGTGGGGAGGAACAGCATCAACAGCAGGAACCTACAGTAACACTTACACAACATCATCAGGTTGCGACTCAGTAGTAAATCTCACGCTGACTGTTAATCCGATCTTCACTACAAATACAACCGCAGCAATATGCCAGGGACAATCATACACATTGCCATGGGGAGGAACAGCAAGTACAGCAGGAACATACTCTAACACTTACACAACATCATCCGGTTGCGACTCGGTAGTAAATCTCACGCTGACTGTTAATCCGATCTTCACTACAAATACAACCGCTGCAATTTGTCAGGGACAATCATACAATTTACCATGGGGAGGAACAGCATCAACCGCAGGAACCTACAGTAACACTTACACAACAGCGAGTGGTTGCGACTCGGTTATAAATATTACGCTGACTTTGAATCCAATTGATAATACTTCTGAAAATTTAACATCATGCAATCCTGCAGACACGGGAGTTGTATCGACCACTTACACCAATCAGTTTGGTTGTGATAGTGTTCACACAGTGACAACAACTTTCTTATTGAGTGATTCAACCTTCCAGAATTTAACATCATGCAATCCTGCAGACACGGGAGTTGTATCGACCACTTACACCAATCAATTTGGATGCGATAGTGTACACACTGTGACAACAACATTCTTATTGAGTGATTCAACCTTCCAGAATTTAACTTCATGCAATCCTGCTGACACGGGAGTTGTCTCGACAACTTACACCAATCAATTTGGTTGCGA
>CAMDOA010000047.1 GCA_945903305.1 Chitinophaga pinensis
GAACAACAAAACATTTATACCGGATGATAGAGAGTAAAACAACAAGTAAAATAAAACAGCAGAAAGCAAGATGAAAACACGAGGGTAATATGAAATTAGGTTCATAGAGTGGTGAAACGAGAATTTTTTTTTCTTAGTGTATTGTATAAAATTATTTTTTTTAATAATGCGATGAAATTAAATTTCTTCAGTTTGTTGAAGTTTAAAAATGAATCCTGAACATGATGGCACCGGATAAAAAATCGGCTATTAAATGGTTTTTATGATAAACTTCATTATTGAAAAAGTATAAAAATATAAAAGCTTAATAGCTTGTGTTTATTTTGCCGCCGTAAATGCAAACAGCTACTCTTCCATTATCATTATTAAAAAAAGGTGAAAAGGCCATTATTATTTCATTGGAAAATACTGCTCTTAGCATAAAATTAATGGAAATGGGGTGCATGCCCGGGGAGCTTTTAACAGTAGATTATATTGCTCCGCTTGGCGATCCGATTTCAATACGAATAGGAAATTATTTACTGGGGCTGAGAAAAGATGAGGCAGCGATGATTAAAGTATTGAAACAGTGAGCGAAAAAAAGAAAATTAAAATAGCCCTTGCCGGAAACCCTAACTGCGGAAAAACTTCGTTGTTTAATGCGATAACCGGAATGCGCCAACAGGTTGGAAATTTTGCTGGGGTTACGGTTGATAAGAAAACAGGTATTCTTTTTCTTAACGAAAGTACCGATGCACAGGTTGTGGATTTACCCGGTACTTACAGTATATATCCGCGGCGTGTGGATGAAATGGTAACATTTGATGTATTAGCCAATCCGGATAATGAATCGCATCCGGATGTGATTGTTATATTAGCTGATGCATCGAATCTGAAACGGAATTTATTATTCTGCATACAGGTTATTGATATGGGAATTCCGACTTTGATTGCATTAAACATGATGGATATGGCGGAAAAAAATAATATCCAGATAGATGTTCCGCTATTGGAAAAAAAATTAGGTGTGCCGGTCATACCTATGAATGCACGGTCTGGAAAAGGCGTAGATAATTTGCTGAAAATATTATCAACTGAAGTTCCGAAACCTAAACACAGTTTTATTGATATAACACAGTTGGTTCCATTGGCAAAAGTTTTAAATGATAAAATCTTTTGCAACAATGAATACGAGGCCACCTTGCTCGCAGTATTACATAATGAGCTTAATGATTTTCCGGAATCAAAACATCAATTAATAGAAGATTGGAAAATTTCTTCAAACTTTAATGCAGCGCGTTTTCAGGGAGAAGAAGTATTGCAGCGATACAAAGCCATTACCACTATAGTCACTGCCTGTGTAACAGAGGAACAAGAAAAAAATAAAAGTTTAGAAACCACCTCACATATTGATAAAATATTGCTGCACAGTTTATGGGGCTACCTGATTTTTTTGGGTGTCTTTTTCTTTGTCTTTCAGGCAATTTTTGCGTGGGCACAGTATCCAATGGATTTAATAAGCTCCGGTTTTTCGGGGGTTGGAAATTATTTGCATCAGGTTTTACCTTCCGGAATCATAAGTGATTTACTCATTCAGGGCGTGTGGTCAGGCATTGGAGGCGTGGTTATTTTTATTCCACAAATCATGTTGCTTTTTGGTTTCATTACTTTATTAGAGGATACAGGATACATGGCGCGGGTTAGTTTTTTAATGGATCGGTTAATGCGAAGCACCGGCCTTAGCGGAAAATCAACAGTTCCTTTAATCAGCGGACTTGCCTGTGCAATTCCCGCAATTATGAGTACCCGAAATATTGAAAGCTGGAAAGACAGAATTATTACAATAATGGTTGTTCCGTTTATGAGCTGTTCGGCGCGACTTCCGGTTTATACCTTATTAATAAGCTTTGCAGTACCCGACGATACGCTGTTTGGCATTTTTAACATGCGTGGTATGTGGATGCTCTGGTTATATCTGTTTGGTTTTATTGCCGCAATTGCTGCAGCATTTGTAATGAAACTTATTATTAAATCAAAAGAGCAAAGTATGTTTTTGATGGAGTTACCTATTTATCGTTGGCCACGCTGGGGAAATGTGGGTATTATCATGTTTGAAAAAGCGAAAGTGTTTGTAACCGATGCCGGAAAAATAATTGTTGCCATTTCGGTGGTGCTTTGGTTTCTTGCTAGTTATGGACCTGGTGATGAAATGAGTGTGATTGAAAAAAAATTCACCGATACATCTTATACATCAAAGTTTAAAACTGATGAAATCGATGCTTTCCGACAAAGTGAAAAACTAACTCACTCTTATGCCGGATACATTGGTCACTTTATTGAACCTGCCATATTGCCGCTTGGTTTCGATTGGAAAATTGGTGTTTCGTTGATTACAGCATTTGCAGCGCGCGAAGTTTTTGTCGGCACAATAGCAACTATTTATTCTGTTGGATCTGATGATGATATGGATATGAATAAATTGCGCGATCGCATGCACAAAGAAAAAAACCCTAAAACTGGGCAGCCAGTTTTTTCGTTCGCCACTGTTGTTTCGCTAATGCTGTTTTTTGCGCTGGCCATGCAATGCATGAGTACTATTGCTGTTGTTAAACGAGAGACAAAAAGCTGGAAGTGGGCGTTGATTCAATTTTTTTATATGACCACACTTGCCTACTTAATAAGTTTTGTGGCATACCAACTATTAAGGTAGTTGCCCATTATTTGAATGGATATAAAATAATTTTAAATTCCTATTACCGTACCGAATTTCCATTCAGAACAAGATTCTGCGCCCCGCAATTCTTCCCTACAAAAAAAGAAACAACAAGAAGCAGTAAAATTTTTTTACTCATACTTTTTATTTTTTCAAATTGCATTCGGGAATGCTTCGCATTTCATGAGGTTTTTTATTTCACTATCATCTGCACTTTATCGTTCACAATCTCCCGCACTGCATCAGCAATGTTGGTGGCGCTGAAGCCGCAGTATTCATATTGCTGCGCGGGCGAGCCGTGCTCGATAAATTTATCGGGTATGCCGAGGCGGCCCACATCAGCATGGTAGTGGTGATCGCTCATAAACTCAAGCACTGCGCTGCCGAAGCCACCCATCTTCACGCCATCTTCCACTGTAATTATTTTTTTGAAGCGCGCAAACACCGAGTGTAACAGTTCGGCATCGAGCGGTTTTACAAAGCGCATGTCGTAATGCGCCGGCTGTATTCCTTCGTTCATTAATTCGCGGCAGGCATTCACCACAAAATTTCCCGGGTGCCCAATGGAGAGAATGCAAACCTCTTCTCCGTCAGTAATCATTCTGCCCTTTCCTATCTCCAGTTCAGTAAATGGTTTGCGCCAGTCAGGTATCACCCCTTCGCCACGCGGGTAGCGTATGCTGAAAGTCAAATTATTTTTCGCAAGCTGCGCAGTGTACATCAGGTTGCGCAATTCTTCTTCATTCATGGGCGCACTTACCACAATGTTTGGCAGGCAGCGCAGAAAAGCAATATCAAATTCGCCTTGATGAGTAGCACCATCCTCTCCAACTAATCCGCCGCGGTCGAGACAAAAAACAACATGCAGATTTTGCAGTACTACATCGTGTATCAACTGGTCGTAACCGCGCTGCATGAACGACGAATAAATATTGCAGAACGGAATGAGTCCTTGCGTAGCTAAACCGGCACTGAAAGTTACAGCGTGTTGCTCTGCAATGCCCACATCAAATGCGCGGTGCGGCATCGCCTTCATCATAATGTTCAGTGAAGAACCCGAAGGCATGGCGGGAGTAATGCCGACAATCTTTTCATTTTGCTCAGCAAGTTCCACCATCGTGTTTCCAAAAACATCCTGGTACTTGGGCGGAGTGAGTTCAACAGAAATTTTCTTTTTTATTTCTCCAGTTGCCGCATTAAACAAACCCGGCGCGTGCCACTTGGTTTGGTCTTGCTCTGCCAATTCGTATCCTTTTCCTTTTGTAGTTACGATGTGTAAAAGTTTAGGTCCGGGAATTTTTTTCAGGTCAGAAAATATTTCCACTAAGTGATTTACATCGTGCCCGTCCACCGGACCGAAATAGCGGAGATTCAATGCTTCGAAAATGTTAGAGCTCTTGGAAAGAATTCCTTTCAGCGACGCTTCCACTTTACTGATTCGCTGTTGTGCACTTTTGCCACCAATCTTCCCGAGAATGTCCCATATTTCATTTCGGGTTCTGTTATAAGTTTTTGAGGTGGTGATGTCAGTTAGATATTCTTTCAATGCCCCAACATTCGGGTCAATGCTCATGCAATTATCATTGAGCACAATCAGCAAGTTGCTGTTCAATACGCCTGCCTGATTCATTCCTTCAAACGCCAGACCTGCAGTCATAGAGCCATCACCAATTACTGCAATGTGTTGCTTGTCTTTTATGTTTTGTATTTGCGAAGCCACAGCCATACCGAGTGCTGCAGAAATAGAAGTTGAAGAGTGACCGACACCGAAAGTATCGTACTCGCTTTCTGAGCGTGTTGGAAAACCTGCAAGCCCTTTCCACTTCCGGTTGGTTTGAAAACGACTTCTTCTTCCGGTTAAAATTTTGTGTCCATATGCCTGATGTCCTACATCCCAAACCAATTGGTCGTAAGGAGTATTGAAAGCATAATGCAACGCAACAGTCAGTTCCACCACACCCAAACTGGCACCGAAGTGACCACCATAAACCGAAACCGAATCAATAATGTATTGACGGAGTTCTTTTGTCACTTCCACCAATTTGTCTTTCGGAAGTTTACGCAGGTCTTCGGGCAGAATAATTTTTTCGAGAAGCGGTCCGGCTTGAATATCCATTGAAGGGTTTAGAAAGTTTCTGTGTGCAAACAAAGGTATATGAATTAATGTTTTTTAAAAGAAGAAAGAACTTACAAATGAATTTCGTCACGAGAATATTTTACTGCAAAGATGCAGAGGCGCAGAAAAAATGACTTTAAAATTTATGTCTTCAGGACTTTATGACAACTAATTTTATTCAGCAATTAAATGAACAGATTGAAAAAGTATCGCAACGAACAGAAAAAATATTTCTGAAAAAGTAATCTTAACATGCATTAGTTTGTTGATGATGACAAATATCTAACACAAATGGTTTTGCTTTGACCTCAGGAATTATTATTTTTCACTTGTTAAAATGAAAATGAAACTAAAGTATTTTTTATTGATTATAAATCTGCTCATTACAACAGGGGTTTTTGCCACACATATTATTGGTGGCGAAATCACCTACAAATATCTTGGCAACAACAATTACAAAATCACTTTGAAAGTTTATCGTGATTGTAATACCGGCCAGGCTCCATTTGATGACCCGGCTGTAGTCGGAGTTTTTAATTCACAAGGAACTTTACTCTCCACAATTAATTTAGGAAATCCGGCAATAATCAATATTCCTCCTGTTCTTAATAACCAATGCATAACCATGCCGCCTGATATTTGTGTTGAACAAGCTATTTACACTACTACAGAATCGTTTCCGCCAATAACAGGCGGCTATCAAATTGTATATCAACGATGTTGCAGAAACGGAACCATTGTAAACATTTATGATCCGGGAAATGTAGGATCTACTTATATAACAAAAATTCCGGATGTTAATTTAGTTGGATACAACAGCAGTCCATCATTTAATAATTATCCACCAACTGCAATATGCGAAGGAATGCAATTATCTTTTGACCACTCTGCCACCGACCCTGATGGAGACTTACTTGTGTATTCGTTTTGCACACCATATGAAGGAGCAACTGCAGCACTTCCAATGCCTCAACCACCAAGCGCACCTCCATATGGAAATGTAGTTTGGGTTTCGCTGTTTAATTTAAATAATCAAATAAGCAGTTCACCGCCTATGGCAATAAACTCAACAACAGGATTATTGACTGCTGAACCCAATGCAATAGGTCAGTATGTTGTGGGTGTTTGTGTTAAAGAATATCGCAATGGTGTTTATTTGGGGGAAGACCGCCGGGATTTTCAATTTAATGTCTCACAATGCAATCCGCAGGCCGTAGCTAAGTTTAAAACAAATAAGGGTATCGGCGATACGATATTAATGTGTGGTCAATACAATATTAAATTCACTGATATAAGTATTGGCGATCAAAATCTGATATGGGATTTTGGTGTTCCGAATTCAACTTCAGATACTTCAACCCTCTCTCAATTAGTTTATACTTATCCAGGTATTGGCGACTACATTGTTACACTCATTATTAATCCCGGAATGCCTTGCAGCGATACTGCATATAAAGTCATCAGTATTCATCTGCCAATTCAAACTGATTTTATTTCCGACACGGTTTGTGTTTTTTCTGCATCACAATTTCAAGATGCAACTTTTTCACCTGAAGGATTTATTAATTTCTGGAAATGGAATTTTGATGATGGAAACAATTCCATTATTTCTAATCCGAATAACACCTACCAAAACGGAGGCATTTATAATGTGACTTTAATTTCATCCAATAATTTTGGATGTAAAGACACTATTACAAAATCGGTCCTGGTCCATTCATTGCCTGATATTAATGCCGGAACTGATACCATGATTTGTGATATCGACAGTGTTGTTTTATCAGCCAACAATGGTGTTATTTATTCCTGGAGTCCAAACTATTATTTAAGCAATTCTGCTATTGCTAATCCAATGGTTCAACCTAAAGTTAGCACCACTTATTTTGTAACAGTTACAGACTTAAATAATTGTGAGAATACTGATTCAGTAGTAATACTTGTTACTGATACAGTTATTTCCATTGCCGGTCCTGATACAACAATCTGTTTGTATCAACCGCTGCAATTGTTTTCAAATAATGCGGTGTATTACCAATGGGAACCGGCTATATTGACCTCCGACCCCAACATTTCAAACCCATTTGTTTATCCTGAAATGAATACCACTTTCACTGTTGGTTCCTTTATAGGTTCTTGCTTTGATATTGATAGTGTATCTGTAATTGTGAACCCAATACCCATTGCCAATGCTGGACCAGGTGGAATAATAAATCAAGGCGAAAATTATCAATTGCATGGTTCGGGAGGTGGCACCTACTTATGGTCACCGTCAGCAGATTTAACTGATGCAAAGGCAGATTGGCCCATTGCTTTTCCGCTAAACACAACTACTTATACCCTCACAGTGTCCAATGATTTCGGATGTGCAACTCAGGATACCTTGGTTCTGATTGTCACTCACATTCATGATATTTATGTACCTAACGCATTTACACCAAATGGCGATGGTATAAATGACTTCTTTCTATATTTTACAAAAGGTATCAGAAAAATTAATGAATTGACAATTTATAGCCGTTGGGGTGAGATTATTTATTCAAACAATGGGTACGACGAAACACCATGGAACGGCACCACTACCAAAAATCAAATAGCTTCATTAGGTGTATATGTTTATTATATTGTTGCAGAAACATATGACGGAAATCTGATTAGCAAAAAAGGTAACATTACATTATTAAGGTAATTATTTTTAATTTTTAGGTAGCCTTTAATAAAAAAAGCTGTTGAATGGTTGAAGCAAAAAATTAGATTTGCCGACAATTAAAATTCCAATATTAAATATTGGCGTAACACATAGTCTGAATTTTAAAACTTAAATAAATTTTTATGAAACAGTATCGAGTGGTCAGCATGATGACCGGAACCTCAATGGATGGGGTTGATTTAGCTTATTGCATTATTGAAGAAAACAATGGCAATTACTCTTACAAAATTGAAGTAGCCGATTGCATTCCGTTTCCCCAAAAATGGAAATTGCGATTGCAAAGTCTGGTTCTTCAAAATGCGGTTACTTATTTAAAGACCGATGCTTTCTTTGGTCATTATCTGGGTGAAGTTGCACGCAATTTCATTGAAGAAAAACAACTGGCTGGTAAAATTGATTTTATTGCCTCGCATGGTCAAACCGTTTTTCATCAACCTGAAAATCAAATGACCAGTCAGATTGGTGATGGAGCTGCTATTGCTGCTGAAACCGGATTGCCGGTAGTATGTAACTTCCGAACTACCGATGTTGCTCTCAACGGTCAAGGAACTCCGATTGCTCCAATTGGCGATAAATTATTTTATGGCAATTTTAAATTCTGTTTAAATCTTGGTGGAATATCAAACCTATCGGCCAAATTAGATGATGGAAGAATGTTGGGATGGGATATTTCAGGGTGTAATATGGTATTGAATTTTCTTGCCGGTGAAATTGATTTGGAAGTGGATAAGGACGGAGTGATAGCGCGTGAAGGAAAAGTTCATGATGAATTATTAAACGATTTGAATACGCAGTGGTATTATGAAAAAGCTTATCCGAAATCATTAGGTGGCGGATGGGTGACAAAAGTATTTATGCCAATGTTTCGTAAATATCGCATGAGCACTGAAGATAAATTGTGTACTGCAGTTGAACACATTGCCATGCAAATCGGAAAAGATTTGAATACGGTGATGGCGAATGAAAATATTTCGAAAGATGCAGGACATCAGATGTTAGTTTCCGGTGGTGGTGCATTCAATAAGTTTTTGATTGAAAGAATTAAAGCGCATTCGCCTGTTCAGTTAGCTGTGCCTGATGCGGCTACCATAAAATTTAAAGAAGCATTAATAATAGCTTTAATGGGTGTTCTTCGTTTGCGTGGCGAAATGAATGTGCTCGCGTCAGCTACAGGTGCTTCGGCGGATAGTTGCGGCGGCGAGGTGTTTCAGGGAACTAAGCAAATGATTTCAGTATAATTTAATAATTAATTTTTTAAAAAAACAGAGGTGTAAATATTTACACCTCTGTTTTTTTTAGTGAATTCTTTTAACAAGTTAAGGTTTCCTGTTTTTCTGAAACCTGTTTCAGCCTTGCAAATGCGATACAGTTAATATCAGTAATATATCTTAATGTTTATCCGGAAATTCGTTATCATTAATGCATATATTATGATCGAAAAAATTTCCAAATGATAATTACCAAACCAAAACCGAACTTCCGGCATTTTGAATAATAGAAACTTTTTTGATTACAATTAAGCAATCAACAATTAAATAGTCTATGCTTTCGTTTGCTTCGCAGCGATATAAGATTTTATCCATTCAGTAGTAACTGACTTTGGTCGCTCAATGCCATAACCAAGCGCACGATCCCAGCACAACGAAGTTAAAACACCCAACGCGCGCGATACACCAAACAACACAGTATAGAAATCATATTCCACCAAACCATAATGAACGAGCAACGAACCAGAATGTGCATCCACATTCGGCCACGGGTTTTTAATTTTTCCGGTGCTTTCTAAAATTGGAGGGGCCACTTTATATATGCGCCAAACAGTATTTACCAATTCATCATCGGGACAATATTTTTTTGCAAACTCCATTTGCGCTGTAAAGCGTGGATCAGTTTTGCGTAACACTGCGTGACCATAACCTGGCACTACTTTTCCATCCGCTAAAGTTTTATGTATGTAATCGGCAATCTGTTCTTCACTCGGGCTCTTCGAACCAATTTCTTTTTGCATTTGCATCACCCAACGAATTACTTCCTGGTTTGCTAAACCATGTAAAGGACCTGCAAGCCCATTCATTCCTGCTGTGAAAGAAAGATAAGCATCACTCAAGGCAGAACCAACCAGATGTGTACTATGCGCCGATACATTTCCTCCTTCATGATCAGCATGAATAGTCATGTATAACCGCATCAGACTTTTAAAAGATGGATTATCGAAGCCCAGCATATGCGCAAAGTTTGCAGCCCAATCTAAATTCGGATCTGGTTCAATGTGTTTGTCGTTGTGATATGTTCGGCGATAGATATAAGCAGCCACACGAGGTAATCGTGCAATCAGATTCATTGAATCTTCAAACATCGGATCCCAGTAATCTTTCTTACTTATTCCATCGCGATATTTTTTTGCGAAGATGCTTTCAGTTTGCAAGGCCATCACTGCAATGCTGAACTGTGTCATCGGGTGAGTGGTTTTTGGAAGCACATCCAACGCTTTAAATACATGGTGCGGAACAATGCTTCTGCGTGCCCATGTATTGCTGATATGTTCAACATCTTGATGAGTTGGTAACTCATTCGTTAGCATTAAATAAAATAATCCTTCTGGTAAAGGTTCCGTGCATCCGTCAGCCTTAGGTAATTTTTCACTCAACTCAGGAATGGTGTAGCCCCGAAAACGAATTCCTTCTACCGAATCCAATAATGAGGTTTCAGTTACCAACGCTTTTATTTCTTTCATTCCACCATATGCCTGATCAATAGTATAAGTACCCAATTCAAGATTACCGTGTTCTTTTATTAATGTTTTTACTTCCTGAGCAAGAGGACCAGAAACTTCGTGGAATTTATTTTTTAATACACCCATAATTATGTGCTGATTTTTTTTTGCGGTCAAATGTAAATAAATCTGTTATCAGTAAATGTGATTTCTGTTGTTGCTAATTTTAACCGGCCAAAATTCATAAAGTTCAGATGGACAAATAATTTTTTAAAAAACAAAATAAAAAATGAGTGTCCTAAATACTATTTGATTAAATTATTTATGTTGCTTAAAGTTCATAATTTTATTATCGGTTGATATATCATCTAATTATTTTTCGCAAAAATTAAACGCTAATTTCACAAGCAAAAGATAAAATTTGTAAGGATGATTCATAATTACTACTCCTTGATTCGTAGATGTGTTTTTGTATTGCTGACTTCATGTTCAGTAATTGCATCTCTTGGAATTAACAATAAAGTTTACGCAACACACGCAGCTGGTTCCGATTTAACTTATCGTTGGATATCAGGAAATATTTTTGAAATCAATGTTAATTTTTATCGTGATTGTGCCGGCGTTGCAGCACCAAATACAGTAACACTTAATGTAAGATCTGCAAGTTGCGGTCAGAACTTTAATGTGACTTTAAACAGAATCGCGGGAACCGGACAGGAAATAACATTTCCTTGTAATCCTACTACCACACTTTGCAATGGAGGAGCTAATCCTGGTATTCAACAATATACATTTCGTGGAAATGTAACACTGCCTACAACTTGTGTTGATTGGATTTTCAGTTACTCAGTTTGTTGTCGTAACTGTGCAATCAGTACTATTACTAATCAGGCAAATTGTAATAATTCATCAACAGGTAATTCATTGTATGTTGAAGCATTTTTAAATAATACTGTAGCCGGTCAAAACAGCTCTCCAACTTTTACTAATATTCCGGTTGCATTTGTTTGTTCCAATCAGGCATTTACTTTTAATCATGGGGTTGTCGATATCAATGGTGATTCTTTAGCTTATTCATTTATAGCTCCTAAAAGAAGTTCAACAGTTGATGTTGGTTTTCTTGCAGGTTTCAGTGCCACTAACTGGTTGTCCTCCTCACCGCCAGTAGCTATTAGTCCAACCACTGGTGATATTACAATGACTCCAACACTTATAGGTCAAGTTGCGGTTTGCGCTGTGTTAGTTAGAGAATACAGAAATGGAGTTTTAATAGGAAGTGTCATTCGTGATATGCAGTTTTGGGTAAGCAATTGTAATCCTAATGTATTGCCAACAGCAAGTGGAATTAACGGCACATCAAATTTCTCTACTGTTATTTGTCCGGGAAGTAACACTTGCTTTACAATCAATTCGAACGATGCAAATATTGGTCAGCATATAACGATGACTTCAACTGCTACCACAGCTATTCCGGGTTCAACATTTACAGTAGCTAATCAGGGTGGAGCAAGTCCTACATACCCCGTTGGAACTTTTTGCTGGAGCCCAACAGCTGCAGATGCCCGCGACCAACCTTACACTTTTACTGTTATGGTAAAAGATGACAATTGCACTTTCAATGCTTTTCAGATTTATTCATATTCCATTGTGGTCCCTCGGCACATTATAACTTTCACCACACCTACCTATAATGGATATCATATAAGTTGTAATGGTGGATCAAATGGCTCTGTAACAGCCAATGTAACCGGAGGTCAAAATCCGCTTACATATAATTGGTCCAATGGCGCTACCACACAAACAGTAAACGGATTATCAGCAGGTACTTATGCACTTACAATTACTGATGTGAATGGTTGTACAAAGGACACAACAGTTACTTTAACTCAACCAACACTTTTATCCCTTTCAGTTTCTTCTACAAGTGCAAATTGTTTTGGAAGTGCTTCAGCAACCGGCACTGCAACTCCATCTGGTGGAATAGCGCCTTATACTTATTTATGGAGTAATGGGCAAACCATTCAAACCGCAAACGGATTAACTGGTGGAAGTTCTTATTCTGTTACAGTAACTGATGCAAATGGTTGCACAATAACCGGTAACACAACCATCAGCCAGCCAACTGCATTAAGTACCTCAGGAACATCTTCAATAAATGTTAGTTGTCAAGGAGAATCAACCGGGTCAATAAATTTATCAGTAAGCGGAGGAACATCTCCGTACATTTATATATGGAGTAATGCTGCGACCACACAAGATTTAACAGGGTTGGGAGCCGGAACATATTCGGTTACAATTACAGATGCGCAAGGTTGTACTGCAACTACTTCACAAACTTTAACACAACCCGGAAGCGTGGTGCCTTTAATTACAAGCACTTCTGTTAATGGTGTAAATGTGGCTTGTTATGGAGCAACATCCGGCACAGCCTCTGTGAGTGTAACAGGTGGTACAGCTCCATTTAGTTATTTATGGAGTACAGGTGCAACTACATCGAGTGTATCAGGATTATCTGCTGGAACAGTTAGTGTAACTATTACTGATGCAAACGGATGTTTAGGTTTAGGTCAGCTTACTTTAACACAACCTGCTGGACCAATTGTAATTACACTCGACAGCACTTTAAATTATAATGGCCAGGATCTTTCATGCAACGGCGAAAGTGATGGGGGAATATATATTTCAGTTTCAGGCGGAACTCCCGGCTATTTATATTTTTGGTCGAACGGCGATATAACTCAGGATATATTAAATCTTGCTGCCGGAACATATACCGTTACTGTTTTTGATGCGAATGGTTGTACTGCAACTTTAGCTGAAACAATTACTCCACCAACAATTGTAACAACAGTATTAACAAGTCCTGTTTCTGGAGGTGGAACCAATATTGGTTGTAATGGCGAATCAAGCGGTTCAATCAACTTAACTCCGGGAGGCGGAACACTTCCATACACTTTTATCTGGTCGAATGGAGCTACAACCGAAGACTTAATTTCATTACCTGCGGGAACTTATAGTGTTACATTAACGGATGCAAACGGATGTTCTGCTACAAGTTCTATTACATTAACTGAACCGGTTGTTTTTGTTGCATTAATAACGGGAGTAACTGTTAATGGCGGAACAAATATTACCTGCAATGGCGGAACAGATGGTTCAGCAAGTGTAACCGCAACAGGTGGAACATTACCCTATACTTATTTGTGGAGCAATGGCGCAACCACCTCATCAATTTCCGGATTGGGAGCTGGTTTAATCAGCGTTACTGTTTATGATTTAAATGGTTGTTCAAATCAGGATTCATTCACCTTTACTGAACCCGCGCTTATTTCAATAACATCATCACTTTCAGCATACAATGGTTACAATGTTGGTTGTGAAGGAGGTGCGAATGGAAGCATTGATGCTACAGTTACTGGGGGTACTTCACCTTATAATTATAACTGGAGTAATGGAGCTACAACACAGGATATCAGTTCACTTTCAGCTGGAACTTACTCAGTAACTGTAACCGATGCGAATGGATGTACTTCTACTTCTTCCGAAACGCTTACCGAACCAACACCAATAAACCCAGTACTTACTTCACCTACTGTTACCGGCGGAACAAATCTGAGTTGCAATGGAAGCACCGATGGAGATATTAATGTAGCCACTTCCGGGGGTGTTTCTCCACATTCTTATTTATGGAGCAATGGGGCAACCACACAAAATTTATCATCAGTAGGAGCAGGAACCTACACGGTTACTGTAACTGATGGAAACAGTTGTACTGTAACAGCAAGCATAACACTTACACAACCGGATCCGGTGGCACCAACATTAACAAGTCCGACTTTTACTGGCGGATTTAATATCAGTTGCAATGGATTGTTCGATGGAATAATTAACACTATTGTTATTGGCGGAACTTCTCCTTACACTTATAATTGGAGTAATGGAGCAACCACTCAAAACCTTGGATCATTAACTGCCGGAACTTATTCAGTAACCATTACTGATGTTAACGGATGTACAAGTACTGGAAGTATTACACTCACTCAACCAACTCCTGTTGTGCTTTCATTTTCTCTTTCAACATACAACGGAAGTAATGTTGGTTGTTATGGATCAACAAATGGTTCAATAGATTTAACTGTTACAGGTGGAACCGGACCATACACTTACGAATGGACAAACGAAGCAACAACTCAGGATTTAACCGGACTGACTGCCGGTACTTATGGTGTTGTAGTGAATGATGCTAATGGATGCCCGGCAATTGATTCAGTAACATTGACACAACCGGATACACTTGAATCAACTTTAATAAGTCCGACATTTAACGGAGGATATAATGTAACCTGTTTAGGAAATGATGGAAGTATAGATTTAACATTAGCAGGTGGAACATCGCCATTTACTTATTTATGGAACAACGGAGCAACTACTCAGGATTTAACAGGCCTTGGTGCTGGAACTTATAATGTTACTGTGACTGATGCGAATGGATGTACAAGCACTGGAAGCATCACACTTACTCAATCAGGCACCCTAACTCTCGCAGCAACTCTTTCATCATACAATGGAAGTAATATTTCATGTAGTGGAAGCACAGATGGTAGTATTGATTTAACAGTGTCCGGTGGAGCATCTCCATTTATTTATAACTGGAGTAATGGAGCAACCACTCAGGATTTAAGTTTACTTGGTGCAGGAACTTATACCGTTACTGTTACTGATGCAAATAATTGTTCAACTACAGCTTCATCCACAATCACACAACCGGCGCCACTAATATCTCCAACAGTTTCTTCTTCCTTTAATGGAGGATATAATGTTGGCTGTAACGGAAGTACCAATGGTTCAATAAATTTAACACCAGCAGGTGGCACTGCTCCATATACTTATAACTGGAGCAATGGCGCCACAACTCAAGACCTCGCAGGTCTCGGAGCAGGAACTTATACTGTAACAGTGACTGATTTAAATGGTTGTACTTCTTCAACTTCTGTAGCCTTAACTGAGCCACCGCCATTTACCAATACATTAACAAGCCCAACATTTGCAGGAGGATATAATGTAACTTGTTTAGGAAACGACGGAAGTATTGATTTAACTCCGTCCGGTGGAACAAGTCCATATACCTACCTTTGGAATACCGGAGCAACTACGCAGGATTTAGCTGGATTAGGCGATGGAATTTATTCTGTCACTATTACAGATGCCAATGGCTGTACTACTTCAGGAAGTATCACTTTAACCGAATCAACTACATTATCACTCGGCGCTGCACTTTCAACATACAATGGCTCCAATGTTTCGTGTAACAGCAGCACCGATGGAAGTATTGATTTAACAGTTACGGGTGGAGCATCACCGTTTACCTACAACTGGAGCAATGGCGCAACTACACAGGATTTAAGTGCACTTGGTGCGGGCACCTATACGGTAACTGTAACCGATGCCAACAATTGCACTGTTACTGCTTCAGCCACTTTAACACCTCCGGTTCCGTTAACAGCGCCTACTGTTTCATCATCATACAATGGTGGATATAATACTGCTTGCAATGGAAGCACCAATGGTTCAATAAACTTAACGCCAACTGGTGGAACATCACCATTCACCTATAATTGGAGCAATGGATCAACAACACAAGACTTAACTAATATTGGAGCTGGAATTTATTCAGTAACAGTAACAGATTTAAATGGTTGTACCGTATCAACTTCCGTAACTTTAACCGAACCTGATTCTATAGATTTAACACCAATATCACCGACATTCAGTGGAGGTTATAATGTAACTTGTGTTGGTAACGATGGAAGTATTGATTTAACAGTGGCAGGCGGTGCAAGTCCGTATTCATATTTATGGTCGAATGGTGCAACTACTCAGGATTTATCAGCAATCGGAGCAGGAACATTTACGGTAACTGTTACCGATGCAAATGGATGCACGGATGTTGCATCAATTACTCTAACACAATCAGGAAATTTATCAGCTACGCTTACACCATCCAATTACAATGGAAATGAGATTTCTTGCAATGGAGAATCTGATGGTTTCATTAACACAACTATAACCGGTGGTGCAACACCATATACCTATGCCTGGTCGAATGGAGCTACTAATGCAAATATTTCAGGATTGGTTGCTGGTTCATATACTGTAACAGTAACAGATGCTAATGGATGCAATGTTGTGGCAACTGAAAACCTTGTGCAACCTGATGTTTTATCAATTTCAACGCAAGTTATAACTGATGTAACTTGTAACGGGGATTCAGATGGCAGTATTGATATAACTGTTCTAGGAGGAACACTTCCTCCATATTTTTATAACTGGAGCAATGGCGCAACAACTGAAGATTTATCTAACCTTTCCGGAGGAACATATACAGTTACTGTAACCGATGTAAATAATTGTACTTACACAACTTCTTATACCATTGACGAACCAAATATTTTAACTGCAACTGTTAGCGGTTCAAGCAGTCCGACTTGTAATGGTGATAACAACGGAACAGTTGATTTATCTGTTTCAGGTGGAACAACAGCTTACTCTTACAATTGGAGCAACGGATCAACCACACAGGATTTATCAGGTTTGGATGGTGGAACATTCAGTGTAACAGTAACCGATGCGAATGGTTGTACAGCTACCACATCTTCAACAATTATTTTAGTTGAACCATTAGTGCTTACCATTTCTCCGGATGTTCAGAATGTTACATGCAATGGAAACGATGATGGAAGCATTTCACTTACAGTTGTCGGTGGAACACCTGCTTATATTTATAGTTGGTCGAATGGAAATACTACTTCAGTTCTTAGTAATCTTTCTCCGGGAACTTATGATGTAACAGTAACTGATGCCAATGGATGTTCAGCTACTGTTTCAGAAGAAATTACGGAACCATTGATACTAAATGCTACTGTAGATTCTTATACAGATACACTCGGATGCAATGAAGTTGGAACAGGTGCAATTTCAATTTCAGTTACAGGTGGAACAACTGCCTATTCTTATAACTGGAGCAATGGTTCAACCACAGAAGATTTATCAGGATTAAGTGATGGAACTTATAATGTAACTATCAGTGATGCGAATGGTTGTACAACATCATTATCGGCAGATTTAATTATTGTTCAGGTTGATGTACCAATTGCAAATGCAGTTGCATCTGCAATAACAGGATGTTTTGGTGATTCAACAGGTTCAATTGATTTATCTATAACAGATGGTCAGGCACCATTCACTTATACATGGAGCAATAGTGAAACAACACAGGATTTATCTGGATTAACAGCTGGAACATATTCAGTTACAGTAACAGATGTGAATGGATGTTCAACAACAACAAGTGCAACTGTAACTCAACCTCAGCAATTAATAGCAACTGTTGCAGCTTCTTCATCAGATGTCACTTGTTTCGGTGCTTGCGATGGAACAATTGATTTAACTGTAACAGGTGGAACACCATCATTTAATTATCAATGGAGCAATGGAGCAACCAATTCTTCAATAACTAATCTGTGTCCCGGAATTTATGATGTAACAGTAACTGATGCCAATGGATGTACAACTACTGCCTCGGAAGAAATTACTGAACCGTTGATTTTAACTGCAACTGTAGATTCATATACAGATACACTCGGATGCAATGCAACATCAACAGGATCAATTTCTATTACAGCAAACGGTGGAACACCTGGCTACACTTATAGCTGGAGCAATGGTTCAACCAATGAAGATTTATCAGGATTGAGCGATGGAACTTATAATGTTACAATTACAGATGCGAATGGTTGCACCACATCATTGTCTGCAGATTTAATTATTGTGCAGGTTGATGTTCCAATTGCAAATGCTGTAGCAACTGCAATTGCCGGATGTTTTGGAGATTCAACGGGTTCAATAGATTTAACAATTACTGACGGGCAAGCTCCGTTCACTTACACATGGAGCAATGGTGAAACCACTCAGGATTTATCAAACCTTTCAATAGGAACTTATTCAGTTACTGTAATTGATGTGAATGGATGTTCCACTACAACGAGTGCTACTATTACTCAACCAACCGCTGTAAATGCAACTTCAATAAACCCAACCAATGTTACCTGTAATGGATTGGCGGATGGAGAAATTGATTTAACCCCAACCGGTGGCACGCCACCCTACACATTTGAATGGAGCAATGGCGCAACTACAGAAGATTTAACAGGACTGGATCCTGATTTATATAATGTTACAGTCACCGATATCAACGGATGTACAGCCACAGGCACAGCAAATATTACCGAACCAGATATGTTAATGATAATGGATACAGTGATTAATGATGTCAGTTGCTTCGGAAATTTGGATGGAGGAATTGATATTACAATGATGGGAGGCACTGCACCATTTACTTACTCAT
The DNA here is from genome assembly GCA_945903305.1 of Chitinophaga pinensis. Taxonomy (GTDB): domain Bacteria; phylum Bacteroidota; class Bacteroidia; order Chitinophagales; family UBA10324; genus UBA10324. Next base: position 18,633 of record CAMDOA010000047.1, read on the forward strand.
GGTCAAATGGCGCAACCACTGAAGACTTAACCAGCATTAGCGGAACACTTTATTATGTAACTGTAACTGATGTGAATAATTGCCAGGTGATCGATTCATTCAATGTGAACGAACCAACACAATTGACAGCAACCATCAGCATCACCGATTCAATATTCTGTTCAGGAATAGATTCTGCATCAATTGATTTGACAGTATCAGGTGGAACAACTGCATACAGTTACAACTGGAGCAACGGATCAACCACAGAAGATTTAATAAATGTGGCAGCCGGACTTTATACCGTAACCATTACCGATGCCAATGGATGCACAGCCACTGCGAATGTTGATGTTACACAACCGGCAATAGTAACTGCAACAGCCACACAATCGCAGTCAGTAAATTGCAATGGCAATGCTACAGGCGTGGCAGTAATAACCGCAACAGGTGGAACAGCGCCATACGCTTATGTGTGGTCAACCACTTCAACCAACGACACAATAACCGGATTGTTAGCTGCAACATATTTTGTAACCGTAACTGATGCGCATGGATGCACAGATACCACCAGTGTAATCATCACACAGCCAATTGTACTTGATGCAAACTTGGATTCAGTTACAGATGTTAACTGTCTGAATTTGTTAAGCGGAGCAATAGATATAACTGTTACAGGTGGAACAACTTCATATACTTACAACTGGAGCAACAGTGCAACTACTGAAGACTTAACCGCAATAGTATCAGGAACTTATTTTGTAACAGTAACAGATGCAAACGGATGTACCGATACACTTTCAGCCATTGTTGATCCGGCCATCAGTGTAAGTGTAAGTATAACTGCTGATGATACCATTTCATGTAACGGAGCAAATGACGGACAACTTACAGCAGTAGTATTAAGCGGAGGTACCGGACCATTTACATTCTTGTGGTCAAATTTGGATACTACACAAACAATCACAAATCTTTCAGCCGGAACTTATAATGTTACAGTTACTAATTCACTGGGATGTACTTATGGAGCAACCTATCAGTTAACAGATCCGGCAATTCCTGCATTTACTGGTGGCGGAAGTACAACTGTTTGCGGTTCTGATGGAACACTGACAGGAACATTACCTAACGGATACACCGGAATATGGACACTGGTTAATGGAACCGGTAACATTTCGGACCCAACATTACAGGTAACAGCAGTAACAGGTCTTGGTAATGGAACCAATCAATTTGTGTGGACCATAACCAATGGCACCTGCACATTTGCAGATACAGCAACACTGCTAACCACCATTCTCATTATTGAAGCTGGCAATGACCAATCAACCTGCGACAGCATGAATGTTCAATTGAGCGGTAGTATGTCAGCCGGTTCTGGAATATGGAGCAGCACTGATAGCGAAATAACATTCTCAGATCCGAACGATCCGGATGCAACCACTTCAGGATTAACTGTTGGACAAAATACAATCATCTGGACTGTTACTGATGGCACCTGTATTGAAACAGATACTTTAATAATCACAGTGAAATCACCAATAGAATGCAATACCGATTCACTGCAAATGCCAACGGGCTTCTCACCAAATGGCGATGGTCCGAATGATTACTTTGTGATTCATGGATTGATACATTATCCCGTAAATAATTTCAGTGTGTTTAACCGATGGGGAAATAAAGTTTACGAAAAAAAGAATTACAACAACGAGTGGGATGGCACCAACAACAGTGGCGAAAAACTACCCGATGGAACTTACTTTGTGATATTCGAAGCGCCCAACCTGGTAAAACCACTTTCAGGTTATGTTGACATGAGAAGATAAAAATTGGTTGAAACAAAAATTCATTCAAACGAAAAAAGAAAATTCAAAGGCATGATAAAGAGAATTATTATTTTGACTTTTTGCTCGGTGCTTTCACTTGCATCATATGCTCAGCAGGATGTATTGTTAAGTCAGTACATGTTTAATAACCTGCTCGTAAATCCGGGTTATGCAGGAAGCAAGCGATACGCATCGGCCTCGCTACTATACAGAAATCAGTGGGTGAAATTTGAAGGCACACCAAAAACATTTGTAGCCACAGTACATGGGCCAACCCGCACTCGTAAAGTTGGATTGGGATTAACAATGGCGGCTGATAAAATAGGGGTAACCAGTCGTTATGATGTGTATGCGAACTATGCTTATCATGTAAACCTCAGCGATAAAATGAAATTGGGTTTAGGCATGCGTGGCGGATTTTCATATTTCAATGCCAAGCTTAGTGAACTGATTGTGTGGGATAAGCCTGATGTATTATTTGACCCATCATCGGTCAGCAATATTCTGCCAAACTTTGGTGCAGGTGCATACATGTACAGCAAAAAATTTTACTTGGGTATTTCAGTTCCTGAATTACTGAGTTACGATCCAACAAGACCGGTAAGTTTTGATATAACAAATAATATTGTTCCAAAACAAGTGCGACATTATTTCTACACCATGGGTGGAGCCATTGAACTGAATCCCGATTTTGTTTTACGCCCGGCCATGCTGGTTAAGTATTCGCAAAACACACCGGTGGAATTTGATTTTAACCTGAATCTGTTAATCAAAAAAGTATTGTGGATTGGTGGTGCTTATCGCACAGGCGATGCAGCAGTAGGAATGATAGAATTGCAGGCAACCAAGCAACTGCGCATCGGGTATGCATATGACTTTACTACTTCACAGTTAAAAAATTATTCGAATGGTTCGCATGAAATAATGATCGGATATGATTTTGGTTACGACATTATGAAAATAAAAACACCGCGATATTTCTAAATTCAGAATAAGAATTGCAAGCAGGAAAAATAAAACACATGACTCAATTAAAAATTAAAAATCTGATACCTGTAACATTGATGGTGCTGATGCTCAGCGGATGTGCAGGTTCTTACTATCTGGCAGGAGAGCGGTTTTACCAGGATATGGCATACAGTAAATCCATTCCGAAACTGGAAAAATGTCTTTCGATGAAGGATTTTCCGGAAGCAAAAAAAATGCTTGCTGAAGATTATCGCCAGACCAACAATGCACCAATGGCAGAGAAGTGGTATAAAGAAGTTATAGGATTACCGGATGCAAAGCCAAGTGATTTTTTATACTGCGCTCAAGCCATGATTGAGAATGGAAATTATGACGATGCGAAAGGGATACTGAAAATCTATTTACAGAAATTACCAAACGAAAAAACCGGAACCTTGTTACTTGCCTCGTGTGATTCTGTCAATCATTTTAAAAAAGATTCATCAAAATATGTAGTGGAAGATGTGGCCATCAACACCGGTTCGAGCATGGCACCTGTTTTTTACAATGGTGGAATTGTATTTTCATCAGACCGAAATACCAACGCAAAAGTATATGCCTGGACAGGGCACAACTACCTTGATTTGTATTATGCAAAAGACAACGGTGAAGGAAACTTTGCTTCGCCGGAATTATTGAAGGGCGCTGTAAATGGTTTGTATCATGATGCGAACGCAACTTTTTCACCTGATGGAAGCACCATGTATTTCACACGAAACAATTACATCAATAAAAAAATAAAACAAAGTAGCGAAGACATTGCGCTCATGAAAATATATACCAGCGCTAAAGATGAAAATGGCGAATGGAACAACATTAAGGAATTACCATTTAACAGCAATGATTTTTCGTGCGGCCATCCTGCAATTGCCAATCGCGGTGCAACAATTTATTTTGTAAGTGATATGCCCGGCGGAATAGGTGGCAGCGATTTATGGGTGGTAAAAAAAGAAGGCGAAGGTTGGGGCACACCTGTAAACATGGGGGCAACTATCAATACACCAATGAACGAAATGTTTCCTTACATTGAAAATGATTCTGTTTTATTCTTCGCCTCTGATGGATTATATGGATTAGGTGGATTGGATATTTATTCATCTGTAAAAACCGGAAACAGTTGGAGCCGACCACAGAATATCGGATATCCGATTAACACTTCGCGCGATGATTTTGGCTACCTTCCGGAAAAGGGCGGTGAAACCGGCTACTTTACCAGCAACCGGGAAAGCAATGATGGCAGCAATGATAAAATTTATCATTACCGTAAACCCGATTTGAAATTTACACTCAGCGGTTCGGTGGTCAGTAAAAAAGATCAATCGCCGGTGCAGGGAGCCACCATTACATTACTGAATAAAAAAACCGGAAGAAAAATAAATACCACAAGTGATGCTGATGGTAAATTTATTTTTGAACTGAATGAAAATACTGATTATTCGGTAAGCGGAAATAAAGACGGCTATTTTTCAAAGACCGAAGAAATAAGCACATTAGGCAAGAAGCAATCGGAAGATATGATTGTGAAATTAAAAATTGAAATGGAGCCTATTGAATTGAACAAACCCATTGTGCTGAAAAATATTTATTATGATTTTGATAAAGCAAACATTCGCCCTGATGCGGCTGTGGAGTTAGATAAACTGGTAAAAATTCTGAACGACAACCCAAGCATTAAAATAGAATTGAGTTCACACACCGATTGTCGTGGATCAGAAACATACAATCAAAAACTATCTCAGGCCAGAGCCGAAAGCGCTGTGGCTTACATCATTACTCAGGGTATTGTAAAAGACCGCATTACGGCTAAGGGTTATGGCGAATCAACCCCAACTGTTACTTGCGCGCCGGCCTGCGAAAGATGTACCGACGAGCAACACCAGGAAAACCGCCGCACTGAATTTAAAGTGATTGGCTTTTTGGATTTGAAGTAAAACAGCTATAAAAAAAATATTGAACCGCTCTGATTTTTATCGGAGCGTTTTTTTTATGACAGTTAATAAATTTTTTTTCAATCTTAAGTATTTCTGTTTTTACATAATGAAAATAAAACAGTCCTGACCACATGATCGCGACTCTTTCGCGAAAAACATTGTTTCCTGTATTTATTTTTTATAATTCTTTTTCTGTGGAATTCGATTTTATAATTACTTCACAACCTCGTTCAACTAATTCATAAACTGGAATAAAATCTTTTTCATTTCCATACCACGGGTCAGGTACTGATTGAAGTTTACCCGGAAATAATTCATCCATAAATAATTTTACTTTCTTCATTCGTGATTCTCTGTTGGCAATGAAAGCCATTTCGTGCGTAACATCAGTTGCCATTGAATAAATAATATCATAGTAATCAAAATCTTTTGGTGTGAGTTGTCGTGCTTTGTGCACCCGCATATCTGTTCCGTAATTTAAAGCAGTTCTGATGCCGCGTTCGTCAGCACTTTTTCCAACATGATAATTTTCAGTTCCGGTTGATGCAATTTCCCAATCAAGATTTTGTTCCCTACATTTTCTTTTCAAAATGTATTCGGCCATCGGACTCCGGCAGATATTTCCTAAACAGACAAATAATATTTTCAAAAGCAATAATTTTTTATAAAATAAAACAGGAGTTAGATTACAAGATTTAGCAAAAAAATTAAGTCAGGCGAACATTAAAATAAATGGAATGAATTAATGACAACATTTATCTAAAGTAAAAATGAAGCAGATGAAAAAAGAATATTGAAAATTGAAATGAATAAAATTTTTATTCACTATCCGACAAAAAAATAAATGGAGAAAGTAAAAAATTATTCTTTAGTAAAACTCCGGGTAATTATGGTGCCGTTACTTAATTTCAAGCGAATAAAATAGTAGCCACCCTTTAATGATTCAACATTAACTGAATAAAGATTTTCACTGGTTTTTACAACCAATGCATTAATTTTTTTACCAAAAACATCATATAATTTTATACTTGATGGATTATAAATTGTTGTAGCCGCAACCATTAATTTTTCTTTTGCAGGATTAGGGAAAATTTTAATATCTCTCAATTTTTCTACAGAGGTAATTCCGGTTCCTTCTTCAACAGTACCAATAAAAATTCCATCTACATTGTCAGCTGCATTCGACGATTTATTGATTTTTAAATCGACAATTCCATATCCTGATAATTGATGCGGATAAAAATCAACTCTTATATCAGAATTCAAGCTGGGTAAAAAATTAAAATCAGAACTATCAACCGCATCACCATGGCACAATATCGGATCGCAAACGCTGGTATTCCAACCGGGAGATAGAAACTGTATATTTCTAACCCAGTGAGATGGCACAGTATCACTTGTATTATTTGTTAAAGTTGTATGAAGGCCCATTATGTAATATTGATCATTTTGCACATCAGAATATGGGATCGTTAAGTTTAAAGAGTCATTGGCTAAAGTATATGTTTGTGCAAATGAATAGTTGATATTGAATAGGCAAACTAAAAGGATAATTTTTTTCATTTTTTATAAATTTTATTATTCAAAAATAAAACAGCCAACTTGAAGTATCAAATTGGCTGTTTTAATTATTTTAGAAAAGATTATTTAATTACAGAAAGCTTCTTGGTTGTTACTTGATTTCCTGCTTTTACAGAAACTTTATAAACACCAGAAGGAATTAATGATACATCAATTGTACTTTGAATTTTACCGGTTGGTTGAAATCCTAAATTGTTTGAATAAACAATTTGACCCATTAAATTAGTCAGTTCAATTGATACTTCAGCAGGTTGTTCCAAGCTGAAATCTACAATGGCCATATCACTTGTTGGGTTTGGGTAAGTGGTAACTTGCACATTATTCGAAATATCAATGGTGCCTACATTGCTGTTTAAATTAATATCATCAATATAAAGATTGTTTCCAAAACCAGATACTCCTTCAAATTTAATCATCAATTCAGAAGCATTGTTAAACTGTGCTAAGCTAACTGATTCAGTAAGCCAATCAGCAGCGTGTGGATACAATGCAGTTGTTAAGTTGGCCGTTGTTGCTAAATCGGTTCCTGATTTATCCCAAAGTACAGACCAGCTTGATCCGCAATTTGTTGAAGCTGAAATTTTTAATTGGTCTGGTTCATTGCCTCCGTACAAAGCATGTGCATAGGAGAAAACCAACCCTACATTTGTTTTTCCGGTAAGATTTATTTTTTCAAATATCAATGGATAACTTCCACCTGCACCAATGGTAAAAAATCTCCATCTGTAAGCTTTAGTTGAATTTTCAAAAGCACCCAACTCCCATGTAACTGCAGAACCAGCTACTGATTTGTTTACAACCCAAACGCCCGGGTTGGTAGCAGTTGGCAATGAAATAATTGAATGAAGTGGTTG
>CAMDOA010000048.1 GCA_945903305.1 Chitinophaga pinensis
AAATACGAAGATTCTCATGGAACGAATATATTGCGTGAAGTAAAAATGCGTTACACAGGAATACCAATTCTGTTTAAATTAATAGGCGGAGAAAGTAAAGTAAAATTTTATTTTTTAGTTGGTCCTCAATTTTCATTTTTAAGAAAAGCAGAATTAACAGTTGAGTATCCGGTTTTTGATCCAACTACACTGACAGAAGGCAAAGTGCGTTTTGAAAAAAATAATTCAGGGATAAACTTTGGGTTAGGTGCTGATATTTCTATTACTGATTTTTTATATGTGAATGCAGGTATGTCATTTCTTTATGGATTCAGTGATATTAATGCTGAGTTTGGCTCCGGTGCTGATACCTATAAAGGAACAACCTGGAGATTTCCTTCGCCAAACACCGGCTTGTATGATAAATCTAACATGGCCAATGGCGGATTTTCATTTGGTGTTCATTATATTTTAAATAAATCAGTAAAATAATAATTGGCAGTAATAGTTTACTGTAAGCTTCTCTTCATTGGAAAATCATCTGAACGAAATTTTCCATTCTGGGTTCCTTCAATTCTTGCGAACAATTCATCTGCGGATTTTAAGGTGTAGATAATCCGCTGCGGATAATCGTGCTGCAAATTTTCAGAAATAAAACTTTGCGTATCAGATTGCACTATGCGAAACTCAATCGGTACTCCATTGTTCTGATTTTTTACAGATGGAACATAGTAGGCAATTCCATTTCTGATTTTCAGTTCAATTGTTTCAAAAGGGATTTTCTTTCCTTTCGAATTTAATAAATAGGAGTCGGCTCGAAGCGTGCTGTCATTTACAAAAAACCAATCTTCACGCAATGCACTTTTCCCGTAATTAATTGACCAATTCCCAATCAGCCAATCGAATTGATGAATTGAAATGATTTCTTGAGAGATTCCTTTATCTGGAATTAAAGTGAAGAACAGGATCGCTAAAAATGATTTCATATCAGTAATTTATTTTAACGATTGTATCTAATAATAGCAAATGAGTATGAATTTAAATGCGAGTATTCATTTATCATTTCACCTGCACCGCCGGAACATTCATATCCTTCACCTTGGTATTAAAAGCAGGAACATAAATTTTCTTCACACGCTCCATCATTTTTAAGTAAACATCAGCACGCGCACTGAGGTCGGTGAGGGCATCGTAGAATTGATTTGCGGGTTTACAATCGGCGGAGTTGGCGCCACCGGCGAGTGCGGAGATTTTATCATTGAGCACGATTGGATATTTCAAAACATCTTGCCCGGCTTTTGCTTTCAGGTTCACGAAATTGTTTTCAATCAAGTCCAGAGTATCAAGCATTGCTTTTGTGTAATCGCGAAGTGTATGCGCAACTGCAGTATCTGTTACACCTGCAATAAAATCGTTCACCTGAGAGCGGATGGTGCGCAAATCTTTTACGGCTTTGTGTACTTCATTTAATTTTTTATTCGCGGCTTGTATGTAATCGAGTTGCGCTTGTAAATCTTCAGTAGAAGATGTTACAGCAGGGTCCATTTTTATTTCGAACTGCATAATTTGAATCAAGCTATCTCCAAAAAACATCTTGACTTTGTAATCGCCGGGAACAACCTTTGGTGTGGTATAACCATTCCACAGCACAGCGCCATCCAATCTTTCAGGATCATCGTAGCGTATGTCCCACACGAAAGTGTTGAGACCGCTGTCGGCTGTAAGAATTCCATTGCGCTCAATTTTCTTTTCCTGATAAAAATCTTTTGAGATTTTTAAGGGCTCTCCTTTTTTATCCTTTGTGCTGCTATAGGTAATGATGGTATCGGTAGTAGAAATATTTCCTTCCCAATTCTCCCTGATAAACATAAACTTCAATTCCTTCGAAGGTTTACTCTTCAGCCAGTAACGGAGTATCACACCATTGGGCGCATTCTCACCCGTAGCATCAGTTTGATACGAGCCGCCTTGCATGCGAAAATTCGAGCGAGGGGTGAAAACTAAATTGGAACTAAAGTTTATTTTTCCGTCACGCGATCCATATACAACTAAACCATCTCCACTTTCATTTGGAGATTTAGAACTCTGAGCTTTTGAAAAATTTGTTGTACCATTCAACTGATATAGAAATGAAACATCATCCAGAATCCAAAAACTTCTTCCGTGTGTTGCAATCACAATATCGTTTTCTTTTGGATGAATTTGAATATCCATTATTGGAGTAACGGGAAGATTTAATTGTAATGAATGCCAATGCGCACCATTGTCAAGAGAAAAATAAATTCCTGTTTCAGTTCCTGCAAACAACAAACCTTCACGGTGCATGTCTTCGCGAATGCATCGAGTATAAGCAGTTGCAGGAATTCCGTTGGTAATGATGCTCCATGTTTTCCCGTAATCATTTGTTTTTAATAAGTACGGTTTTGTATCATCACTTTTATATCTTGTAGCAGAAACATAGCATTTTGCTTCATCGAAATGAGATGGCTCCACAATAGAAATCATTGCCCATTCAGGAAGGAGGGAAGTGGGTGGTGTAACATTCTCCCAACTCTTCCCATTGTCTTTCGAAACATGAATGAGTCCATCATCACTGCCAACCCAAATTACACCAGGTGTTACAGGAGATTCAGCAATGGCATACACATCAGCATATACTTCGGCGCCGGTGTTGTCTTTATTAATGGGACCACCACTTGGTTGCAAGCGTGTTGTATCGTGCCGCGTAAGGTCGCCCGAAATTTTTATCCAACTCATTCCTGCATCCATGCTACGATACACATATTGTGAGCCGACATAAATTATTTTAGAATTCCATGGAGATATAGTTATAGGGAAAGTCCAGTTAAAACGATTGATGCGCGTAACCGAACCTGCGCCAATGGTGCTTTCGGGGTAAACAGAAATATCCTGGTACTGGTCATTGTCTTTATTGTACTTACTGAGTTGGCCATCGTATTCACCACCGTAAGTTATTTTCCAATTAGCAGGGTCGGGAACAATATAACCTGCTTCGCCACCAGCCACAGGGAACCAGTCATTTTTTTCAATGCTGTAATTTCTTGTGCGGCTGCTGATGCAAATGCTGCTGTTATCCTGTTGCGCACCGTACACATGATATGGAAATTCGTTATCGAGATTCACATGATAAAACTGTGCAGTAGGGAAATCGAGTTCAGTGAAATGTGCGCCGCCATCAAAAGTTACTTCACCTCCTCCATCATCACCCATAATATAATTATCGGCATCATCAGGGTTGAGCCACATATCATGATTGTCGCCATGATTATTATTTATCCGTTGCCAGGTGTTTCCGCCATCAACACTTTTCCATGCCTGCACATTCAGCACATAAAGTGTGCGCGCATCTTTCACATCGCAAAACAATTGCGAGAAATACCACGGACGCTGTGTGAGGGTTGCGTTATCGGGCAACTTGCTCCAACTCTTTCCGGCATCATTGCTTTTAAACAAACCACCGTTTTTATTTTCCACTAAAGCAAAAAGCAAATCATTATCAACAGGAGATACTGCTACCATAATTTTCCCTAACAACCCAATTGGCATTCCGGGATTGTGAGAAAGCGAAGTCCATGTATCGCCACCATCAATGCTCTTATACAAACCACTTCCGGCACCACCGCTCACCATATCATAAGCGCTGCGCCGCGCCTGATACATGGAAGCATACAACACATCAGCGTTTACAGGATCCATCACAATTTGTGTGCAGCCTGTGCTGTCGCCTTTTTGTAAAATAAGTTGCCATGTTTTTCCGCCATCCTTACTGCGATATAAACCGCGCTCTGGATTTGCTCCGAAAATTTTTCCTATCCCGGAGCAATAAACCAAATCGGGATTCTTAGGATGCACCACTATGTTTTGAATGGCATACGATTTTTCAAGACCAATGTGCTTCCATGTTTTGCCTGCATCGGTTGATTTATACATTCCATCACCGAACGAAATATTACCGCGCATTTCAACTTCACCCATGCCGACATAAATAATATTTGCATCACTTGGCGCAACTGTTATTGCTCCCACACTGCTGCTATTGAAAGTAGTGTCGCTGATGCAACTCCAATCAGTGCCGCCATTGGTGGTTTTCCAAACTCCGCCACCCACAGCTCCGAAATAATAAATCTGATTGTTGCCGCGTACACCGCACACTGCTAAACTTCTTCCACCACGAAACGGACCGATGCAGCGCCAACGCAAACTTTGCGTTAGGAGAGAGTAATCATCTTGCTCGAGAGAGAAAGAAGGGATTTTAGAATTTTGATTTGCGATTTTTGATTTCTGCGCTGCGCAATTAGCTACGGTAAAAACAGCGGCGAAAAAGGAGAGGAGAGTGAAGAGGAAAAATTTATTCATTGAAGGATTGAAAGTTGAATTATTGAAAAATTTATTTGTGATTGGTTCAAAGATGAAAGAAAAAACTTATCGGCATTCAGAAAATTGATAGTTAGATTTTTTTGCCGGAAATATGGATATGAATAGCCATTGCATTGAAATAAATTATTTGTATGATATATTTTTTAATGAATAATTAAAAAACTACTTATATTTCGAAAGGAAAAAATTCCTCACAAAATTTTAACACCATGAAACTAAAATCAATTTTTTGTTTTCTCTTTCTGATTTCATTCGGAACAGTAAACACACAGGCACAATTACGGTTAGGTACCGGGCTCAATCTGGGATACGGATGCGGGGCAGTCATTGATTACCTCAGTTCAAATTATACTGAAGACTCAGCAGGTAATTTTACCGATGAAGTAATTTATGGCTCGCATGCCGCCGGTTTAAATTTTGGATTACTGCTGCAAGCACGCATTTGTGATTTTGGTGATGCCGAATTTGGGTTCGGAGGTTTTAACGGTCGTAAATACACCTTTACTTCGCACGAATCATATGGAGTTAATACAGTTAATAATGAAATAGAAACTCAAAAAGCAAGTGGCTGGTATTTAGAGCCCATGGTTCGACTTCATACGAATAACGAAGGCAAGATTAATTATTATATCAGGCAAGGTTTATTTATTGGAATGGGAATAAAAAATAAAATTACTAATGTGTCAACCTATGAAGTAGATACTTTTTATTCGCAAATGATTGATTGGAAAGCCGTAGACAGAGGAAGAATTGCAATTGGATACACCGGAGAATTAGGAGTTGCCTATAACCCGAACAGCAATTATGAGTTTAATCTGGGCGTAAATTTTCGTGGTGTTAATGTGAGTATGAAAACCAGATCAATAACTGATTTTACACAAACCTCCATGACTGGTTCCATAACAACTGTTAGTGGGATTGACACATTGGATGTAAATCAAAAAGAAACCATTTATAAGAAAATAGTAACGGATACAGATAATATTACCAATGAACTTCCATCGGTTCAATTGATGGATTATCATACCTATAGTACATGGGGAATTCAACTTAGATTTATCTATCACTTTGGTGCTGCAGTTTCCAGATAGTTATAGAGTAGCTGTAAAGTTATTTTAAGAGAAAATAATATTAACAAAATCATTCTGCTTAACTGAATGGTTTTGTTTTGTTTTAATTAATAAAATCGCGATAACTATATTCACAATTCAGGAATGAAACAATTAATTAGTCAGGCATTCTAAGATAAAATGTAAAACCATTTTTTGATCCGATTTTTTTCAATCCGATGTACTGGTTAATATTATATTTTACATCAGCACGAGAAACAAAATATGCGGGTTTTGTGATGTGACCATACAGCAGACTATCTATTGGCACAACACATTGTTCTTGCTTTTTATCAGCATAAAATAAATGAGCATAACTTTTAAAGGCAAATGGTTCTATGAAAACATTTTTTCCTTTCAGCGACCGGTAAAATTCAATGGGTGCATGTTGAATATATTTTTCAATACGGGGAACAAACACGAACTGAATAAATTGAACAACAATAATTGATGTGGTAAACAAAGTGATGAATTTGTTTTGTATTCGCTTAATAAAAAAACAAGAATAAATTATTGAAATAAGCAATATTGTACCCGGCAGAAAAGTGTACCATGCCCAATTTTCTTGTACCAAAATTGCTTCCTGAGTAAAACGGTTTGAAATAAAGTTTGAAATAATAGTTGGGTTATTACCAATAACCGGCACCAACAACAATGCGCCAGAAATACACAAGCCAATAATAAATAAAATTATTGTCATCAATTTTTTTCCTTTCCATTCGAGCGTCATGTGATACAAGGTGCGAGAAGCTAAGAATGTGAGCGGGAAATAACACAGCGATGAGTAGTGAACAATTTTTGTTTTCACCAGTGAAAAAAGAATCAATACCACGAAAAATAAAACCCACATGTAATTTTTTAATTCGCGTTGCGATTCCAATTCACCACCATGATCTTTCTTTCTCATAAATAAAAGTACTGATGCCGGAAAACAGCCCACTAATAAAATCACCCAGTGATACCAGAATGGTTGGCCATGTCCGGCCTCACCTGTGGTAAGTAACCGCCATTGGTACTGAATGAACAAAAGAACTTGTTCGTTGCCATCTTTTAACCAGATAAGAATAAACCAGCTGCACGAAATAAGGAGCAGGCAAAAAAGCATCCAGAGCAATTCAATATTAAATAAATTCTTACTGCCTAGACGGGTAACACGGGTAAAAACCCAGCACAATGAAAAAATAATAATGGCTACAGGGCCTTTTGTCAGCACAGCTAAGCCAAGGAACAAAGCTGTAAGTGTTGAATGCTTCCAGCCGGAATTACTAATTAGTTTCTGCTGTTCGAATTTGAAATTATTATAAATGGAAAGAAAAATAAACAGGTTGAACCAGGGGTCAATAATGCCTGACTTGAAATAAAACTGAGGCAATATGCTGCCCGCAAAACACCAAACCCACCACCAGGCAAATCGCTCATTGAATTCTTTTTTACCAATTGCAAATAACAGATTCAGTGTTACAATACCGGCAATTGCATTAGGTAATCGGGCCGCAAATTCATTTACTCCGAAAATTTTCATGGTGCATACTTGCATCCAGATAAACAGTGGCGGTTTTTCCCAAAAGGGTAAAAAATTTATTTGCACCTGCAAGTAATCTTTTGTCAGCAACATTTCCCTTGCACATTCTGCAAAATTTATTTCGTCCCAATCAAACAAATTTACATGACCCAAAAACGGCAGGTACAACACTGTTGCAATTAAGGTGATGATTATATAGGAAGGATCAAATCTTTTTGCCATTTCTTCTAATCCTGATGAGAGGTGATGTAAATGATTCAGGAAAATAATATTGAAAAATGCTAATAACAATAAGACTGATAGACACTCCGATTATTGAACCCGTCAAAACATCTTCTTTAAAATGAGCCATTAAATAAATTCGTGAAAGTCCAACCATTGCAGCCGACAAAAAAAATAATAATTGCCAAATTTTATTTTTTATAAAAAATGCCGCCAGCAAAAACATGGCGAAGGCTGATAGAGTGTGTCCGGAAGGAAAACTTCCGAATAATAATATTGAAGCGCCATCAGGTAAATGAATGTTTTCTGTTTCTGAGAAAAAAGCCAGCGGTCGCTTTTCGCCTTTAAATAAATATTGTTTCATCATTAATGATACAAGTAAACAAACCAGGGCAGAGCTGGCAGCGATAAGAAATTTTCGCCTGTCGATAAACGCAAACATTAAAACAAAAAAACCAAATGTTAAACCATTTCCTAAACCTGAAACAATGAAAAAAAAGATATCCTGAAACGGATGATGATTTTTATTCCAGGCTAATTCCAATATTCCTTTTGGATAAATTAACCATAAAATAAAAGCAATTGCTATCCAGAAAATCCAGGCTATTAAAAATAATTGTACCGGATGAATTACTTTCTTAACCATGATTTTTTCTTTGATTAAAAAATTTACCCACCCGTTTAAATAATCCAATCCAAGCTTCAAGGTTTAATAAATTACTATCGTGCGTTGATTTGCGAACTAAAAAAATACCGATTGGGAGCAGAATAAAAGTTGAAAGCCACATGCCTGTAAACACCGAGGTAATATTTTCTTTGGCAAATTTTTCACCGGTTACTGTTAACATATAAAAGAAAACAAAGAAGACAACCGCAACTACAAAAGGTAATCCCAAACCGCCCTTTCGAATTATAGCACCTAACGGAGCACCAATTAAAAATAAAACGATGCAGGCACTGGCTAAAGTGATTTTGCGCCACCATTCTACTTCAAACCGAACGGATAAAAACTCTTTTTGTTTTTGTGATCCGGAAATGAATGAAGTGTACCCTTTAATATTTCGGATATTGATCAATGAAGATTTTATAATTCCGGATTTTTCAGCCATCGATTTTTTTTCAAATAAAAAAATTGAATCGGAAGCAGAAACGGCGAAATAATTATTGGCATTTATTAAACTGTCGTAATTATATTTCAGAAAGGAGAGGTAAGGTCGAATAAAAAATAATAAGTCTCTTTCGTTTTTTTTATTTTCAATTTTAAAAGTATCAATTGCTTTTGACAGTTGCCCCTGATTCATCATTTCATAATTGTCTTTAAATAAATTGACATCGGTTCGTGTCATTTTAAAATCGGTGAGGTCAAATATTTTATTCCAGTAATCAAAACTTATCCGCGCCTGTTCGTGTGCTAAATCTTTTTTTTGATTGTTGTTAATTTCCTGGTATTGTTTTCCATTAAATAATTCGAGTACCATGAATCGTTTGTCGTCGGTTAAAACCATTTTTCCTTTTTTGGCCACCAGCACATTGGTGTTTCCCTTCCCATCAGTATGGTCATAAATCATCACATCAAAAATGGTTTGGTTATTGGCTAATTTTTTTCCAACACGCATGCTGTAACCTTCAATGCCATTATAAAAAACTCCGGGTTTAATATTTAAGGCGGGCTTTTGTTCACTCACATCATACAACAATGCACGGAACTGTAAGTAAGAAGCCGGCTGCACATAGTTACTGAATAAATAAGAGGCAACACACATTATCATACTGACAATAAATAACGAAGCGCAAATTCTCACCAATGAAATACCTGATGCTTTTAAAGCCGTGAGTTCGTATTGTTCACCCAATCCGCCTATGGTCATGATGGTAGAAAGTAATATTGCGAGCGGTAAAGCCAGTGGAACAAAACTGCTCGATGCATAAAATAACAACTCGCCAACTATGTACCATTCCAAACCTTTACCAATTAAATCATCGGCATATTTCCATAAAAACTGCATGACCAACACAAACAGCGTTATAAAAAAAGTCGCGATAAACGGACCTATGAAACTGGAGAGAACGAGCTTGTCTATTTTTTTCAATCTATATTGCTTGCGATGCAAACAAAAGTAATTCTTTCAGAAGTAGAGAAAATAACTATTGGTAACACCAGTTTTTTTTCTGTTAAACGGGAAATCATTTCAAAAATTATTAACCTGCTTGGTGAAGTTGGAAATAATAAACAACTGATTGACTCATGGAAAAATATTCTGGTTAATGAAGAGGAGAAATTATTTGAACCAAAAATTTCGAAAGGTGAAAATTATCTTGGACTTCCCTACCTGATTTTAGATTTTCCGAAAAAATTTGAAGAGGATAATCAATTTGCGGTGAGGAGTTTTTTTTGGTGGGGAAAATATTTCGCCAACTTTCTTTTATTGTCGGGAAATGATTTGAAAAAACTTCTTCCAACCATTTTATCCAACTATTCAATGCTGATTAATAAAGAAATATTCGTTTCAATAAATGATGACAGATGGATACATTCTATTGACACTGATTATTATTCGTTAACAAAAAATCTGTCAGTTGATGAATTTGAAAACACGATTAAAAAAAATGGTTATTTAAAACTCGCAACCATTCTTCCAATAGCTGATTTTGATATTGCCGGAGATTATTTTGTTGAACAACATTTTTTTTTCCAGAAACTACTTTCATAATTAAGGCCACATTTGCCTGCGGCAAGCAGGGATTCACAGATTTAATGGCCCATAAAAAAAATTGAATAGTCGATTAATAAAAATTGACACAAATATTTCTCACCTTAAAAAATAACTTAATCTGCGTAATATTTTATTCGAATCTGTATTACAAATAACAAATCAATAAATCAACAAATAACTTCACCGCTATGCTCCTAGCTGCTGAATCATGTTTTTAATCTGACTGTCCCACAAGAACTGCGCATCCTTCATATCATTAGGTAACGCAAAATCAGTAATGATTAAAACTGTGTCGCCCGTAATTTCAGTATGCGTTACTTTAAATTCAAAGTATTCATCCTTTGGTCCGTCAACCCACTGATACCGTACTAACTCATGTTCAATTTCATCGAGCACAATTGCGGTTTGAGAATTTCCATCCCAGGTGAAAGTGTATAAATCATCGCGGCTGCGATCCACCTCATCGGCAAACCACTGAGCCATGTTTGAGGTGGCTGTTACAAAATCATATAAAATAACCGGAGAACTTTTTATCACATACTCCATGGTATATAATTTTTTACCAGCTGATGATATTTTTGTTGCTAAAGGAATTGCAGGAGGCCCGGCAACTTTATATTCTTTTTTCTTTGTTAAAGTTTTCTTAAGGGGTTTTGGTGCAGCAGGTTTCTTTTCTTCTTTCTGAACTACCGGTTTTTGGGGTTCAGCTTTTTTTAATTCAGGTTTCTTCGCTTCTGTTTTTTTTATCTCCGGTTTCTTAACAGCAACTTTATTTACAAGTGGTTTTTTAACCTCTGCTTTTTTTGCTTCAGGCTTTTTGGGTGCTTCTTTTTTTGCTAAGGTTTTTTTAACCACCGCTTTTTTAGCTTCAGGTTTTTTAGCAGCAACCTTCTTCACAGGTGCTTTCTTGGTTGGTTTCATGGGCGTAATGTAAAAACATTGGCGAAATAAAAAAATGTTATTGCATTTTCTTCTTTTGGCGGGTGTAAAATCAAAACAATTTGCCTCTGTAAAAAACTAATTTCTGTCATTTTCAAATTATCAACCTCAAAAGTTACTTTTGGCGCGCCTTAAAGAAAAAAGTTATAAATGACAATAGGAATTTTACGCGAACCAGAGGAAGACCGAAGAGTGGTCATGCTCCCCGAAATAGTTGGTCAGTTAGTTAAAATGAATGTGCAGGTAAAAGTGGAATCAGGTGCCGGAAACGGAGCCATGATTAGTGATGAGGAATACAAAACTGCCGGAGCATCCATAACCAAAAAGGAAGATTTGCTTACATCAAGCAATCTTGTTACACGGATAAATGCTGTTAGCAATGAAGATATTGCCCGCATGCCGGAAGGAACTGTATTGCTTAATGTGTTTCAACCATTGTTCAATAAAGAAATTGTGATGGCATTGTTGAATAAAAATGTCACCAGTTTCAGCATGGATATGATTCCACGAACTACTCGTGCGCAGGCAATGGATATTCTTTCATCACAAGCAACTGCTGCCGGATATAAAGCGGTGTTGGTTGCGGCAACTAATCTTCCGAAGTTTTTTCCGATGTTTATGACTGCTGCCGGAAGTATTGTACCTGCAAAAGTTTTAATCATTGGTGCCGGAGTTGCAGGATTGCAAGCCATTGCAACTGCAAAAAGATTAGGAGGTGTAGTTGAAGTTTTTGATACGCGCGCCGCAGTTAAAGAAGAAGTAAAATCATTGGGTGCAAAATTTATTGAAGTGGAAGGCGCTGCCGATTCATCGGCTGCAGGAGGATATGCAGTGGAACAATCAAAAGAATTTTTAGACCGTCAGAAACAAAAGATTCATGAGAGTGCATCGAAGAGTGATGTGATAATTACTACCGCACAAATTCCAGGAAGAAAAGCGCCTGTGTTAATCACCACACAAACAGTTGAAATGATGAAAGCAGGGAGTGTGATTGTGGATTTGGCTGCTTCAACCGGTGGCAATTGTGAACTGACTAAGAATAACGAAACCATCATTCACAAAGGAGTTACGATTATCGGAAACTCCTATCTCCCATCTACCATTCCAGCTGATGCGAGCAAAATGTTTGGAAAGAATGTGTTGAACTTTTTAAAACTCATCATTAACAAAGAAGGAAATCTGAATCTGAATTTCGAAGATGATATTGTGAAAGGAAGTTGCATCACGCACAACAAAGAAATCATTCATCCGAAAGTAAAGGAAAGCCAGTAGCAGCAGGCAGTATTCAGTAGGCAGATTTCACCTTTCACAATTGAAAATTCACAAAACATTGAACTCTTGAACAAATAAAATGGAACAACTCATAAATTTTTTAAGCAGCAACATGGGAATGATTTACATTCTCATACTCTCTGTTTTTCTCGGAATAGAAGTGATAGCGAATGTGCCTTCTGTTTTGCATACTCCACTCATGTCGGGAGCAAATGCAATTCACGGTGTAGTAATCATCGGTGCCATCATTGTAATGGGACAAGCCGAACCTGATAATTACCTCGCTCTCACACTTGGTTTCCTCGCCGTAATTCTCGGAACATTAAATGTGGTCGGCGGATTTGTAGTGACCGACCGAATGCTTGAATTATTTAAGAAGAAGAAGAAACAGTAAGCAGTAGGCAGTTTACAGAATTACAATTGAACTAACGAACACTTGAACAAACAGAAATGGAAAATCAAATCTTACAGATAATTTACTTAATAGGCTCTCTTACTTTTATTATTGGATTGAAAAGATTAAGCCATCCTGATACTGCGCGCCGTGGAAATTTAATTGCAGCTTTCGGAATGACCATTGCCATTGCCGGAACAATTTTTCTTTACAGAAATGACAGTGGCGAATCATTTTCTTCCACAAATATTATTTTAATTTTTGTTGCGCTGTTGATTGGAACTATACTCGGAGTTCTTGGTGCAAAAAAAGTGAAGATGACTGCTATGCCGCAAATGGTTTCGCTCTTTAACGGAATGGGCGGAGCATGTGCGGCAATTATTTCGGTGATAGAATACCAGCATCATTTTGCTCCTGGACAATATGGATACATGGGAACTGTACTCGCCGGATTATTAATCGGAAGTATTTCGTTCAGCGGAAGTATGATTGCTTTCGGAAAACTGAATGGCAACATCAACGACAAAACAATTCCCGGTCAATCCATCATTAATTTATTACTGCTTGCTGTGTTAATCGGAACCGGTGCTTACCTCACCACCATGCAGGAACCAAGTATGTTATTGCTTGGAATATTGACTGCAGGATGTTTATTGTATGGAATTTTCTTTGTGATGCCTATTGGTGGTGCTGATATGCCTGTAGTAATTTCATTGTTAAATTCTTTCACTGGTGTTGCAGCGGCACTTGGTGGATTTATATATCATAATCAGGTCATGTTAACCGGAGGAATTTTGGTGGGTTCAGCAGGAACTATTTTAACCATACTCATGTGCAAGGCAATGAATCGTTCATTGCTGAATGTAATTATAGGTTCGTTTGGAGGAGGTGCTTCAGGAACTGCAGCAATTGGCAATTCAGCAATGGGAACCATAAAAGAAATTTCTGTAACTGATGCTGCGGTGCTGTTGAGTTATTCAAAGAAGGTAATGATTGTTCCGGGTTATGGATTAGCAGTTGCACAAGCGCAACACGCGTGTCATGAATTGGAAAATCTGTTGGAAGAAAAAGGTGTAGAAGTAAAATATGCCATTCATCCGGTTGCAGGCCGCATGCCCGGTCATATGAATGTTTTGTTGGCTGAAGCCGATGTTCCGTATCCTAAATTAATGGAAATGGAAGATGCGAATAACGAATTCAATTCAACCGATGCGGTGATTGTTATTGGTGCAAACGATGTGGTGAATCCGGCGGCGAAAAAAAATCCGCAAAGTCCGATTTATGGTATGCCTATATTAGAAGTTGAATACGCTCAAAATGTAATTGTTATGAAGCGCGGTATGGCTGCAGGTTATGCTGGAATAGAAAACGAATTATTCTACGAACCAAAAACACGAATGCTGTTCGGCGATGCAAAAGCAACACTTCAGAAATTAATTACTGAAGTAAAGGCGAATTAATACTCAAACTTGGAACGCTGATTATTAAGATTTTTATGATCAACTCAGATAATAAATCTTAATCATCTTAAAAAATCTGCGTTCAATTTTTATTCAATCAAAAAATTTCATGTCAGATTTAAAAGAATCGTTCAATGCAGATGGAACCAAGGGAAGTCCGCTTCTTCCTGACCATATAAAAAATTTCCTGATTGATATTGACGGAACCATTTGCGAAGATGTTCCGAATGAAGAACCTGAAAGAATGCGAACTGCCAAAATGATTCCTGAAGCTTTGGAGTTCATCAATAAATGGTTCGACGAAGGACACTTCATTTGTTTTTTCACATCGCGATTAGAATCTCATCGTGCCTATACTGAAGAGTGGTTGAAGCAGCATGGTTTTAAGTATCACAGTATTGTATTCGGAAAACCGCGGGGAGGAAATTATCATTGGATAGATGACCGAAATGTGAAAGCCACAAAATTCCTCGGCAAGTTTTCTGATTTTATAGAAGTGGAAAAAACGATTCAGATATTTAAACCTTAATAGCTTTTAGCTGTTAGCGGTTAAAGTATTTTTGTAATTATATCAGTAAGACTGAAGTTTTCTGATTTCAATAGAAAAAATTTTCAAAAAATAAAAAGCCATCTCGTTTTCACAAGATGGCTTTCTTGTTTTTAATATTTAATTTCTAATTTAATATACTACCACCGCTTTCTTCCGCTGCTGCTATGGTTGCTTCCACTGCTAGTGCTGCTTCCGCTTCTACCTTCACCACTTGAGTGACTGTGACCGCTTCCGCTTCTTGTACCACTGCTTATTCCGCTTCTGCCACTAGAAGAATTACTTCTTTCTCTGCCTGAACCCGAACGAAATCCTGAATTAGAATTTCTTCTTTGTGATGATGGCTTCCGAACAAAATTCAAAGGCATATCATCAACCGTAATTGCATATGGATGGTCTGTAACAACCGGAATCGGTTTACCTATCAATTTGTTTATGTCTTTCAATTCTCCTAACTCTTCCGAATCACAAAACGATAACGCAACTCCACTTAAGCCTGCTCTCCCGGTTCTTCCAATGCGGTGAACATAAGTTTCAGCCACATTCGGCATATCAAAATTTATCACATGCGAAAGTTCATCCACATCAATTCCTCTTGCAGCAATATCAGTAGCAATCAGAACCTTTGTTTTTCCGGTTTTAAAATTCGTTAACGCTCGCTGCCTGTTGTTCTGCGATTTATTTCCATGTATGGCTTCAGCATGAATGTGAACACGAATTAATTCTTTTACAATCTTATCTGCTCCGTGCTTGGTTCGTGTAAATACCAATGCTGATTTTATGGTTTCATCTTTCAATATATGAATCAACAGATTTTTTTTCTGTTCGCGCTCTACATAATAAAGGCCCTGTGTAATGGCTTCCACTGTGGTTGACTGCGGAGTTACTTCCACCTTTTCAGGATTCGATAAAATAGTATCAGCTAACTTTTGAATTTCAGGTGGCATGGTAGCCGAGAAAAACAAAGTCTGACGCTTGTGTGGCAATTTCGCAATCACTCTTTTCACATCCTGTAAAAATCCCATATCAAGCATACGGTCAGCTTCATCCAGCACAAAAAATTCAATATGCTGCAGGTTTACATGCCGTTGCTGCATCAAATCAAGTAAGCGACCCGGTGTGGCAATTAAAATATCTATGCCGTTTCGCAATGCAATTACTTGTGAGTGTTGCGATACTCCACCAAAAATTACTAAGTTCCGACTGTCAACAAATTTTCCGTAAGTCGAAAAACTTTCCTGAATCTGAATTGCAAGTTCCCGCGTTGGTGTCAGTATAAGCGCCTTAATGTTGCGGTGCCCTTTATCATTGTGCATGCCGCTGTTCAGCAATTGTAAAATCGGAATGGCAAATGCGGCTGTTTTTCCTGTTCCTGTTTGTGCGCAACCCAACAAATCTTTCTGTTTTAAAATAATTGGAATCGCTTGTTCCTGAATGGGGGTTGGTGTAGTGTATCCTGTAGTTTTTAAAGCCTTCAGGATAGGCTCAATTAAATGTAAGTTCTCGAATGACATTGTGTAGTTATAGTAAATTGTTTTGTAATTATTAAAATGATTGTAAACCGTTTTTGATTGAATATAATATAGAGACGGCTCTTAATAAAATTTCAATCTATTGTGTTATGCCGCCAAAAGTAGGCTATTAAAATCTAAGCAGATGTAAACAAGTAATTTTTCATTGTTGCCCATTGCAACTTTAGATTAAAACAAGATTGAATTTATTTTTTGTAAATACTATTTTTAAAAATCCCTTTCTTATGTAAAAAGTGTTGCAGCGAAACACGCAACACACCGCGACCATATTTTAAACTGCGCGAGAAATTTATGGAACTAGCTTCTTCAAAATATTTAGTCGGGCAAGTGACTTCAGCAATTTCAAAACCTGCCATAAAAATCTGCGAGAGCATTTCATTATCGAAAACAAAATCATCGTTGTTCGCCATGTAATTAATATTGGTTAAAACTTCCTTTGAGAAAGAACGATAACCGGTGTGATACTCTGAAAGTTTTTGTCCAATCAATAAGTTTTGCGAAAAAGTTAAAAAGCGATTGAAAATATATTTATACATAGGCATTCCGCCTTTCAACGCTCCTTTACCTAAAATGCGTGAACCTAAAACCACCGGATATAAATCATTAGCAATTATGCTTGCCATTGCAGGAATCAATAATGGAGTATATTGATAGTCGGGATGAAGCATGATTACAATGTCGGCACCGAGTTCCAATGCTTTATTATAACAGCTTTTCTGATTCCCACCGTAGCCTTTATTTTTTTCATGGACAATAATGTGTTTGATTCCGAGTTTGCGCCCTACTTCAGCAGTGTTATCCTTGCTGGCATCATCAACTAACACCACTTCATCCACAATGTTGAAATCAATTTCGCGATAAGTTTTTTCCAGAGTTGCTGCGGCGTTGTAAGCCGGAAGCACTACTACTACTTTTTTATTTTTTATCATCTTTTATTTTTTTTAAAGACCGCGTTGGTTTTAGTAACCGACTCGGTCTATTAATCTTCCTTTTTACATTCGCCACCGAATGAACATTCTTCAACTCTGTAAAAAATTTCCTTACCCGGCGAAAGATGGCGAAGTGATTGGAATATGGATGTATTCAAAAGGGTTTCATTATCACCACCATCAGGTGACTATTCTTGCAATGAACACACGCAAACATTTCAGCCATCCTGAATTAGTGCCGAATGATTGGAAAAATGTTGCCGTTATAAAACATGTTGATGTTAACACGAATGTGAATTTCAGAAAAATGTTTCTGAATCTGTTTGGAAAAGGTTGTTACAACATCGAGCGGTTTTATTCAGTTGATTATGAAAAGCAATTGATTCATCTTTTACAAAATCAAAATTTTGATTTGATTCAATTGGAAGGAGTTTACCTTTCGCAGTATGTATCTGTTATTCGGAAATATTCGAAAGCTAAAATTGTATTGCGCACACAGAATGTTGAATTTGAAATATGGGAGCGCGAGGCAAAAGCAGGTTCGTATCTCAGAAAAAAATATTTGCAACTGATGGCCAGTCGCATGAAGCAGTTTGAGTTAAATATGCTCAATCAATATGATGCTATTGTTCCGGTAAGCAAGCGTGATGCTGAAACATTTAAGCAATTGGGTTGCAAAATTCCTGTTCACACATGTGAACATGGCGTAGATACAAACACTGGCCTCCTTCGACAAGCACAGGATGACAGACACGCAGAACAGTTTTCAGTCTTTCACATTGGCAGCATGGATTGGCGACCAAATCTTTTGGGATTGGAATGGTTTATTGAAAACTGCTGGCCAACAATTCTTGAAGAAATTCCTGATGCGAAATTGTATCTTGCCGGTAGAAATTTTCCGGATGATTGGAAGCAGAAAAAAATTAAAAATGTTGGGATGATTGGTGAAGTGGAAAATGCTTCGTCATTCATTCAATCAAAGCAGGTTATGATTTGTCCGTTGCATGCGGGCAGCGGAATACGGGTGAAGTTGATGGAAGGCATGTCGTTCGGAAAAGCAATTGTATCTACAACTATTGGCGCAGAAGGATTACCGGTTGAGAATGGAAAAAATATTTTTATTGCTGATGAAGAAGCAGAGTTTTCTAACTATGTGATTCAACTTTTGTCAAATGCTGAACTGAGAAATAATTTTGAAGCCGAAGCAAGAAAATTGGCCGAGCAAAAATTTGATTACCGTGTTTTGGTTGGTGAGTTGTTAAATTTTTATTCTGAAATTGTGAAAGCATGAACAGCTATCAGTTCTTCCAATTGTTATTCTGGATTCCCGTTGGGTTGCTTTTCTATTCCTATATTTTATATCCATTGATTCTTGAAATAATTTTTCGAACAATAAGTAAAGACAAACATATTCCAGCTTCAAGCTCCCATCTTCCAGCCATCAGTATTCTGCTTTCAGTTTTCAATGAAGAAAAAGTGATTGCAGAAAAAATTAAAAACATTTTCGATTGCGATTATCCAAAAGACAAACTGGAAATAATTATCGGAAACGATTGTTCTTCCGATTCTACCAAAGAAATTATGGAGCAATTAAAGATTCACAATTCACAATTTACAATTCACAACTTTGAATATCGAAGAGGCAAACCCGCCGTGCTAAATGATTTAGTGAAAGAAGCAACAGGCGAAATCATTCTGCTTACCGATGCAAATATTTTATTTGAAAATGATGCGATAAAAAAATTGGTTGCTCATTTCAACGATTCAAGAATCGGTTTGGTGGGCGGAAACATTATTAATAAAGCAAGCGGCAAGGGAATTTCCATTCAGGAAAAAAAATACATCAGTCGCGAGAACAGGATAAAATTTCTGGAAGGAAAAAATTTCGGAAGCATGATTGGTCCGTTCGGTGGATTTTATGCTTTGCGGAAAAACCTGTATCAAACTGTTCCACAGAATTTTCTGGTTGATGATTTTTTTATCTGCATGAACGTGCTGAAACAAAAATTCAAATCAATTTATGAGCCAACTGCAATTGCCTACGAAGAAGTTTCAGAAGATTGGAAACAGGAATACAAACGCAAGGCACGGATTTCAGCAGGCAATTTTCAAAACCTCATTCGCTTCGAAAATTTATTGTTGCGATTCAATTCAACTTCATTTTGTTTTTTCTCTCATAAAGTTTTAAGATGGCTCGGACCATTTTTTATTTTGATTGCATTCATCATGAGTATTCCGCTGGCTATTGCCGACCAATCCAGTTTTTATGATTACATCCTGATGATTCAGATTGTACTTTTTATTTCCCCCTTCATTCAGCAACTATTAGAAGCAATTCCGTGGGAAAATCCGATTTGGAAATCCATCTCTTATTTTTACACCATGAATTTTGCGCTGCTGTTTGGTTGGTTCAGATTCATAAAAGGAATAAAATCAGGAGCATGGACTCCAACAAAAAGATAGGCCCCACCCTTAATCCCTCTCCCAAGGAGAGGGAAACAGACGCGAAAGAAAAAAACAATTAAAAGACCGACGCGGTTTTAAAAACCGCGTCGGTCTGAAAAGAAGAAAAATTAAAATGATGTTCAACAAAATAGAAGAAGCACTTGACGATATCCGCAATGGAAAATTAGTAATTGTGGTTGATGATGAAGACCGCGAAAACGAAGGCGACTTTATTACCGCCGCCCGAAACGCGACTCCTGAAATTATTAATTTCATGTCGAAATATGGTCGCGGATTAATATGCGCACCGCTCACAGAAGCTCGTTGCGAAGAGTTGAATTTAAAAATGATGGTGAGCGATAACACCGCACTACATCAAACACCATTCACCGTTTCGGTTGATTTGCTTGGGCATGGATGCACAACAGGAATAAGCGCGAGCGACCGCAGCAAAACCGTGCAGGCACTCATCAACCCAAAAACAAAACCCGAAGAACTCGGCCGCCCCGGACACATTTTCCCACTGAAAGCACGCAATGGCGGCGTGTTGCGCAGGGCAGGACATACCGAAGCTTGCATTGACCTTGCCCGACTCGCAGGTTTTGAAGCCGCAGCAGTACTGGTCGAAATCATGAACGACGATGGCACTATGGCGCGACTTCCGCAACTGATAAAAGTGGCTAAGGAGCACGACCTCAAACTCATTACCATAAAAGATTTAATTGAGTACCGGTTGAAGCACGATAGCATGATTCGCCGCGAAGTGGAAGTGAACATGCCCACCGAGTGGGGCAATTTTAAATTGCATGCTTACTCGCAAACTGATTCAGCGCAGGTGCACCTCGCATTGGTAAAGGGCGCGTGGAAAAAGAACCAGCCGGTGTTGGTGCGTGTGCATTCGTGTTGCTTAACCGGCGATGTGTTTGGCAGCAGCCGTTGCGATTGCGGCGGTCAGTTGCACGATGCCATGCAAATGGTGGAAGAAGAGGGCAGCGGCGTGGTGTTGTACATGAATCAGGAAGGCCGCGGCATTGGTTTGCTCAATAAACTGAAAGCTTACAAACTGCAGGAAGATGGCATGGACACCGTGGAAGCCAACCTTGAACTCGGCTTCGATATGGATGCGCGCGATTATGGCATTGGTGCGCAGATATTGCGCGACCTCGGCGTGCAAAAAATAAAACTCATGACCAACAACCCGAAAAAGCGCGCCGGCCTCAAAGGTTATGGATTAGAGATAGTAGAAAATGTGCCCATCCGCATGCACATCAATCCGCACAACGAGCGCTACCTCAAAACTAAGCGCGATAAAATGGGTCACGATTTCGCGATTTAGACCGAATATTTTTGTTGTTTTAATTGGCTATCAGAGATTTTAATAAAAATTAATTTTAAAAGAATTTGAAGGTTAATGTTTAATAAAAATATTCAAATGATATACTAATAGTTATAAAGGAAAAAATCTGTTTTTTTAATTGCCCTCCAAATTTTTCAAACATGAAAAAATCATGAAAAATCGACTTGGAATTCTCACTTATACCATTACATTTGCACTCCCTTGAAAAAAGGGAATCATTTTTGGCTGGCCGCTACAACAAATTAATGCACTCAATACTACTATCATACACTTGTTTATGTGTATCATCCGGGTCGATTCAATCTACCTGTGGTGTGCCTGCTTCATTCAATTCATTAATTTTAAACCAACTTAATCCGCTTTGATTTATGTCGTTCAAAAAGGATATTAAAATAAAACCCAATTTCACCAAGATCACGATTGGTCTTGCCTCTCCTGACTCAATTCTAGAGAGAAGTTTCGGCGAAATTCTGAAACCTGAAACAATTAATTACCGAACTTACAAACCTGAAAGAGATGGTTTGTTTTGTGAGCGTGTTTTTGGGCCGGTAAAGGATTACGAATGCTATTGCGGTAAGTACAAGCGAATCAGATACAAAGGAATTGTATGTGACCGTTGTGGCGTTGAGGTGACCGAAAAAAAGGTTCGTCGTGAAAGAATGGGGCACATTAGACTGGTTGTTCCAATTGTTCACATTTGGTATTTTAAATCTTTACCTAATAAAATTGGCTATCTCTTGGGTGTATCATCCAAAAAAATGGAAATGATTGTTTACTACGAGCGATTTGTAGTAATACAGGCCGGAGTTGTTGAAGATAGAGCCAAGATGGACTTGTTAACTGAAGAAGAATACCTCGATATAGTTGACAAACTTCCGAAAGATAACCAGCATTTAGATAATTCAGATCCACGGAAATTCATTGCCATGATGGGCGGCGACGCTGTTCGTGAATTACTTTCAAGAATTGATTTGGATGCATTGTCGTATCAACTTCGCGATCAGGCAGCAAACGAAACTTCTCAACAAAGAAAAGCTGAAGCACTTAAGAGGTTGAGTGTGGTTGAAGCTTTCCGAGATGCACAAACAAGAACAGTTAATCGTCCGGAATGGATGGTGGTGCAATACTTACCAGTTATTCCCCCTGAACTTCGTCCGCTTGTTCCTTTAGATGGAGGTCGATTCGCAAGTTCTGATTTAAATGATTTATATCGTCGTGTTATAATCCGAAATAATCGATTAAAAAGATTATTGGAAATTAAAGCGCCTGATGTAATTCTTCGCAATGAAAAAAGAATGTTGCAGGAAGCAGTGGATTCACTGTTCGATAACTCGCGTAAATCAAATGCGGTGAAAGCAGAAGGTGGTCGCGCATTAAAATCGTTGAGTGATGTATTGAAGGGTAAGCAAGGTCGTTTCCGCCAGAATCTTTTAGGAAAGCGTGTTGATTACTCAGGTCGTTCAGTTATTGTTGTCGGACCCGAATTAAAATTACATGAATGTGGATTGCCAAAAGATATGGCAGCTGAATTATTCAAGCCATTTATTATAAGAAAACTAATCGAAAGAGGAATTGTTAAAACTGTAAAATCAGCTAAAAAATTAGTCGATAGAAAAGAGCCGATTATTTGGGACATTCTTGAAAATATTTTGAAAGGTCACCCGGTTTTGCTCAACAGAGCTCCAACTTTACACCGTTTATCAATTCAGGCATTCCAACCTAAAATGATTGAAGGAAAAGCGATTCACCTTCATCCATTAGTTTGCGGATCATTCAACGCCGATTTCGATGGTGACCAAATGGCCGTGCATGTACCATTAAGCAATGCAGCAATTTTAGAAGCACAGCTACTCATGCTCGCTTCACATAATATTTTAAATCCGCAAAATGGCGCCCCAATTACTGTTCCTTCTCAGGACATGGTTTTAGGGCTATATTATATTTCGAAGGGAAAGAAATCAACCAAGGAAGAAAAGGTTAGAGGCGAAGGCAAAGCGTTTTATTCTTCAGAAGAAGTTACAATTGCTTACAATGAAGGTAAACTTGATTTGCATGCTTGGATTAGAGTGAAAGTGAATGTTCTTGAAAACGGAAAACTGATTAATAAATTAACTGAAACCACTGTTGGTAGAGTTATTTTTAATGAGTTTGTACCACAAGAAGTTGGGTTCATAAATATTTTATTAACTAAAAAGGCTTTGCGTGAGGTAATCAGTAATGTTATTAAGTTGACCGATATTCCACAAACAGCAAAATTCCTTGATGCAATAAAACATCTTGGATTTAATATGGCATTCAAAGGCGGATTGTCATTTAATATTTCTGATTTATTAGAATCAGAATCAAAAGACAAAATGCTGAAGACAGCTCAGGGTGAAGTAGATGAAGTTTGGAATAATTATAACATGGGTTTGATTACCAATAACGAGCGCTACAATCAAATTATTGATATATGGACTCGTGTTAATAATAGAATTTCTGATGTTTTAATAAAAGAATTAGCAGCCCACAAGCAAGGATTTAACTCTGTGTTTATGATGTTGGATTCCGGTGCCCGCGGATCTAAAGAACAAATTCGTCAGTTGGGTGGAATTCGTGGATTGATGCAAAAGCCTCGTAAGTCAGGCGGAAACACAGGTGGTGAAATTATTGAGAATCCAATTCTTGCAAACTTTAAAGATGGTTTATCAGTTTTGGAATATTTCATTTCAACACACGGTGCTCGTAAGGGACTTGCTGATACAGCATTGAAAACTGCCGACGCAGGTTACTTAACCCGTCGATTGGTGGATGTTTCTCAGGATGTTGTTATTTCAGAAGCAGATTGCGAAACACTTCGTGGAATTGCCATTTCAGCATTAAAAGATAATGAAGATATTGTTGAACCATTAAGCGATCGAATTATTGGTCGTGTTGCTTTAAGTAATGTAGTTGATCCTCTCACCGATAAATTAATTATCAAAGGTGGAGAAGAAATTACTGACGACATGGCGAAATTGATTGATAATACTTCTATTGAAAGTGTTGAAATCAGGTCGGTTCTAACTTGCGAGTCAAAGAAAGGAGTATGTGTTAAATGTTATGGTCGAAACCTTGCCACCGGAAGAACATCCGAATTAGGCGACGCTGTTGGAATCATTGCTGCTCAATCAATTGGTGAGCCTGGAACTCAACTAACACTTCGTACATTCCACACCGGTGGAGCTGCGGGTGGAGGAACTACTGAATCAAAATTGGAAGCCAAATTTGAGGGTGTTATTCAAACAGAAGAACTAAAAATTACAGCTTACAAAAATGAAAAGGGAGTTAATGTAAAAGTGGTATTAAGCCGCATGGGTGAACTTAGAATTGTAGAACCTAAATCAGGCAAGCAATTAATTACTTATAATATTCCTTATGGTTCCTACATTAATGTTAAAGAAGGGGATAAAGTAACCAAGGGTCAGGAGATTTGTTCATGGGATCCATATAATGCAGTAATCATTACTGAATTCAAAGGAAAAATTGAATTCGAAAATATTATTGAAGGTGTCACTTGTCGTGAAGAATCTGATGAGCAAACCGGTCACAGAGAAAAGGTGATTGTTGAGTCTCGTGATAAAACAAAGATTCCTTCTATTAAAGTAATGAAAGGATCTAACGAATTGAAATCTTACAATATTCCGGTTGGATCTCACATCAACATTGAAGATGGAGATGATGTATTACCTGGAGCAATCATTGTTAAGATTCCTCGTTCAATGGGAAAATTGAAAGGGGATATCACCGGAGGTCTTCCGCGTGTTACTGAATTATTTGAAGCACGAAATCCAAGTAACCCAGCTGTTGTAAGTGAAATTGATGGAGTAGTGCAGTTCGGTACAGTAAAGCGTGGTAATCGCGAAATCATTGTTGAATCGCGCGATAATGAACAAAAGAAATACCTTGTTCCATTAAGCAAACACATCCTTATTCAGGATGGTGATTTTGTGAAAGCAGGCACTCCGTTATCTGATGGTGCCATTACACCTTCTGATATATTAAACATCAAAGGTCCATTTGCTTTGCAGTCGTACATGGTAAATGAAATTCAGGAGGTATATCGTTTGCAGGGCGTAAAAATCAATGACAAACACATTGAAACTATTGTTCGTCAAATGATGCGCAAGGTGCACATTGTTGATCCGGGTGACACCACTTTCTTGGAAGGTGAAGCGGTGAACAAGCATGAGTTCCTTGAAGAGAACGAAAATATGTTCGACAAAAAAGTGGTGACTGAGGCAGGGGCTTCTGCCAACTTAAAAGTTGGACAAATTGTAACTGTTCGTCAGGTGCGTGAAGAAAATTCTGTTCTCCGCCGGAATGATAAAGCATTGGTTGAATACCGCGATGCATTTGCAGCTACCTCCACTCCAATGTTGTTGGGTATCACTCGTGCATCTCTGGGAACTAAGAGCTGGATTTCTGCCGCATCGTTCCAGGAAACAACTAAGGTTCTTAGCACTGCAGCTATAACCGGAAAAACCGATATGCTGAACGGATTGAAAGAAAATGTAATTATCGGACATCTGATTCCAGCCGGTACCGGTTTACCTGAGTACGAAAATTTAGTGGTAGGATCGAAAGAGGAATACGAAAAACTGTTGGCTTCAAAGAAAGAATTGCTTGTTCCAATTGATGAAATTGATGAATAGCATTTTAAGCTTTTAGCAATTAGCTTTTAGCCGTTTGCTGAATTCAATTAAAAAGTAATCATGAGAATAAATAATAAAATAGAAAAGCCATTCACAAAGCGTTGAATGGCTTTTCTGTTACTAAATAA